>CANRNG010000030.1 GCA_947631935.1 uncultured Erysipelothrix sp.
TATTTCCAATTTCAAGACCTTTAAAAAGGAGAGATTCCTCATCAGAAATCCATTCAAGAATGATTTCATCAGTGGCTTTCTTGATGAGTTGAAGGGTTGCTCCAACAAGAGGCTCACCTGTGTTTTCTGAGAGTTTGATAACTTCAACTTGTGTGGCTTGATTACCAATGGTTTGAGTTGTCGTGTATCCAAGAACGGGAAGATCAACATATTCAGTATCTTGACTTACAGTAAATTCAACCGGTGCAGATCTTAGATAACCAGCAGGTGCTTTGACTTCAACTAGTTTATACGTTCCTACTCTTAGAAATCCTTGTGTGACGGCAATACCTTTTGAGTTGGTTATCAGTTGGGTTTGTGAAACGACCTCATTGTCATCATTCAAGTAGTCAAAGGAGATGACATTATCTTCTAAATCTCTGATTTCAAAGACTGCTCCTTGTAGTGGTTTTTTAGTTTCAATATCCTCTTTAATCACTTGAAGTTTAAACTCAATGTGTTTGTTAGCCACATACTTCACTACCGTTACACCATCTTCTAAGATTGATAATGGATATATGGTTTTATCTTGCCAAAACCCAAGAGGTGCTTTCTTTTCTTGAACAAAGTATTGGCCATATCTTAAATCACTCGTGAAGGCGAATCCATCTTCATTGGTGGTGATTTCCTCGATTAAGTTGTTGTTAGCATCTTTAATGGTGAAGACTGCGCCTTGAATCGGAGTTTGTTGGTCTGGTTCTACTTTAACAATCTGGATTTTACCTTTAATGACTTGATCAGTTACACCTAAATTCTCGAGTATCACTTTGGTGTTTTGATCTTTATAACTAATGTTAACGGAGTAGACTTGTTCGTTAATCAGATAACCTTGTGGTGCTTGGCTTTCCTTGATGTAGTAATGACCGAGGGGTAGTAACTGCGATGTTGCAAGTCCATGACTATCGGTTGTAATAGTTTCAACGACATTGTTCAGGGTGGAATCACTATAGATGGTGTACTGAGCACCACTTAACACTTCGTTGGTTTCAGCATCTCTTTTCTCAATGGCAATCTGTCCTTTAGCGACTTCATTACTTACAGAGACTTGTGTTTGTTGACCTGCTTTGATTTCGATAGGACGAATCGTGTTGTCTACAATGAGCGGGGATGGAACAGAAATTTCACGATAGTAATAAGTTCCTGCGCTCAGTTCAATCGCACTTGTGAAACCATTGGTTCCAGTGCTATATCGAGTTGGACTTTTCATGTCTTGATGGGTTGAAAGTTCAAACGTTGTGTTTGAAACGACTTCTTGAGTTTCAGCATTGATCTTTCCAATCTGTAGAGTTCCATTATGTTCAACTTCAACATTGACAATAAAAGGGATTGGATCTGGGTTTCCACTGTTAATCAGATTTTGCAAAGTAGGGTGAGAATAGAGGATTGCAGAAGTGGAGGAGTTACTTGTAATGTTTCCATACTTCTTAAATTCTAATCTCGCAGACTTTGGTGAGTTGGCATCGGCTTTGATGGTTACAGTATTACCTGAAATGGTAACATCAAGTCCACTTGCATTCACGGTGGACTGACTAATCACGCCATTGGTATCTAAGAGTGTAATTAACTCACCTGTTTTTAATTTAACCGTTGTGTTGTGGAAACTTGCCCGGGTATTATGATCGTTTACTTTAGCCCATAATGCTTGTTTTTCAGCTTCATAATCAATGCCTTGAAAGCCATAGGTACCATTGATGTCTAAATCATCACGAACTGTTTCTAAGTATTCCCATAAAACACTTTGCGTAATCACATAGTTTTTATTGGATTTGTTGGTGTTGTCATAACCGTGATAAATGATGCGAGCAAACATTTCACGTTGTGCGTGCGTGAAGTCACTCATGGTATAGCCATCACCATCACCAACATGAAGTTCAGGTTCAATACAGAAAGCAGGCACTCCATTAACTTTTATGATTTTGAAATCAATACCATTTCTTCGTTGAATAGCCCACCCTCGACTATTGATGGCTTCAAAGTATCCTGTTGAAATAATACCCGATTCCTCGGTAGTAATATTCAGTGAGTTTGCACTGACTGGGGTAGACTGTAAAAGTGGTGTAATCATTAGAATTACAGCCATCAGTATTAACTTAAATTTGTTTCTCATATTAAAATTTCCTTTCTTTTGATAGCAAATTAAAAAGTCCACATAAATGGACTTCCACGTATCTTAGTACTCATCTTTAGTTCCTTTCTTTTTGAGGTAATAAAAGCACTCATTAGCTGAGTGCTGGTTTAGATATTCATTATGGACAAGCTTTCATGTATCCGTAGTAGAAGGTTATTCCATCGTTTGTGTGACCATTCATTAGGTTAAAGCCACACATGTGCCAAATTGACGTTTCATCAAACAATTGTTTTTCAGCCCAGTTCCATGCATCTTCCGATTTCGAGAAGATTGGGACTGTTCGTCCAATTTCATCGGTTGGTTTTAAATTAGGATGGATCCAGTCACACGTTTGATTCTCGTCGTACCAAGCATTTGGACATAATGGTTCAGGCACGAGTTCTTTTGGTTTTTCAATTGGAAGTGGTGGGGGTTCTGTTGGTGGAAGGGTTGTAACAGGAGGAGATGAATCAACTTCAATTTGATTTTTGTCATGTACCTCACGTTGATTGGGTGGTGCAGTAGGTTGCTCTTTGTTCTGAGATGATTTTATCTCATCATGAATATGAGTGTTAACAGTTTCATCATCAACTTTAGTTTTCACTTTTTGTAAAGACGGGGTTTCAATAACACTTAGATCCTGTTTTTTGTCGATTTCACTTTTTGTACTAGATATTATGAAGTCCCTATTTTCTTGAATAAGAATCTCATTGTTTCTTATTTCATTTAGTGTAGCTTTGTCCTTTCTATGATTTACCGTTTCATTTCTTAAAATTCGATTATAAGCAATGTTATTAGTGGAACAAGAAATCACTAGAAGCAAAACCAACTTAAATGTAATTTTTTTCATTTTTTGTACTTCCTTTCTACCACAACATATATCAAAAACAAATGTAATAGTCTATAATGAATTAGGAATATCAAATGAAAACGGCTACTAATGGTAATTCTCTAGTAGAATTTATTTCTTAGAATGATATAAATTTTCGTGAAATAATGATAAATAATCAGGTTATGAAATGTACAACTTTGAGATGTGTCACTAGTTTTGGTAGATTCAACACAATACATAGACTTTGATAGACTTACATGAAGAGCTCTATTCTTATTTTAATTGAAACATAGAAAGGAATTACGTTATGAAAAAATCAAGATTTAATAATATTTTGCTTATATCTCTATCAATTCTGGTTTTAGCTCCTATAGCAACATACCTAGTTGTACTTTTTATTAAATTTATTAGTTTAAAATTTGACTATATATATATATTAGGTACAGCAGACACTTGGATTAATTTTTTTGGTTCTCTTTTCGGTGGATCCATTACCATGCTTGTATTATATTATACAATTAAAGAAAGTAATGCTGCTGAAAATAGAAATAGAATAGAAACCATCAAGCCGTGTGTGATTGGTGAATTTACAAGTTATGATGAAACCGAAAGAGAATTAGTTGTTAGTGATTGTGTAAATAACTATGATTTTCTACAATGGAAACTTTCGAATATTTCAAATAACTTAGCAAATGATGTAAGGATAATTGATGAATACTCTTTACTTCAAGATGTCAATTATGAATTTACTATTAGGAGTAATGATTTATTGGAAGAATATGGAATTAGTATTTATACTGTCATTTTGGATGAGGGAGTGGTAATTAAACCAGGAGGATTAAAAAACTACAAAACAAATTTCTCGTTGGAAAAAGATATAAATGATAATTTCAAGTTTGGAAATGCCCTCATGTTTCAACATTGTTTGATAATTAGCTATTACAATATTGAAAATTCAATGGTTTACAAAACGAAATTTGATTTTATTATTAATATTAACATTGATATTAATGATCAACCACATTTATTCTTATGGAGTATATCGAATAAATATATTGATTCGCAAAGTAATGAATACTAAAGTAAATACCAAATAATCGTTTTTTAGGTTGTTGAAAGCTAACAGCCTATTTAATAGGGGGTTATTTAATAATCCCCAGACTTATTACTCACACTGTTTATAAAATTGATTTAATTTTGTATACTATTTATATGAGACTCCCAATTAGCATGCAAGTTTATAGAGAAGAGGAATAATAATGAAGAAAGTTAGCTTAATAAAAGTGTTTATAGCTTCACCAGGTGATGTAAGTTCTCAAAGAGATGAAATTGAAGCTATTATTAATGATTGGAACATGCATCATACAGATGACAAAGAAGTAGTGCTACTTCCGATTCGTTGGGAAAATAATGCAGTATCTTCTTACAGACAAAATGAGAGTGGTCAGGCTGTTATTAATGAGCAATTAGTGCTTTCTAGCGATTTACTCATTGCATTGTTTGGGAATAAAATAGGAACGAAAACAGCGTCAGGAAAGTCGGGAACCGTTGAAGAAATCAATGCTTTTTACGAAAAAAATCAATCGGGAGTAGGAGTGTTTTTTGTTGATGATCAAAACGTTCCACACAATTTAATGCAAGAAAGAGTAATTGTAGATATGTATAAAGACCATTTATCAAAGACCAATCAAGGTCTTTATCAAAAGTATTCAAAAAGAAACATACAATTTTTTATAAATAAGAATGTTCAAGAATTAATGGATAAAGCTGGGATTGGTTCAAAAACTAAAGAAACTTACAATCTTTTTGATGACATTGAGTTTGATGATGATGAGAGATTACTAATAATTTATTCAGTGGAGGAACAATCGATTAATTTTGGAGATCGTTGGTTGGCTGAAGATACAATTGACGCTATTAAGAGATGGGAAGAAAAAAACAATATTAGGAACTATTTGAGCGATAGGTATTCCAATGCTCTTGACAAACTGAAAATAAAAGGCCTTATTGTACCCAAAGAGTTTACTAAAGAAGGTAATCCTAGATTATTCTCGTATACACAAGGCAGTTATGAAAAACTCAAAAGAGTAGTTCAAAAAGATCCCAATTCAATTCAAGATATAAAACAATCGTTTAAAAAAATTACTAAGGATTATGATTCCATTGATTTGCCATTTTAAAAGATATATTTAACGGTAACTGATGTCAAAATGATGTCAAAAAGTCTGGGAACCACGGGAATGGTGGGAACTGTGGGAAAAACATGCCTCTAAACAGTGGGTTTTGGGACTGGTGGGACAATATATCTTACGGAGTGGGAGTAGTAACACTTTGGCTATGTGAAAACACGAAAACCCACTGTTTAGTGGGTTTTTCCTTGTATATTCTGGGAATGGAGGGAAAATAGAGGCGAGTGATGTCAAAGTGATGTCAAAAGTATATAAATAATAATATGGTCAATTAGATTGTTAGAATAAAAATATTTAAGAATATGAAATTATCCTATGCTAATCTGGACCTTCAAATAGATCTTGAAGTGTTTTACCAAATCTAGCTTCAAAGTTAGTAAGTGAGTTTTTAACTATTAATACTGGAACATCGATTTCTTTATATATTGTTGCTAATAAAAGACTATAGAGAGTGTGATCAAATTTAGTATAAACATCTTTAATATTTGAGTAATTTTCTTCTAATTTTCTTTGTCTTGATGGATCATAATGAGTATAATAATTCCTTAAATCAGCGATATCTGAACTTAGTTCATAAATTTCATCATCACTGTAAGATAATATTTCATTGTTTAGAATTAGTAAATCTTGAATTCTCATTTGCAGTGTAATTTTTTTTGCTGTAGTAAGTTTATTCGATTTCAAAAAATTCAAGAGGTCTTTACACTCCTCATTTCTACATTGTGTTGAAGAGACCTCAAGAGCTTGACAAATATTTAAAAATCTATTTAAACCAACAGATTCGTTTGAAATAATTTGGTATATTAGTTCTATCATTGGTGAGTTTAAGGGCTGCTCGTAAAAATTAACCCAAGAATTCCAAATTATTTCAAAGTCGTTTTCAATATCTTCATAAACAATTAGAAACGGTTTATTCTCTCTTGTTGGATACCTAAGCCTGTTATGATTCAACCATATTGTTGTATTAGAATGCTGCTCTATCAGCTTCGTATCTTTTGAGTAAATGATTAATTCCGATGGTAGTGGAATAAAGGAATCAGAAAGCAAAATTAAGAATAAACGAAAAACTGCTATTTCTTTAATACTGACTTCTAAAGACTGTTTAGTATCAAATGAAATATTTGCGCTATACATAGTTTCTAGATTTAATTTTCCATTTTTAGAATCAATCTTTGTGCCAGATGATATTGATAGTTGTTTATTCTTTGAGTAAATAATTGATTTAAGGTTTAAGTGTTCTTTTTCTAGAATAATTTTGTCTTCGAAATTTTGATCGAAAATATGATTAATAAGAGACTAAAAAAAATAATTAAGTTCTGGGAAGGAAGCTGATACATACGTAATAAAATATTTCTCTTGTGGCTTTTCACCAATAATAATATGGTGTGGTAATATATTTATATTTGCATATTCTAGATTAAGACCATTAGTGGTTGCAGTAGATAGACTTGCCTCGCCTATATACACTGGGACATCATTAACAGTACCAGTTAAATCAAAAAACTTATTTCTATCTATTGTTCTCAATTCAGCAAGATTGATTCTGCCTGTGAACCATATGTTACTTCCTGGTTTAATAAAGACACCAGTGAGTTGAATACCAGATGATGTACTTAATTCATTGTACTGGATTATACACAGGTGTTACAAATTCACTATACCATTACAGTTTTCCTTTGAGATTATTGGGGTATAAGTACATTTATTTCTCCTTCTATATAAAAACACTCTAATAAGAGTGTTTTAATTAAAGATAGTCTTTTAACTATAAATGTTGGTAGATGATGCATCAATTAATTATTCTGTAGACTCTCCTACATTAGTTCTCTTGATTTTTAGCATATTAGTAAATACTTTTTGTATTTCTTTTCTGCCTTTTTCAGTCTTTAAATCTTCTGCGCTATATTCACCATTTAATATTTTTACCATAATAACAATATAAGCTTCTCCAAGTGCAGCAGTAAGCGTAGCAGCAGTTGAACTAGAAATCAAGCCACCTGCAATACTTCCTACGCCAGGGATAACTTTTAGTAAGTTCGAAACTATTGTCTTTCCAAATATAGTCGTACCAGCTGTACCAATTGTCGCAGAGAGAATAGCTGCTAAAGTAGCTTTTTCTATTGGAATACCAAATATAGCAGTAATACCACTTAACATAGCTACCTGATTTGGAATAAGAACCGCAGCATCGGCAAATGGTATGGGTGCGGCACCAGTTACAGCTGCAGCAGATGCTGAGGCAAGTACAACACTTCTTGCTCTTTTTTTCTTTAATTCAATGTTAGCACGTTGCACCGAAATAAAAGTCTTTTTTACTGACTCAGGTATTGCACTTTCCATGATTAAAGATAATTTGTCTAATCCATAGGCTTTTGCTGTATATTCTTCATCTATAGTGTAGTTCTCTGCAAGAACGGGAACGATATTAACAATTGGAAGATTTTCTTTTTGAATTTCTTTTAATAGTGAAGTAGCATCGTTCTTTGAATACGATTGAGTAAGCACAATTATTATAGGAATGTCATATCCACTCGTTCGTCCAATAAACTTCTTTAAAAAAGACACTTCAGCTTGTTCAAATCGATGAGAAGTGGTACTTATACAGTACCAAATACAATGTATAGCTTTGCTTATATCACGACTTTTAGCGCCTTTATCGATTTCATCGCAAATTTCTTCAAGAAGAGAGTTAATTGCAAAATCTCCGCCTAACTCAAGTCCAGGAGTGTCATAGATTTCAAGAGGGAAATCAGGTTTAGTAATCTTCCTGATTTTTTGTGTTACTGGTTTTCCTATTCCAGTTTCAGCTAAATTTTCATTAAACATGTTATTTATGAGTGTACTTTTACCAACACCTGTTTTACCTAAAACCATCACATTTAAAGTAGTTAGATCTTTTTGTTCCTTTTGGATTGCTTTCATAATACTCTCAGCAATATTCTGTGCATTAAAATTATCCATGTGTCAATTACCACGTAATGTATTGGTTTTCACAATTTCAGGACCCCAATCACCATTATCTTCAATTTTTGTTTTTGTTTTTGCGTTATAGAAATAATTAGATCCTAATTCGATTATTTTAGGCATTAAAATAAGCATTCCTCCTGTAAAAGCTACACCACCAATAAAATAGCATAGTTTGCTTCTTTTATTTTTATTATCTTTTTTCATATTTCACGCATCCTTTCTTATTTTTGGTTGATAATTGAATACCAAAACTATTAAATACAGTTTATCATGAAACAGACTAGAAAAATATAAAGAGTTGCTATTTGGTTGCAATTCCTTTTACAATATTTAGAGCACTTTGGGTTGCATAAATAGTTCCCACCATATTACCACGTGTTGATGTATCAAGACCAAATTGATCTGCTATACGTGGTATTTCATTGGCGGACATCATGAGTCCAATACCTAAGAGTAAGTTATCTTTAAATACCATTAAACCTGCAATGAGGAAAACAGATTGTAGAAATGTTGTCAGACATAATGCAACGATTTGCTTGCACCAACCAATAAATCCATCAGTATAACCTCTAGGTACTGATAACATATATAAACTTCCAACCGCAATCTGGGTGAGTAAGATTCCACCACGTTTTAGATTACTGAAAAAGATCTTGATGACAGAGTAACCCAATGCAATAAGTACAAAGATTGTAAAGATGGCTGAGAGGGTTATGGTGTTAACTAGGCCAATAGAAGAGTTGGCTAAATCACCAATACCTTGATTGTTACTAAGACCTGCAATACCGACGGATAGAGATGTTTGAAGTGATACTGCGAACTTGTAGAGTTCAATAGGCAATGTGGTGAAAAGGGATGGTGCTATGAATCCCTTTAAAATATTGAGAAATGTTGATTTTATATCACCTTGACCGTTTTGGTAAGCGATGGCCGTTTCAAAGACTGCAAGAATGAATCCGACCGCAAACAAAGTCCAACCTAAATAACCAAAGAACTCAACAATGGCTTTAACCCAAACAAAGTCAAAGAGTTCAGCTCCCATGTTATTGATCATACCAAAGAATTCACCTAAAAAGGATACAATCTGAGAATGTATCCAATCAGTGATTTTTCCTATTTACTGTCCATATTTACAGTATAGTACCAATATTGAATTGACACATAATAAATGATTATAAAATAAGAAAATGCATTATAGCATTTAACACAAGATTAAGGACTTGACTAATTTGTATTACGACTATTCATTTTTTGATATTCTATCAAAGAAGTTCAATTATTAATAATATTTTGTACTTTCATTTGTGATTTTGGAATTGTAAGTGTTGATATATCTCAAAGAATTTGATACACTTCTTTGGTATATCAATATAAACGGTCAAGCACCTATGCTTGAGGCTAGTCTTTTCAGGGCGGGAAAGGCACTTCAAGTATGGGTGCGTTTTTTATTACAAAGGTGGTGAATGATGAAACTAAGAAAAATTTATGTGTTTTTGCTACTAGCTGGACTACCATTGCTTGTTTGGAATTATCCAATCGCAATCGGTTGGATGATTGGTCAATTAGTAATGATTATTCTTGTAACAGCGCGAACGGCATTTTATGAAAAAATACTAGTTGGATCAAATTTCAAAATGAATCAATATGTGTCGTATGTGCTGTTTACAATAGCACTTATTGCAGGTCCGTTGTTGTTCTCATTTTTCTTCAGAGAACTCATTGAACCTTTAGCAGTGTTTGCTGCATATTTCGTGAGTCGTATTTTAACTTTCTTAGTTAATTTATTCTCGAAGGAGAAAACAAATAATGCAAGCTGAGGTGTTTTCGATCCTTGTAATTATGTGTGTAATGGTAGTTTTTATTCTTTTGTCAAAACACTCAATTGATAAGTATGAAGAAGGAAGCAAACCTCAGGGATTCGCGTTGTATGCTATTGCATATGTGCAAGCGATTCTGTCAATTACAGTACCAGTTATGGGAAAAAAACGAGGACGTGCAATGGCAGCATATATTGGAGCTGTGTTCATGTTTATTCTACTCTCGAATTGGTCGGGCTTGGTTGGACTTAAAAATCCAACAGCTAACTTTAGTGTAACCTTAACTTTAGCATTTGTAACGTGGATAAGCATCCAGATTACGAAGATAAAAGAAAATGGACTAAAAGGATATATCTCTGATTTTTTCAAGCCTTTCTTCTTCTTTGTTATACCTAATATTTTCTCGACAATCGCCCCTTTAATTAGTTTGTCGTTACGGATGTTTGGTAACGTTCTATCAGGAACAATTATAATGACAATGCTTTATTCATTCACCGGATGGTTGAGTGGATCAATACCAGTAATCGGTGGATTTGATTTTATTGGCGTGATTGTTGCTCCATGGCTTCATTTATATTTTGATATATTTTCAGGTTTTTTACAGGCATTTTTATTTGTATCACTTACAACTATTTTTATTGGAATCGAATATAAGGAGGATTTAAACAATGGATAACGTAAGTATTGGAAAAGGACTTATCGCAATTGCAGCTGCACTATCAGTGATGACAGGAATTTTCTCTACAATTGGTCAAGGGTATGCAGCTGCAAAAGCAGTTGAAGCAGTTGGGAAAAACCCAGAAGCGAACAATGAAATCCGTACCATGTTAATGTTGGGAGCGGGAATTGCAGAAACAGCCGCAATTTACGGTATGTTAGTTGCATTTTTATTAATTTTTGCATTTTAAAAGAACGGAGGGAAAAGAATGTTTGATATAGCAGGACAATTATTCCCAAACATCATGACCATTGCAGTACAACTCTGTGCTACCGGAGTGATTTATGTCCTTTACAAGAAGTTTTTACATCAATCCGTTCTTAACTTGATGGACAGGAAAGCTGAATTGTTTCAGAAAGAGTATCGTGATATCGAAACAATGAAAGAAGAACAAGTGAAATTGAAAGAACAGTTCGAATTTGAGAAAAAAACTCAAAATGAGCAACTTGAATTTCAAAGGAAAATGATGTTGGAAGACATTGAGTCGTTAAGAAATCAACTCTTATTTGAAGCAAAAAGTGAGTCAGAATCGCTACGAGTTCAAAGCTCTATTAGTATTGAACAAGAGAAAAAAGAGATGCTTCAAAATGTCGAGGAACACATCATTTCTGTTTCGACGATGATGGTTGAAAAAGTGCTGGACGGATATACTTTTGATAAAAATCAAATGATGACATCATTAGAAAAGGAACTTGAAAAACATCATGCGAGATCATGAACACTATGCTCATGCTTTTTACCAGTTGATGGGTGATAATCAAGTTAATTACTATATTGAATTTGAAACTATTGCAGAAGTGGTTGAGCACTATCCACAGCTCCAAAGTAAATTGATTTTTAAACCCGATGTACTTGAAGATATCCATGATTTACTGTTTTTAGGAACATCTGATTTAGTGAAGAGAATGGTAACACTTCTATTGGATGATGGTATGATTGATCAGATTTCATATGTAAAGCGATCCATTCGTGATTTACTCATTAAAAATGGTTTATGGACTTTGTGTAGAATTGAAACAGCTCAATTAATGAGTAGTCAATACTATGATGATATTCAAAGTAGAGTAAAAAAAATGTATACAAGTCATATTGAATTTGAAAGCAGAGTAAATCCTATGCTTTTGGGAGGGATTCGTCTTTTAGTCAATGATTCAGTTATTGACTTAAGTATTGAAGGACGACTTAAGAGATTGATTGATGAGGTTAGTTATGGATAAGCAAAGTGAAAGAATTATTGAAAGAATTAAAAGTCGTGTCGAAGGTCTGAACTGGGAAACTGAGGATCAAGACGCGGGATTGGTCTATAGTGTTGGTGACGGCATTGCATTTGTTAAAGGGTTAAGAGATGTACTATCGGGAGAGCTTTTGAAATTTGATTCAGGTGTCATGGGACTGGCTATGAATCTTGAAAGTGATCAAGTGGGTGTTGTGTTGCTTGGCAATGATTCAGAGATTCGTGAAAAAGATAAAGTTTTTAGAACAAAGCATGTTGTGGATACACCCATTGGCGATGCTCTTTTGGGTCGTGTTGTGAATGCATTAGGAATCCCCATTGATGGCTTAAATGATATTGAAGACAAGACATTTGCGCCGATAGAAGTTCAGGCAACAGCAGTTATGGCAAGACAAAGTGTAAATCAACCATTGTTAACAGGGTGGAAAATAATTGATGCAATGATTCCGATTGGACGAGGACAACGAGAACTCATTATTGGAGACCGTCAGACGGGCAAAACGAGTATTGCTGTGAATGCGATATTAAACCAAAAAGGTCATGATGTTTATTGTGTCTATGTGGCGATCGGACAAAAAGCATCAACGATTACACGAATCGTTGAACAACTACGAAGAAATGATGCACTTGAATATACAACGGTAGTAGCGAGTCCTGCAGATGATATGGCATCTTTGCAGTATATTGCACCCTATACTGGTTGCACCATTGCGGAATATTGGATGAAACAAGGAAGAGATGTGCTGATTGTTTATGATGATTTATCAAAGCATGCAGTTGCCTATCGTACCATTTCTCTTTTATTACGAAGACCTTCTGGTCGTGAAGCATATCCAGGAGATGTTTTCTACTTGCATTCACGTTTATTAGAACGTTCAGCTAAGTTGAACGAGAAACATGGTGGTGGCTCGATGACTGCACTACCTATCATTGAAACCCAAGCAGGAGATATCAGTGCATATATTCCAACGAATGTTATATCCATTACAGATGGTCAGCTCTTTTTAAATCTTGATGCATTTAACTCAGGAAAACGACCAGCTGTCGATAGTGGATTATCAGTATCTCGGGTCGGATCTGCAGCACAAACCCAAGCAATGAAACATGTCGCATCATCATTAAAGCTTGAGTTAGCAAGTTATCAAGACTTGTTATCATTTGCTCAGTTTAGCACAGATGTTGATGCCAAGACTCGTGAAATTCTTGATCACGGAAGTAAGTTGACTGAACTTCTTAAACAAGATGTCAACAAGCCGTTGGCTCAAGAATTGCTTATATTAAGCTTGTTTATGAATAAGTACGGATTCCTTGATCGCTTAAATGTTGCTGAAGTACTATCATTCGAGTCATTCATGCATGATGCAATGAAACGCTCCTATTCTGGTCTACTTGAGGAAATAAAAGCAGAATATCAATTGAGTGATAGTTTAATTGAGAAAACTAAAGCATCATTAGAGGAGATCTATACCCTGTATCGAGGAATTCATAATGGTGCGTAGTCTATCGTCCATTTCAAAGCGATCAAAAACAATTAAAACTACTCAAAAAATTACGAATGCAATGAAGTTGGTTTCAATCAGTAAGCTCCAACAATTCAAACTTAAACTTAAACAGTTTGAGGTAGTACTAGAAAATCTATCACCTGTAGATTCAGAGAGTAGTATTTCAGATAAACCAGTACTGTATGTTGCGTTTTACCCAGATCTAGGGCTTGTTTCTTACTATACGCGTCTTTTAAACCAAATGATTGCTAAACTCGATAAACCAAAACTTTATGTTTTAGGGACACAGGGCTATGAATGGCTGAAGAGGAATGAGTATGAAGTTTTAAATGAACTAGTACACAGTGAACATCTCGATATTGAATCTTTTTTAGAAATCTGTAAATTGTATATGGATTTATATCAGATTGTCATTCTTATGCCGAAATATGCATCAAACGGTGAACTATCTTTTGAACTGATGAAAACACAAAAAGTCATGAAGAAACGCTATAATCAAGTTTATGAGCCAAATTATGAAACTGCAAATAAAGCTTTTCAATCATCATACTTAAAGTCTGCTCTCGTAAATGGTTATTATGCTAGTAAGGTCATCGAATACACAATTCGAAGAGTAGCAATGGAAAAAGCAACCGAAAGTGCTGATGGCATGCTGCATGATCTCAAACTGCAGTATAATCGCTTACGTCAAGAGCGTATTACTGAGGAACTGTCAGACTTAATGTCAGAGGAGGGATGAGAATGACAAAAGGAATAATTAGTCAAATTATTGGTCCAGTTGTTGATGTGCTGTTTACAGATCAATTTCAACTACCTAAACTCTATCATGCTCTTTCTGTGGATAATCAAAGTGTTATTCTAGAAGTTGCGCAACATGTTGGAAATGATTGTGTAAGATGTATTGCAATGAACCCAACAGATGGATTAATGCGGGGTATGTCTGTGACAGATACAAAAGCCCCTATATCAGTGCCTGTTGGTGATGATACCTTAGGGCGCATTTTCAATGTACTCGGAGAGGTCATCGACGAAAAACCATGGGATGATAATGATGTAGATTACCATCCAATTCATCGAAATGCACCAGAATTTATTGAACAGAAAGTTACAACTACAATATTGGAAACAGGGGTAAAAGTGATTGATTTACTTTGCCCATATCCAGAAGGTGGCAAGATTGGTCTTTTTGGTGGAGCAGGTGTCGGAAAGACTGTTTTAATGCAAGAGTTGATTCATAATATTGCAATAGAACACGGAGGGTTGTCTGTTGTGGCGGGTGTTGGTGAAAGAACTCGTGAAGGCAATGATCTGTATCATGAAATGGAAGCCGCTAATGTGTTAAGGAATACGGTTTTAGTTTATGGGCAAATGAATGAGCCTCCTGGAGCTCGTATGCGGGTTGCTCTATCGGCATTAACGATGGCAGAATATTTTAGAGATCAAAAGAAACAAGATGTTTTATTATTCATTGACAATATTTTCCGATTTACGCAGGCAGGTTCAGAGGTTTCCGCTCTTTTAGGAAGACGACCATCTGCTGTAGGTTATCAACCAACTCTAGCAACCGAGATGGGACAACTACAAGAAAGAATTACATCAACAAAATCTGGCTCAATTACATCGGTGCAAGCTGTATATGTGCCAGCAGATGATTTGACTGACCCCGCTGCCTCGATTGCATTTACTCATCTTGATGCGCGAACCGTACTTGATCGTGGTATTGCGGCACTTGGAATCTATCCTGCTGTTGACCCCCTTGAGTCTAGCAGTACTTTGCTTACTGAGGAAATAGTTGGAAAAGAACATGTTCAAGTGGCTCATCATGTTCAAAAAGTTCTGCAACAGTATAAAGAACTTCAGGATATAATAGCGATTCTTGGAATGGACGAATTGAGTGAGGAAGATAAACTAACAGTAAGTAGAGCACGAAAAATTCGGAATTTTTTATCACAACCTTTCAATGTGGCCGAGACATTCTCAGGAATAAAAGGGGCATATGTTAGTCGCGTTGAAACAATCAAAAGTTTCAATAGTATATTACAAGGTGAAGTGGATCATATTCCTGAAACGTATTTCTTATTCAAGGCGACGATTGATGATGTTATTCGTTCATACGAGGATCAAAAAAATGTATAAATTTGAAATGATGACATATAATGGAAAACAGGAATCTTTCAATGTGAAATCCGTAATTATTCCGACCTCCGATGGTAATCGAACGGTATTAGAAAAGCATATGGATGTCGTTGTAGAAGTGAGTGCTGGTACCTTAAAAATAAGATTAGAAGATGATGTCAATCAATATTTTGTTTCCGATGGACTCTTTTATTTTTCAGAAAGTACAGGTGTGATGATAGTAAGTTCATTTGAAAGAGCAGACGAAATAGATTTTCAAAGAGCACATGTCGCGCTTGAACGTGCAGCGTCGTCAGTAAAGAATAGTGCAGACATATTTGAATTGAAGAAAGCTGAGCACGCATTGAAACGTGCAGTAGGACGATTACGATTAGAATGATAAAGAACATTATTAAAAAAATGACAGTACCACAAATGGTTGTGGGCGGATTCCTTGGAATTCTCGTGATTGGTGGGTTATTGTTAATGTTACCAATTTCTTCAAGTAGTGGTGTATCCACCAATTTTTGGGATGCATTTTTTACTGCTACATCAGCTTTGTGTGTGACAGGACAGATTACACTTAATACAGCCTTGCATTGGAGTTATTTTGGGAAAACAGTCATTTTGATGCTTATTGAAATTGGTGGTCTTGGTATAATGACTTTAGTATTGTACCTTTTCTTTATACTTGGTAAAAAGGTGAACATTCGTCAAAAAAAAGTGATACAAGAATCATTAAATTTAGAAGGATTGTCTGAAGTTAAATCGATTATTAAGTATGTTATTCGCTTTTCCCTTTTGGTTCAATCGATTGGAGCAATTGTTCTATCAATTGACTTCATACCAAGGTTAGGTTGGATTAAAGGAACATACTTCTCAATCTTTCACAGTGTTTCTGCATTTTGTAATGCTGGTTTTGATTTATTCGGAAACAGTCTTATTGAATTTCAAAAGAATCCATTAGTGCTAGTAACCATTATGCTGCTGATTATAGTTGGTGGAATCGGATTTATTGTCTGGAGGGATTTACTAACATATAAAGCAAATAAAAGATTGTTATTGCATACAAGGCTGGTTGTAAGGACGACACTAATCGTCTTGGTTATTAGCTTTTCATTGTTTTGGATCAGTGAGCTCAGACATGGAACTTTTTCACATCTTGGTATATTTGACCAAATAACGAATACAATGTTTATGGCAGTTACACCGCGTACAGCAGGATACTCAAATGTTGATTATAATCTAGTTTCAACTGGTGGAGTATTCTTAACATATATTCTGATGTTTATTGGTGGTTCTTCAGGGTCAACTGCAGGCGGTATTAAGATTACTACCTTTGCAGTACTTGTGTTGTTTTTAAAGGCTTGTTTTAAAGGGGAGGAACCCAATTACTACAAACGAAGTATAAGTAAAGAACGTATTAAGAAAGCTATTTTAGTTCTTCTTATTGGACTTGGAATGCTTTTTATTGCTACCATTGCATTGTTAATTACTCAAACATTGCCAGAGCAATATGGACTTGATGCAGTTTTAATGGAGATATTTTCATGTTTTGGTACTGTAGGCTTGAGTATGGGTCTAACAGAACATTTGGATTGGTTTGGTAAATTCGTTCTTATGACACTAATGTTTGTGGGACGTGTTGGAGCACTCACTGTTTTACTGTCATTTGGAACTCATGATAAAGAATCAAGTATTCACTACCCAGAAGGTAGTATTCTAATTGGATAAGGAGAAAGTATATGAACAAAACGATTGCAGTACTTGGGCTTGGCTTGTTTGGCAGTGCAGTTGCAAGAAATCTTGCTCAGAGCGGCGTAGAAGTTATTGCTATTGATTTAAATATGGATCATGTTGACGAAGTTTTAGATTGTGTTTATCACGCAGTACAGGCAGACTTTACAAAAATTGATCAACTTAAAGCAGCAGGAGTCGAAAGTGCTGACATTGCTATTGTTGCTACAGGTGAGAAACTTGAAGTTACAATACTTGGTATCATGAATCTTAAGAAACTAGGAATACAAGAAGTTATCGTGAAAACTAAGAATATTAGCTATAAAGAAGTATTACTGAAAGTAGGAGCGACTCGTGTGATTCTTCCTGAAGTTGAGATGGGAATTCGGCTATCGAATGAGTTATCGGCAACAAGTGTATTAGACTCATTTGAATTAGATGAGAAGTATCATCTTGTAGAAATCAACGTGATGGAGAGTTGGATTGGAAAATCAATTAGTGAATTAGATCTTCGCAATATTCATGGCATGAATATCATTGCGATGAAGACACAAAAGTCAGACAATTATAATCCGCAAGTTGATCCTGAGTACATTGTGAAAGAAGGAGACATATTTCTTTTGTTTTCTGAGAACAAAGCGGTTAACCATTCTTTAGATGTGTAGAATAAATTTGCAGCATGTTATAGATAGATTTGAATACAATAGCTAAGTGATGCCAAAATGATGTCAAAAACTTTGATAACCATGAGAATGATGAGAATACAGAGAAATCTAGAGCAAAAACAGCTTTTATAATGGTTGTTTTGAGAATGGTGATGCGATTTAGGTAGTAGAGTGGGAATAACAACAGGAAGTTTAGATTAAATTGAAAAGTCCGCTTAAATAGCGGACTTTTTGGTTGTGTCTTTTGAGAATGGTGCTAAAAACGCATTATTGTTGTTAATATGATGTAAGAAAACTCAAAAGTAAAATTAACATGTCTGTAAGATAAATCTAAAATGGGAACTGCAATAGATTTCAAAAATATCGCTGTATTTTGATTTCATAATCGCCTCTGCTACTTGACTTCTGAATGAATTTTCAACACGTAAAAAAGAATCTTAATTTTAGCTTCTCTCATAGAAGCTCCTTATTATTTTGGACTTTATTATTAACAAATGTCTTGTTGTACCAACCATGAGTGTTATTGACAAATTTTACCAACAGCAACATAACTGGAACTGTAATGGTATAGTGAATTTGTAACACCTGTGTATAATACAGTACAATGAAAGAAACAGGAGAAACCAAATGAAACGTTACAGTACAGAAATGAAAAAGAGAATTGTCACAGCACATATCCAAGATGGACGTACCATTGCAAGCCTTGCCTCTGAATATGGTGTATCAACCGCGTCCATTAATAACTGGATTCGTGATTACCGCAAAGAATGCCAAGCAACACCTGAAGCAATGAGTGAACTAGAGTTAATGGAAGAGAATCGTAAACTCAAACA
>CANRNG010000031.1 GCA_947631935.1 uncultured Erysipelothrix sp.
ATATTGGGGATGGATGGTGACAATGTTAGAAACTTAATGAAAAAATCACCCCAAGAGTATAGACATAAAATTCATTTGTTCTTGGATATATTAGAGGATAAAAAAGGACAATCGGTTCCTGACCCCTATTATACTCGTGACTTTGAAGAAACAAAAAACCTACTCAGCGAAGGCTTAGTAGGTTGGATTCATTACATCAATCAAATGTAGATCATATCTACATTTTTTTATACATATCTTTTAAGAAAATCTCAATCAAACCATCATTGACCAAGTATTCTTCATAATGGAAATCTTCCAATAAATGTTTGAAGATTACAGTATAACCACCCGTTAAGACACGGACACATTTTACACCCAGTTCTTCTTCGAATCGATTTGCGATGCCTTCAATTTGTGCCACCACCCCATAGAGCATGCCCGATTGAATCGCCAAAATCGTATTTTTACCAATGGCAGATTTTGGCAACTCCAAATCCACTGTGGGTAAATGGGGGATCATTTCTGTCATTGATTTTAAAGAAGACCCCAATCCAGGCAGTATAATACCGCCTTCATAGACGGGTCCTGCATTGGTGAGTGTTAGTTTGGTGGCACTGCCAATATCGGCCACAATGACCGGTAAATCATATTTAGAAGCGGCTCCCACCGATGTACAGATTAAATCTGCACCCAGTTCCGCTTGATTGTCTATATTAATAGCCATTTTATCAATGGTAGTCCCCTTGACTAAAATTGGTTCGAGGTTAAATACTTCCTTAATGGCTTGGACCACGTGGGTTTCTATACGGGGTACCACGCAAGAAACAATCACATCGCTCACATTGAGTTCAAGCCCACGTAGGGCTTCAATCAACAATACTTTTGTATGTTTCTTAAAGGTTAAAAAGCGGCGTGTGTACACCTTATTTTTGGTGTCATCATAACCAACAAGTACGGTATTGGAATTTCCAATATCAATTGTTAAAATCACACAATCACTCCTTTTGATATTTAAAGGATACACTAAAATTTAGAGGCTTTCAACATCAAAAAAGTAGTCTCACGAATGAAACTACTTGAAACGATGGGTTAACCCATAAATTTTAACACTGCTTTTATAACGTAAACTGGGTAATGTAATTGGGAAGCGCACCTCAACTTCGTAACGATCATCCAATGCAATGTGCTGATACTCACAATCTCTACAAATGTTTTGCGTACGATTGTGTTTTGCGACCAACAACAAGTCGCCATCATAGTTATCTGTAATGTGCAATAAATAATCCAGGTATTGGTTCCCCCGATGAATGGTTGCAATGACCCCCGAGAATTGCATTAAAACAATCATCATAAAACAACCCATCAATAATATAAGTGCATATTCTACACTTGCTTTCACTCAACCATCTCCGTCATATTTTCCCAACTGTCTGTCAGTGTATCTCTAAGAACACCTTTAAATTCATTTGAAAATAAAATCATACCCGTTGCAATAATGGTTACCACCAAAACCAAACCATATTCTTCAAAAAAAGCTTTCATACTTGCCACCCCCCTTCCATTAAATTGGATAACACCAAAAACATCAAAGCCAAAAATGTAGCCGAAACCAACAACATCGGTAACAACCCATACCAAGAATAGAAGTTTAACCGATCTTCAAACTGTTGTTTACGATGTGTTTTTAAATGCTCAGCATTGTCTTGAATTAAACCACTGAGCTGCGTTGATGCATCTTCAGTTCCCAAAGTACCATAACGATAAAGATGATGCATCGCGCGTCCAATGTTTAAATCATCCATGTATCCCATAAACCCAAAATAAGCATCTTGATTATTGGGATCTTCAAGTAACGCCTCATAAAGGGATTCCAGGTGAGTTTTCATTAATAATGGCGCCTTATCAATCGACTTACCAATCGCAACAACGACGGTATTGTACGCCAAGAGAACCTCCATCATCCGAAGCCAAATCGAAAACTGTAAATTGAGATTTCGTTTAAAGCTATTAAATTTAGCGTTGACCGAAAAGATATGTCGATAATATCCCAAACCAACCCCAATAAAAGACAGATAACCAAAAGGCAAGACCCACCACAGTAAATTGATTTCAATATATCGGATAACCCTTATTTTCTTCATGTTTAAATCTAACAATTTACATTTTTTTATGAAGTCAGGGTCTTCCAATTTTATGGATAATGGAAAACCAAATCCCAACAAGAAAATCATCAAAATCCATTTCATAAACACTCATCCTTTAAAATCCAAGGTTGGGTTAATCTTTTACAAGCAATTAAAAGTCCCATCAAGGTCATACCTAAAAAAGTGAAGACAATCCATTGGTAACGCACATGGGTATGAATTTGAATGGAAGTTGCCAACATATTTTGAGCCACATATGCGATACCAATACCCATCACAAATAAAAACATCAAGCGTTTCAAAAGTTTTATTTCTTCTTTTTGGTGAATACGCGTTTGTGACATCCAAACTTCAATATCATATTCCAATCTTTTTAGTTGCACATCCGCATGTAACATCCCAATGGTTTCCGAGGCATCAAATATCTCAACCAATGATTTCATGAGATAATGATCACTCAATTGATACAAGTCTGCACTCACAATTAGCCCTTGATCAAAATCGTCTACAATCCACTTTGGTGCATCTTTAAGTGTTTCAATAACACTCAAATGGGTCTTTTGGTAGATTCTAAAATAGATACAAAGTTTTAACATAAATTGACTCAGCTCCATAAATTTTTGTTGCATTGTGAGATGTTGCAAAAGAAAATTAACCATGATAAAAAATGTCAAAACACACATAAATAATAAATACGTCAAATACTTAAAATTAAGATTGAACAACTGACCAATCAACCCAACAAATCCCAATAGCAATAAAAACAATAACAATAGCTTGTGGAAAGTCTGTTTATTTATGGCTTGTTTGAGTGGTTTATGGCGCAGTATATCTAAAATATCGGCACTTACAACCAATAGGAAAATCATCAAGACTACCAAAATATTCCCTCCACTTCTTTTGGATCCATATCCTTTTTTTTCTCAGGGTGATATAGTAAAACACTCGTTTGATTTTTAAATAAAACAATTTCTCGAACATAACGTTTCGCACCCATTGCATCAATTTCCATCGTGATATGAACCCCAATATCGATTGCATCATAGAGTTGGGCTAAGAAACTTTCAGAAGACTTATCAATGTTATCCATCATAAATAGCATTCTTTTGGGTATTTCAAAGGCACTTTTGGCATGGAGGGTGGATATAAGATGGGTTCCAGTTGAAATAGACTTCAACAAATCCTCTACTTCCTTTCCTCGCACCTCACTCACCAACAACCAATTGGGTCGCTGACGCATGGATGCTTTAATGGCCTTGTCATAAGTAAAAGTTTCATTTACTTTTATCGATACTGAGTCACGATCGGGATGGAGTTTTTCATAATGGAGTTCTCGCGAATCTTCAATTGATATTACCCGACTGGTCTTATCTATCGATGTCGTCAAAAACTTAACCAATTCTGTTTTACCCGCCCCTGGTAAACCACTTACCATGATATTTAAACGATGACGCACACATTTTTGTAAGAAACGCAAAGCTTCCTGAGTGATATAGCCACTTTCCAATATTTCACGCTCTTGAATTCGCATATACATGGGCGTCTTTCGTATCGATAGACTCAGTTTTCCAGAAACAGAAGGGTGAATCATTGAAATACGATACATTTCATAATCTGCTTCTAATAAAGGTGTTTGGATATTAAAGTGTTGATTCACCAAGTTTGAAAATAAAATACAGGCATGCATAATCGTATTTTCATCACAGATATCCGAAATCATGAAGCGTCCTTTTTTTAAGTGATCTACCCATAAATCTTTGCCATTATAGTTGAGATCCGTCACCGCATCATCAAAGATATGGGGCGCAAATATCTTAAAAGGAAAACGATCATTCATCATATATATTTCGCGGCAACAACACGACCGTTCCCATATCTTCAGCACGTAACAAGTGATTGATATCATCCACATGAATGGCCAACTGTATGGTATATGGACTTTGCCCCTTTTCAATTTCTAGACCATTACGATCTTTAACCCCAACAACACGGACTTTTTCTAAAAAAATGCCATATTCATCTTCTTTTTTCTGTTGTACAGCCAGATCCACATAAGATCCTCGCACGATACTCCCACCCAAGATTGAAGCCACTTCTCTTTTTAAAGTATAAACACGCTCATCTTGATGAATAAGTAAAGCTGGAGCATCCACAGTTTCATCCAAAGTTTCTATTTGACTGCTTCTTAGTATTGAACCTTCCAATAAGGTGTGTTCCATCTTGACATAAACATCTTTCACAGAGTTAATATCTAAAATCGCATCCTCACTTAAGTAGTGTCGACTTACCTTCGCGATTTTTAAGTGTTCCGGACTGATTTTCGTTCTTTGTGGTAGCGTTTCTTTAACCATCACCACCGAGACCAAATCCATTCTAAATCGAACCGCAAACTCCAAGGTCAATAAAAACAAAACCAAACTAACTGCTACAATGATTGATTTACGAAGCATCCTTTTCCTCCTCAATTAATATTTCTTCCATCTGATAAAAACCGCCATCTGCCACAACCTCAAAGTGAACCATCTTTGGATAACTTTGGTAGTTCTTAAGATATATTTCATAACTGTATTGTTGTGGACAAATACTTTTATAAGAAGATTCAAATATGGACATGGCTTCACTTTCAGTTTCTGCTTCATAACTCTCTACGATTGCCAGCTTCATCGCCCGATCCATCATATATTGATGATGTATTTCAAACCCATATTGAATTTCGTTTAGGATCACAACACAAAACATAAAAAACAACCCAGAAACCATCACAACTGCTGCCATGTAAATCACCTCCCTATTAAGTAACAAACAAATCCCATGAATCCTAAAAATATGCTATAATAGCCATATGAAAAAAATAGTAATTGCACTGACATTATTCTTTCTCCTTATGGGATGTGCACCCAATGAAGAAACACTAAGTCGTTATTCAAACTCCTCAATTACATCGGGATTTGATACTACCATGACTTTACTTGCTTACACGCAAGATGAGGAAGAATTTAATAAATACTTTGAGATGATGAAAGATACGTTTTGGGAATATCATATTCTTTTTGACAAATATAATTTGTATAAAGATGTTAATAACTTAAAAACCATCAATGACAATGCCGGTATTGCGCCGGTTGAAGTTGACCCCATCATTATTGACCTACTCTTAATCGCAAAGGAATATACTGAAATATCAGATTACTTTAACATTACCTATGGGGCGGTCTTTAAAATATGGCATGACTACCGTGAAGAAGGCATTGAACTCAATGTTCAAGGTAAACCAGGAAACGTACCTTCTGTTGAAGAACTGGAAGCCGCCAGAGATTTGGTTGGTTGGGAGTATGTTGAAATTGACACTGAAAAAAACACCGTTTATCTCACGAAAAAAGGTGTTCATCTTGATATTGGTGCCATTGGTAAAGGTTATGCCACTGAACAAGTCGCCCTTAAATTAGAAGCATCCGGACTCAAACATGCGGTCGTTTCCGGTGGTGGGAATATTCGCACCATTGGCCAAAAACCAGATGGTCCTTGGCAAATAGGGGTTCAAGAACCCTCTTTAGCCATTGATTCACCCAGCGTTGATGTCTTTGCGATAGAAAATTCTTCTTCAATTGTAACTTCTGGAGACTACCAAAGAACTTACTACGGACCTGATAATGTGGCTTACAGTCACTTAATCAATCCCAAGACCCTTTTCCCACAAACAAATTTTAGATCCGTAACCGTCTTTACAGAAAACTCTACCTTAGCTGATATTCTCTCTACCTCTTTATTCATGATGACTTATGAAGAAGGGTTAGATTTTATTAAAACCTTCAACGAAGCACATCCATCCGACAAAATCTCAGTATTTTGGGTTGAAGATGATAACAGTGACTTCTACCAAGGAGAGAATTTTGATTATATGATGAGTGAAGACCTCATCCCCTACAGTAGAAACTTAAACGAAGCGTCAAATGACTGACGCTTCGTTTTTTTTATCCTTCAAACCCATAATATTCTTCAAGGGTTAATCCAGACTCATATATTTTTGTTGCATCACTGCCCATATAACGAAGATGCCAAGGTTCATACTTATAACCCGTAATTTCGGTTTTTCCTTCCAAATAACGCACGATAAACCCAAAGCGATGCGCATTTTCTTTAACCCAAAGAATCTCTGCTTCTGTTTTAAGTAAAGCACCTGATGGACTTCTTAAATCAAAAGCCAACCCAGTTTGGTGTTCAGAATGACCCGGCTTCGCACTGGAAATATCTGCTGCAGCCTGCCCATGGTTTTTAACATAATTGGTATACAAATATTCCTGGTGGTCATAAGTTCTATAACCCGCCACCGAACTGTCAACAGCATACCCTAAAGATTTCATTTCAGCAATCAAATCCTTGACCGCTTGATAAGCAACAGGATCTTCTGCGGTCGCAAAATTATCAGGAAGACCATACTTTTTATTCACAATCACATGTCCATCTACATAAAATGCTGCATCCGGCTTCTTTTCAATCACAACTTTATCTTTTACAATTAATTTAATTTCTTGAGTTGTATATCTACCGTTTTTATCTTCAACACGCAAAGTAATCCACTGTGTACCCGCCACACTGGTATCATATGCACTCGCTGTAATGTTTAAATCACCATCTACCACATCATACCCATGATACTTTGTTGTTAAATCGAGATCACTATTCAATTCCACACTCAATGTAGCTTCCCCATCAATAATGGGATCATGCGTATCCACGACATTCACCACAAAACCCTGGCTTTCACCATCCAATTTCATCTCATAAACATATTCACCCAAATGATATGTATCTACCGTATCAATTTCAAAATCTTTTGCATTTCGTAACGCTTCAAATTCGAGTTGTGATGGGTCAAAATCATCCCCATATTCCAGCGTAACATACAGGGTTCCCAAGGGTATGTTCTTACCTTCATATTCATGGTGAACCTTCTTTGAACATCCTACCATAACCAATAATAAACATAAGACTTTAAATACTTTCATTTTTGTTCATGCCTCCACCCTACTTCTCAATATTTTATCTACTTCCATAATATCACGAATTTCCAAAACTTCACCATCCAACTCAAAAAAAGGATGATTCTCTTTTTCTAAATAAGATTCAGTTCCCATAATAATCGCAGATTCCAACAAACTATTTCTTTCATACGCCATCACAGAACCCGCAATCACATCCCAAATCGCCTCTTTTTCCAACTGAAGGTGATACTGAACCTGATTCATAGAATCATACTTACCATTCAAATACACTAAGGAACATATTCTTAAAGTAACCACCGCTTCTTCAACCATCTCTTTTAAAGTAGACGCCACTTTTTCATGTAAAATCATGCTGGAGCCACTATTGGGCTCAATATAATAGATCAGTAAAGGGGCACTTTCATGGCTCTCAAATAAAACACAGCCAAAGTCATCAACCCATTCTGGTAAAACTTCCTTTTTTTGACAGCCTACCATCCATAAACACAGATACACCATAAATAATTTCTTCATTTTTAAAAACACCTCCTTCATCAAATAGACAAAGGATACACTTTCTCCTATTAATTATTGTAAAACAATAATTAATGTGATATATTTGAAATATAATTATTGTTTAACAATAATTCGGAGGTTTATATGAAGCATAAAATGACGGTTCTACTTACACTTGGAGTGCTCCTTGGTTATCTGAGCGCATATTTTGATTTGGGGTTACTCGCATTGATTACCCTACCCCTTGAATACACACTCAAGAGTTTAGCCCTACTTTCACTAAAATCTGATTTCAAGAATATCTTGGCATGGGTCATCTTGATACTTGTTTCATCAATCCCTGCAATTATTTTGTATTCTGTAAATCGCAAGTTTGATGATGTGATGATCGGTTATGTAATCTTATCAATATTCATTTTCGTTTTAAATATCTTAACCCTTCACCCACAAGAATTTAATGGTATGTTTACGTATATAAAAACATTACATATCTCACTTATTTATCTTTTGGCAGGGTTGGGTATTGTGATTGAGCATTACTTTACCAAATCCAAAACTGATCAAATTATTGTGATATTCCTTTATCTATCTTTTATAAGCTATGGTATTAACCTTTCATATAGCTTCCTTACTTTTACACCTTTCAGAATAATAAGCTTACTTTTAACCTTTGTGTTGAGCTACCTAAACATTAAACTGACCTATTCTCTCATCAAATTTTTAAATAATAGCCAACATAAAATTTTCAAAGACCAAACACTCTTGGAGCTCAATATTTTAAGAAGTTTGGCATTAAAATGCCTGAAACTTTCAATTTATGGCACCCTTGTTATCTCAATCTTTGAGTTCATTGGGATTTATACAAATCACTCGGTCAACTTCACTTTGAATATTCCACTCATGACGATTATTCTAAATCTATTTATCAATCTCTACATAACCATGATGGATAAAGCGGTTTTTGTACAGAAAGAAAATGAACTTTTTATCTAATGGCAATTTTAGTTAAATTAGATGATGTTCTAAAAGAAAAAAAAATAACTGCCAAAGAACTGGCAGAACTGGTTGGTATTACCGAGGCCAACTTATCACTCTTAAGAACTGGACAAGTTAAAGGCATACGCTTTAATACGATTAATAGAATTTGTTATTACTTAGATTGTGAAGTTTCAGATATTTTAAAATTTGATGGAGGACTTGAAGATGCATAGAAAAATCATAACTTTATTTTTATCACTTTTAATACTAACGGGTTGCCAATTCACAAACGATGCCTACTTTGCATCGCCTTATGAATCGCTGGATGACCATAAATTAATTTCGCTAAACGTTAACTATGGCAAGATAAATGCGCTTGAAAACACCTCAGAGTCCTTCGTATTCTTCGACTTTAAAAATAAAGAAATTACGAAGCATTTTGTGAAAATCAATGAATATAGTATTAACATAAAAGAAGACGCACAAGAAATAGATATACATACAGAAATATATCCAAACGATACATACTATTTTAACCTATCCCTGGTTTATGAATCCGATGGCATCTTAATTGAAGAAATACTATCGGATAACTATTCTTTTGGGGAAGGGGGTGGATCACTGACCTTTGATGTTGAAACCAAAGACACGATTTATCATTTCGATATTCAGATTTTAGGATCACAAAATTATGAAAAGATCATGATTTACGATTATGATTCAAATCATGAACTCATAAAAAGTACGCTGGTCGATTCGGTTCTTGATTATGAAATGATGGGACAGTATTATGTGGTAGCGTATACCGATAACGAAGGAAAAATAAAAAGAATTTTAAATAGCGATATAGCGGGTCAATGGATTGAAAATGGTGATTTTCATGAATTTATCCCCTTAAACTGAGAAAACCACTTTCGTGGTTTTTTTTAGGTTAGTTTGTATATACGATCAATAAAATCTTTGGGAAGTCCGGTTACGATTTGAAGTGTATGCACAAACCCAAAGTTATCTATATCCGAATGCAGTTTTTGAACCTCTGCATCAGTATTATTCTCATATTGAACAGCATACATGATCGTTTTAAGTAGTGCATTATAAGGACCTCCCATGGATGCCAATCTTCTAAGGGGCTTCACAATACGTTCGTTGAAACCCAGTTTACGGATGGGATTACGTGCAATACGATTTAAATCATCATTAATTTTTGGATTTGAGAACCTTTGAATTAATTTTTCAATATAAGCTTGATGCTCTGTTACATCAAAGTCGTATTTATGAATCAAGTAATAACTGGTTTCATTAAGAACCATTCTTAGATGAAGTAAAACCCGATAATCCTCAATCGCATCCAGCGTCTTATCATGACCATAATAAAGTCCCGCATAAGCCAGTGCAGCATGTCCTGTATTGACAGAAAACAATTTTCTTTCAATATAGGGTTTGAGTTCATCCACATAAATGACCGATTCAAGTTCAACATCAGATTTTTTATCAATGCGTTCTACAATCCATTCTCTAAAGCGTTCCACCTTCACACTCAATACATTTTCACTTACGTATTCAGGCACGATTCGGTCAATGGCCGCATTGGGAAAACCAATCCAAGTCTCAATGTATTGCTTCAACGCAACACTTGCTTTTTCTAAGACCAGTGACTTTAATATTTGAGAACCATTAATTAAATTCTCACAAGCAATCACGTCCAAAGGCTCAAAGATTCCAGTTTCCATGCGCTTCTTAAGACCCTCTGCAATCGTAGGTGCAACATATTTCAAATTGTTGGCACCAATGGAAGTAGTTACCAAATTTACGTCCATAAATTCATCCAAAACTAACGCATATTCATCTTTTGAATTAATGCCTTTGATATTACTGAGATACTTGGGTTCCTCATTATCTTGTGCATACAGTATTTCAATTTCATTTTGCATATTTATAGCATCAATAATTGTTGCATTTACATCCACAAAAACAATTTCATAATTATTATCAAAATATACTTCTCCTATAAATCCCCGACCAATATTTCCTGCCCCAAAGTGTATTGCTTTCATAAAAAAACTCCCTTCTTTCTATATTTTAGAAGAAGAGGGTCCCTTTTTATG
Organism: uncultured Erysipelothrix sp.; assembly: GCA_947631935.1. Lineage (GTDB taxonomy): Bacteria > Bacillota_I > Bacilli_A > Erysipelotrichales > Erysipelotrichaceae > Erysipelothrix. The sequence continues at coordinate 10,708 of CANRNG010000031.1, forward strand.
ATCTTCAATTATAACTTTGGCAAGATGACTTAGTGACAGCACTACTTATCAAACAAATAACTCAGATTTTCACATTCATCCTTGTCCCAATAGCACTTATCATAGTTTTTTATTATTTTTTCAATCTTCATTTCCTTATAGTTATTGTCGATTTCAACATAATTATAATAGTTTAAATCCCCCTTTAGTTGAATCCCAATTATATCAATCTTAAAATCCTCAGTATAAACGTAAAAATGAGGATTGGATATTTTTCTTTTCTGACCCACCACTTCATATTTGATAATTGCATCAGGATCATAGCTTTTACCCATTAGATCCATAAAACTATAACGAATCAATGAACCATCCTTTTTAATATCGGTCACACTGGTCCCATCAATATAAAACATTCCCAGCATGATTAATAACGCAAGTAAGGTGTATTTTACTTCATCCCTAAATAGCGTAGCCATATAAAGTAAGACTGAACCAATCATAAGAAAAACAACGACTTGGTTGTTTTCAACCAAAGAAGTACTGTTACTATCGGTAAAGTAATGGATACTGATAATTTCTTGTAGAAAAAGTAAGGATAAGAGATTTCCAATCCAAACTAAGAATGACATAAATTGCGCAAAGTCACGATAAGGACTTCTAAACCTCAAGATTTTATCCCACATTGCGATGGCTGACATCATAAAGTATATCCAAATGGGCGTTAAATATTTCACCCAAATGGAGACATCCCATTTAAAATAAATATAAAAGACAGCCATTAAAATGGGGCCTAAAAAATGAAGTGAAAACTTTAGATTTTGTTTTATAGAAGGCGTTGCGGACTCCAAATATTGTTTGGGATTATAAAAATCCCCATACCATTCTGGATCTTCAATCAATTTATCCAGCGCACCCACTTCAAAAAGATGCAGTGCTTGTTTTTTCTGTATAAGATCAGAATCTTGTTTATCCAATTTTTCTTCGGCAACTTCTTTCAGTGATTCTAAAGTTATCTCGCCATCCATGGCTTTCTGAATTTCAGCCAATTCAATCTCAAAATATTTCAACAATTTGATGGTATGTATGGCCTTAACATCATCGATGTTGTAGATACGATCTCCATTTGAATCGCGACTGATATTGAGTAGCCCCGCTTCTTCATAAAGACGCAAAGTGGATGCGTCTACTCCAGATATCTTAGAAACTTTCTTTATGTTCATATTGCTTCTTTACTCCCCTATAAAACAAATATCTGTGTTTATTTTAAAACTTCCTCATAAACGGCTTTTAATTGCTTGCCTACCGTATTAATATCTCTTTCAACCGCAATTTCATATGCATTATGTGTCAGTGAAGGCAATGAGCCATTTAAAAATGCCTTAATCTTAACCTCAAAATCATCCACATCTTTTGCTTTATGGACATGCACTCCTGCTTCTAACCAACCATCAAATATTGGAATATCACGCACAATCGCATTGGTTTCACAAGCACAGGCCTCGATAATTGGGATGCCTTCTGTTTCCTCAAAAGTTGGAAAAAGATACAAGTCACACCCATTCATGGCTTTTCGAATCATATTTCTTTCAACATAACCCGCAAACACCAAGTTATCTAACTTTGTGTTGACAGCATCACGTACAGGCTTGGTGGCAGCTGCTAAGGGTGAATAACCAAACCAAATAAACTTATACTCTGGCATTCTTTTGGCCAATTCCACAAAATCAACGATCCCTTTACGCTCAATGTATAAACCAATACCAATGATAACTTTATCCGTTTCACTGTAGCCATACGCTTCCCTAAAGGCCTCCCCCAACGCATGATCTTTCTTAAAGTACTCGATTTCTATACCATTAGAAATCGCATAAATCTTTTTATCTTCCAAACCTTCATATTTCTCCAACAACCCTTTTGAGTAAAGGGTGGGTGTCACAATCACATCTCCCAAACTGTAGCACTTAATCAGTAATTTACGGACCCACTTAGATGTTTGTTTGGCCAAAATAAAACCACCACGATAATCCTCTTCAGTAGAATGCGCGTGATACACTATTTTTTTACCTTGTTTTTTAGCTTTTTTCGCAAAGAAATAAGACCTTGGTAACCAAGTATTAATATGTAAGATATCGTAATCATCCTTTGGGTTTAAGGTATAAGGAACACCCGCATGTTTTAAGGCACGCTGTTGATTCTTAATCGCTTTACCCAAGCCACTGTTACCAATCACTTTTTCATTCTCTGTGTACAATAAAACTTTCATATTATACTTCCCTTCACTATGTGATATCTACTATTTGTATCATACCATTAATTTAGGCTTCAACCTATATTTTTTAATACAGAAAAAGTTGAATTAAATATCTAAATTAATCTTCATTTGAAATGCTCTCATTTAATATCGCTACAAAATTCAAAAACTCTTGTCTGCCCAATTCAGTTATTGAATACATTGTTTGGGGTTTGTTGTTGACAAAAGATTTAGCAATTTCAATAAATTTGGCTTCTTGTAATTTGGTAGTATGAAAAGTCATTACACCATCTTGAACCTGACAAACTTTTTTAAGTTGGTTATAAGTCAAAGGAGATGTGGACAAACTTGCCAACATTTGAATCCTAATAGTAGAATCAAATATTTTAGAGGTTTCTACAATGCTTCTAGGCTTCATAAGCTTCACCTGTTAATAAAATTAGAATGATGAGGAAAGATAACATCACAGTGATACCATTTGCGTTTATAAATGAAATCATACTATTGGTACCCCCCCATCAAAACATCTTCACTAAGACTATTATTTGAGAGCATAAAACTTACAAAATTCAATAATAAGTAAAGCGAATTAGCAAAAATCACACCATAATATCTCTTGTCTTTCATATAATTTAACAATAAGATTAAGGCGACAATATTCCTCACAAGATCTAAGGGCAATGCGTTATTAAAATTCATGAGTATGTTTGGATTGATATAATATGCTATCGGGTAAATCATTCTTGATAGTGAATATAAAACGATGAATACAAAAAACAACTTCAAGAAATCTTTTTCTTTCAATGACATTTTAATTTTTAAAACTAATATTAAATAGGAAATAAGGGTAGTAATAAAAAACAAGATTGTTAGCGTTCTTTTAATTGAGAAGAATTGGTTCAGGGAACCCGAATTGATACCTTGCTTAAAATAGAAAACAGGAAATACTGAATCAAAAATAAGCAGTGTTACGGTAGAGCATGTGTAAAAAAGAAACCAAATGAATAGCGTTTTATAAATACCTTGGATGGGTCTTGCATCATCCAAAATATATTTCGTGTCTCCAATGGTCATATCTATTAAATTTTTAATTGCTTTATTTTCATCCATAATACATTCCCTCTATATTCATCTTTACTTATTTACATGTAACTTTAGAAATGTTAATATAATTATAAAGTACTCTATAAAATAAAGCAACTTTGTTTAGATTGAAAGGCGGTATATTTTATGTACAAAAAAAGCAGTGTTTTATTTATAATAATGTTAATGTTAACTTCTTGTGCCTCTCAACCACAAACACAAGAAATGATCGATGTTTTAAACAAAAATATAGAGAGTCTAAAAACAGAGCTCAACGAAGTGAAAGAAGAAGTGGCAGTTTTAAAGGAAGATAATGAAAAATTACTAAATCAACCCACTTTAACATACCTATCACAAAATAAGGATTACGTCTATTATAGCGAGTACGTACCCAATGAAATGGGACCTGGAACAATCATTACTTTTATTACAGAGAATGAATTTGTAATTGATGAAGGTTACGCTGTCTATGGTTACGATGAAGATGTTTTTAAAGACTTGCCTGCTGATTATGAACGATATCCTGACCCAGTCAAAGGTATGGTTGTTACGTATGCTTCTGATGGATTAATCTTAAAAATCATTGAACCCTGATATATATATATTCGTTTTAGAAAAAGTATTTTAAAAGCCACTCAAAGCGGCTTTTTTGGAAATTAAGTTCAATCTTTAATTTTTTTACTCCCAATAATTGGAATCAATCTCGGTGTTTGTTTTGCGTATTCTTGATAGTCAATTCTTGAAGCATATTTCTTTTCAAGTAGTGGAACACCAGAAACAAAGTTTATCAAGAGTGTGATAAGTATCGGAGAAACAATACCCACCAAAGAATGTAATCCCTGGAATGATGTTAAATAAACACCCCACCAAAATACGACCTCTCCAAAATAATTTGGATGTCTTGTGGTTGACCAAAGACCCTTTGTCATCAACTTCCCTTTGTTGGATGGATCATTTTTAAATGCTTTAAGTTGTGCATCCCCGATGACTTCAAACAACAATCCAAATAGAGCAAGTATAACTCCCAGCACCAATGTGAAGGGAACCATATTTGAATTATGAGACACGGACCACATGGATGAGAACATCATGATATATTGCAAGACCCCTTGTAAGACAAATACATTTAGAAATGCTTTGAATAAAGCAAAATTATTTCCCCAACGTTTTCTTAAGTTGACATAGCGATAATCTTCAGGTTTCCCCCAATTTCGAATGCCCAAATAGATACTTAAACGCATTCCCCAAACAAAAATCAAGAGTAAACTGGCTTTGGTTTGGATGTCTGATTCGAATCTAAACATCAAGAAAATCGATAAGAGACTCATTCCCAGACCCCAAGCAATATCTACCAAACCATAATTTTTCTGTTGCTCTGATATGAAAAACCAAATAATGAAAAAAACAAGTACAAATAAAACTGATTGTGAATAAACCATTGTTATTTTCCTTTCCTATAATTCACAGCAAGCGCTGTTGAGTCTCTACCTGCACTGAGTGCAATAATTGAAGACGTCTGAATTATTTTAACGTCACTAATATATTTTTTTTGAAGTATCGCCTGCCATAATTTTGCATCTTTTGAATCGCTGGTATAACCAATCACAATTTCATGGATGTCATTGCGCTTCGCGATGACTCTTTTTAATATTTTCTTTTGGATACTCTTTTGAGACAATCCAATATTTGATAGTTTCCCTTTTCCTTGTTTATCCAAACTGACAATTGGAATTAACTTTAATTTTTTAAAGGCTTTTCCCAAGCTCTGTGGAATTCTTCCGGATTGGATCATGGGATCCAAATCAATGACCGAAACATATATATCGATTAACTGCTTTTCTTTCTCAACAGTCTTGATTAATTCATTAAAGGCCATGCCTTTTTCGACATACTCACTTGCAGCCTTGACCAAGAGTCCTTGTGCAATTGAATTCAGCGAGGAATCAACGACCTCGATTGTTAAGGAACCATCATATACTTTCTTTGCATTCAAAATTGCGTTGTATGTGCCACTCAATTTTGATGAAACACTGATAAATAAGACTTCGTTATAATTTTGTTCCAGGTTTTCAAACATTCTCAAGATGTTCATTTGACTGGGTAGGGATGTAGAAATATCATGTTGAATATCATCATCCATTAATTTATACAAACTCTGATTATCAATGGTTACTTTATCCAAGTGCTCCGATTCATCGACCATAATGGTAAGGGGTAAAACATGAATGTTATACCGTTTCAAATCCGCTTCCGATATATCCGCAATTGAATCTGTAACAATTGCAATGGATTTATCATTCATATTTTGATCGTAATATTGTTGTTCCATGTTGTCCACTTTTATATTTAATACCTGAACTTTTTCTGTCAGTTCCTTCAGTATTTTTGGAGGATTGTTGGTGTGAATGTGTAATTTTGACTTACTTTTCCCTTCAACAATAACAATCGAATCACCAAAGCCTTCCACCTCGCTTTGGTCAAGTTTGTATGTATCCGATGAAAACATGACTTCCATACAATAGCGATAATTGGGTGCTTCACTCCGCTTATCACCATGACTCTTTTTAATTTCGTGTATCACTTTATGGGTATTTTGGTTTAGGTCGGTAGTGATATCATTAAAGACATCCGTAAGGCCTTCTAGAAACAATAAAAATCCTTTCGCGCCAGCATCCACAACTTCATTCTTTTTCATAACCTTATGTTGATACTTTGTGTTTAAAACTGAAGCCTTTGCTTTATCTCTTGCGATTAAAAGTGATTCTGAAAACGAATGATTGGTCCTTGTTTGTTGAAGCATATAAGCCCAATCTTTAATGACTGTCAAGATGGTCCCTTCTTGAGGATCTTGAACTGCACTATAGGCATCATCTACGGCACTGACAAAGGCATTAATGAGTGTCTTTTCAGGGTCATCACTTTCAAAATAAAAACGGGACACACCATTAAAGTATTGAGCAAAGATCATTCCCGAATTGCCCTTACCATGTTCTAAAGCCTTATTGGCGACAAGTGAAAGCACAGTCGATATGGGCATCTCATCACCACTCTGTGATATATCATTGATAGATCGCATGAGTGATGATAAATTATTGCCAGTATCAGCATCGGCAACAGGAAATACGTTGATTGAATTTAATTCTTTTCGCTTATTAATGACCCTTAATCCGCCTTCTTGAAAAGACTGGAGTAACTTTTTACCATTTAATTGCATGGTTACACCACTCTAAAGAAGTACGTAACAAGCGTGGTTGTGACCATGGTAACTGTCCCACCCCAGATAATATCTACAATGGTAATACTCCACACCCATCCCTTTATGGTTGCCATATTGGTTAAGTCATAGGTTGCATAACAGATGACCCCAAAGAAAAAGCCTGTTGCCAAAGTCTTTAATAAATCGAAATTTGATAAGTTGGGGTTGATTACAAATACGATCATACCCACAACGTAAATAACATAAAAAATGATAGCCGGTAATAGATTCACTGGCTTGAGTAAACTTCCAATATATTTTTCATAAAAGGGTTTAGCAATAAAGCCCAGCCAAAGTCCATCAATAATTAAAAATACGATTGAAGTCACCAAAAATAAATAAACATATAATTTCATTAATATCCTCCTCACCCGATTAACAATGACAATTTATCACCTGATAAGGATAAATAAAAGCGATATGCACCCCATTTTTTAAAATAATAGGATCATCAAAGCATGTTACAAAAAACTTTTATATATACATTAAAAAAAGCCACGAAAAGTGGCTTTGATAGTATTTTCTATTTATCTTGAGCTAAAGCAATTCTTGCGATTGGAACGCTACAATCCACGATGTCTCAGACGTCTCATTGTTACTAAATAGAGGTTATTTCGTCTCATAGTTCTCACCATTCTCATCGTTATCAAAGTTTTTGACATCATTTTGACATCACTAGTTTGATTCTGATTTTTTTAATCTACTAAAATTTTGAAATATTTATCAACAATATATGTTCTCAATTCTTCACTACTTTTAATTTTTTTAATAACTTTATTTAAATAATTAGAATTTAGACATTTTGTTGTTAAATCAGGTATTATAGCTTTTTTCAAATTGCATACCGCTAGCAAATTATCGTATTCTTTATTTTCAATAATTTGATTGACTTCGTCTAATTTTAATTGGTATTCAACTTCAACATCTATTCCATCAACAAACGAATTAATCTGATTATTTATTGTATTAATTTTATCGTATTTTTGAAATACAAAATTATGAAACCTATCTTCAAGTGTTTTTTTTATATATTGATTAGCAATCTTATTTTTATGTTGATCTACTGTTGTATAAAATAATTCTTCAAAATGTTGTATCTTATTATCTACTTCATTTGGATTTTCTTCTGCTATTACTGCTTTCATGATCCTTTTATCTAAAAGTAACATGAAATAGAAGAAATACTAAAAAAGTATGGAAAAGAAGAAACTTATAAATTATAT
>CANRNG010000032.1 GCA_947631935.1 uncultured Erysipelothrix sp.
ACACTCTTATTAAAGGACATGATGGAACTTACAGTACTGATCCTACTCATATGCCAAAAAACAGTAACGCGCACAGTGCTTGGAATAAAGATCGTTATTTAAATTGGGCAAAACAAAAAGGACCTTACACTTATCAAGTGATATTGAAGCGTTTTGAATCTTCCAGGATTGAACAACAACAATATAAAACGGTCCATTCTATTTTGAAGTTAGCAGACAAATTTACAAATGAAAGATTGGAAACTGCCTGCCAACTCGCACTAGAGCATTTAACATGTCCCAGCTATAGAAATATTAAAGGTATTTTAGATAATAATCAAGACATGATCACAAAAGTTAAAGCCATAAAACTACGAGAAACCAAAAGCAGATTTTTGAGAGGAGGATCTTACTATGAATAACAAAAAGACTGAAGAAATTATTAGAAGGTTTAGAGAAATGAGGCTTCCTGTTATGGCGGAAACATTTTTAGGTATCATAGAAGAAGGTATACAGACTGAACTCAGTACAATTGACATCCTTGATAGACTTACAAGTGAAGAGTATATTTCGAGAAAAAACAATACAATTTATCGTTTAAAAAGAAACGCAAAACTATCACAAAATAGCGCACACTTAGAAGAACTCGATTACAACCCTGAACGTCAATTAAACAAGTCAGTTATAGAACAACTACAAACAAATGATTATATTAGATATCATAGAAACGTAATTTTATTGGGAGCATGTGGAACTGGAAAATCATTCATCGCAAACGCTCTAGGAAACCATGCATGTGAGAATTCTTATACAACCTATTACGTAAGATTATTTGAATTTTTGGATGACTGTCATCAAGAATACTTGATGACAGAATCAATTAAGAAAATAATTCATAAATACGCTAAATATGACGTATTAATTCTCGATGATTTCCTCATTAGCTCTGTACAAGAAATTGAAGCACAACGTATATTTCAACTTCTAGAATATCGTTACGGAAAAAAAACTACAATCGTATGTTCACAGTTAGAGCCAACAGAATGGCATATCAATCTGGGCGGAAGTATATTAGCAGATTCTATCTTGGATCGCATTATGCCCAGCGCTTATGAACTCATATTATTCGGAGAATCAAACCGATAATTAATAAAAATCCAGTTATCTTAAACACGCTAAGTTAACTGGATTTTGTAATATTTACAAGAGGCACGATAATACTGATTTAGGTGGCTCAACAATAGCGACGTACACTGGCACAACAATACCGACATATTCAATGAATTTGAAAATATTTAATATTTTCCCTCATTTATCATAAAAGTTTCAGCATCATATATTGAAATGCACCCCCTTAGTTGTTCACAATTAATGGAGGTGCATTTTTATATGGTAAAGATAAGTGTACGTTAATTTTTCCATTGAAAACCTCTTTAAATTGGAAAAAAAGAAAGGTTTAACAGTAAACAATATGATTTCAATTCCCATGAATAATTAAAAAGAAATATATATCGATTATTACAATACAACGAATCTCGTTCAAGTTAAAAGGACTGACTCCTTTTCCATTCAGAAGTCAATCCAATATAGTTTCATATTAGTAATCAAAGGGACACTTATAGGTTCACTTCATATTGAGTCTTGTTTTATGATTTCTACTGGTTTTCATTACCTAAATAATATTGCTTCCCACTGAGTAGGTCGTATTGAAATAAGGTAAAGTCATTATATAATTTCATTTGTTCTACATCAAATTCTTCCTTAGTTATTTTTTTTCCAGTGGCATCAACATACCTGTCAAACCTTCCAGCTAAGACGCTAGATCTATAGTCAAGTATCATTGCATCATAGGGAGTAATCTTGACCCCCGCAAGATCTTTAACAAGATTATTCATCATTGACAGTGATGTGACACCGTCTTGACTAAATGTTGGTTTAGAAAAATTTGAATACACAAAATAAGGAGTTTCAGAAAGTTGTAAAGTGTCATTTTCCTCGAAATAATCATTATAAATTCCCGGCAAATGATCTCCATAAAAAACCACTATTGTTTTTTTATCGAGATTAGATATTTTGTTGATAAACTCTTTTGTTGCAATATCGGTTATTGATATACCTTTAGAAAATGTTTCTATTTGTAGATTACTATCCTCACTGCCAAGGCCATTAATTACTTTATATTCATTTTCCGAATAAAAATCATTATAAGGATAATGATTTTGCATCGTAACCGCATTAACAAATATCGACCCTTTAGAATTTTCAAGCAATTTGTAAACCTCATCATATAGAGATTCATCTGAGATATACATACTATTTTCAACGCCACGTGGATCTGTCATATCATCTCTGAAGTAAGAATAATCGAAGCTCAAACTTTCGTAAACTTCTTTTCGTTTATACATCTCGTCAGTAAAAGAATGAAAAGATATTGCACTATTATTTTCTCCTTTTTTAAACTCCGAAATTATTGAAGGAAAAAGATCGTAATCACTTAAGAAATCCTGAAAAGGGAGAGACATATTACTATTTAGTTCTTGAATAGACAAAGATGTCAAAACCTCAAACTCCGCATTAGTTGTACCTCCACCATAGGTAGGAGCGATTACTTTCCCAACATACGCTTTGTCATATATATTTTCAATATACTCCAAAGGATTGTTATTCAGTTCAAGTTTTTCAACATTATTCGGGTTACTTAGTGACTCAGATAATATGTATATAATATTAATATCTTCAAAGTTTTCATACTTTCTTTCTTTATTAATTGTATCTGCTTTTTCTTGATATTCACCAATTAATTTCTCCATCGTTTTTTTTGAGTAATTTTCTGGCTCTTTCATAATTTCACCTTTAAAACTACTTAGAAACCCTAATACGAAGCCATTTTGGGCATAGACATCACTAGACGTTAGCCCCTCATTGATAAATCCTAGTTTATTGGCTATTCTTCCGCTATAACTGTCCGTCGCGTTAAAATTTTTACCAAACAATAAAAATGTAAACATAGCAAACGAAACAACAATTCTAAAAATCACACTTTTTTTACTATAATCGAACTGTTTCTCATTGCCTATCATCATGAACCTAAACATGATGATAAGCAATACGGAAAATAGTACCCCAACTATCATAATTAAAGCGATATCCTTTTTATCTAACATCTCTAATAAGTCTGATATTACGGATATGAAAGCAAAATCTTGCGAAAAAAATGGATCTCCTCTTACTTTTAACTTTAATGAGTTTATCACACCAAATGCCACCCCTATTATTGTAGTAACAAAAACTGCCAAAGTTATATTGTTAAATATCACAGTAAGTAAAATAATAATCGCAAATATAAATAGAGTGGAATATATATATAATAAAAATTTTTGAGGTTGAAGTAGTTGTAGATTCAAATCTAATTCAACATAATTGAAATTAACTAGTAAGTTGACTAGAAATGATGCAAAAAAAGAAATTATCACCGGTTTTTTCTCAATTATAAAAATAATAATCTTATTTTTTTTCTTGTTCAATTGAAGCTCCTCCTTTCAAAAATTCAAAAATACTAAAATTAAATATTATTTTAAAAAAAAATTATTCTTCAAAGCCTTCTGTACTATCTTTTTTTATAAAAACAATCAAAGTTTGAAACATTAACTTAAGATCATAGAGTATTGAGAAGTTCTCAATATAATACAAATCAAAAATAACTTTATTCTTTGGATTTGTATTGTATCGTCCCATTATTTGTGCAGTACCGGTTAGTCCTGCTTTCACCTTAAGTCTAAACGAAAATTCGGGACAGTCTTTGGTTATTTCTTGAGTAAGTGCCACCGTCTCTGGTCTAGGCCCCACAATACTCATGTCTCCTTTGATTATATTCAACAATTGTGGAAGTTCATCAACCCTAATTTTTCTTATAATGCGCCCTGCTCTTGTTATCCGGTCATCATTTTCTGTTGCCGGACGTTCTGAGTCATTTAATTTCATACTTCTAAATTTATATATTTTAAAAATTTCACCGTTTTTTGTAACACGTTCTTGGCTAAAGAAAATCGGACCAAAATCATCAAGTTTTATCATAACTGCCACGACAATCATTATTGGTGATGCAACTATCAAACCTATAAAAGAAAAAAATATATCCATCATTCTTTTTACTATTGCCTGTGACCCTGATATTCTGTTTGTCACATATTTAAATAATAAAATATCATCGATAACTGTCATCTCTTTTTTAGATAGATTTACAGAGTGAATATCAGCTTCATAATATATATTCACATTGTGAAACATTGATTTGATAATTACATTATCCAGTAACTTGCGATCATTCCCTAGAAAATATATATTAGCATAATCATTAACACTAATCGTTTCTATAACAGGACATTCTCCCGAATAGGTAATTGCATATTGTTTAGTATGACTTGATAAATAGTTGTTAACCTTTTCATATTGGGTTGACCCACAGTTAATGATTAAAGTTTTTTCAGGTGTATAGTTTAAAAAGTAGATGCTGTTTGCGATATTGATTAATACTTTTACTAACTAATAATTGTACCAAATATACGAGAATCAATACAACTATATCGGTAGCCACACTGAATTTATCGTGATAAGTCATCACCCTAAGCACAACAAAAACTTAATATATTTGTTATTAATAAATTCAAAGTTATTGTATGAAATAAAGGTTTTGATTATTTCTCCCCTATTTCAATTTTACCATAACCAGACACCATCCATATCGTAGTTGACATAAATGCAATCGTTGTCAATAACAGTGTTCTTGATGCAAATCTCAAACCCAGATAGTGCCTTGAAAAACTTTTCACGAAAATATAGTATGTTAGTATATGTAAAATCAATGAAAATGACACTGTTAATATTTTTCTAATTTTGCTTTTTACTTTACCCCTTTATAACTTCTATACTATAATATAAAGCCGCATGTTAGTCAATCAAGAAGGAATTGATAATTATGTGCTCTTTAACACATAGTTACCTGTTGAACTCCTGATTTTCCTTTAAATTTGACAATAAAATATTTCAGTTTTTCTTATTTTTATGATGTAATAATAGGAAAATAATATAAAGAGTCCTCTTCCTTTTTTTCCATATCAAGCTATTTAAATATTGCGTTTTTTTGTCGATTTTTTCCTTGTGAGATTCTGTCATCCATTTCTCAGATTCTATAACCTCAGAATTATTTACAACGGTATCTATAATCTTCATATTTGGAGTTCCTAAAATAAACTCATTACTTATTAGTGGGACACTTCTATCCATCAACAAGTCATAATAGTCTGAAACCACTTTATCAAACTGTTCTGAATTCATCAAATATTGTTTTATCTTATAAAACAAAGCGGATGTTGCTTCAGCATGTTTCTTTTTATAGGTTGACATTAAAGAGTTTTCTTCTTGAATCACATAATAATACATTGGCTTTTTTAAATAGTAAAATTTGCTAGTATAAGACATATAATCAACGCAAAACATCAAGTCTTCACTGTGAAGAATTAATCCTGTCGGTCGTTTTTTCTGTGATGACAGTGCTGTTTCTAAAGTTTCTTTGGCAAGATCACGCGTCATCATTCGGCTCGTTTTAGTGGCGACAATGCTTCGGTCTGAAAGGTCTAGAATACTGCAGTTGTATTGAAACTTTCCATCCCAACCTTTGATATAAGTGAAGTCAGTACACCAAACTGTGTTCTTTTTCTCGATATTGAAATCTTGAGATAAGTGATTGGGAAACAGCTCGTGTTTCGTTCCTTCTACATAACGAGGACGTTTCTTAGCGGGGATACAGTAGAGTTGAAGCTCTTGGTTCATATATTTGTGAACTGTGGTCTTACTAAGCTTAATCCCTTCACGAGCTAAGAATATGATTATTCCACGATGACCTACGATGCCACCTGTTGAATGAAAGATGTCCTTTATTCTATCTTGAACCAATTTCTTGCTTTGATAGTAATCACGTTTGGTTTTTTTGAGATAGTTGTAGTAACCATTGGCATGAACACCACACCGTTTCAATAACCAACGCAAGCCAAAGTGGTGCTTATACTGATCAATAAATTTATAGATTACTTGCCTGTTTCTTTCGCAAAGAATGCTGCCGCCTTTTTTAAAAAGTCATTTTCCTTTTCGGCTTCAGTGAGTTTTTGTTTGAGTTTTTCGATTCTCTTCCATTAACTCTAGTTCACTCATTGCTTCAGGTGTTGTTTGGCATTCTTTGCGGTAATTGCGAATCCAATTATTAATGGATGCGGTTGATACACCATATTCAGTGGCAAGGCTTGCAATGGTACGTCCATCTTGGATATGTGCTGTGACAATTTTCTTTTTCATTTCTGTACTGTAACGTTTCATTTGGTTCTCCTGTTTCTTTTATTGTACTGTATTATACACAGGTGTTACAAATTCACTATACAATTACATTATTAAGCTATAAAATTTTTACAAGAAATATACGGAAGTTAGTATAATGAAATTGCCTACCATTAGAAAATAGATTGGTATAACGCAGGATCACTAAGTTGCAAGTAAAATGAGAACAAATATCAAACCATTCACACTAATGATAGATCTGGAACCAAATAAACTAGAATTACATTTTGCATATAGATTTTTATCTGACTTAAAAGTGATAATGTACCGAAGTGATACGATAGCTCTTAACAGAGGTTCACAATTATGGGAAAGGTGGATTCAAAGTGAATAACTTACTATTGTAATTTAGGATATCTAATGTTCATTCTTTTTAAATTATGCTTGAATAAGCAATTGTACTTTTATACCACACATCTAACATTGAACCAGGGTTTTGGTTTTTAGATTGTTGATACAACGCCCATATAAAACAGTAGTATGACGCTATAGCAATCGAGTAGGAGATAATTAATTAGTTTAATTATCGTCCTCTCACACCACCGTACGTACGGTTCCGCATACGGTGGTTCAATATATTTTCTATAGAATTAATTAGTACAGAGGGATTCCATTGGAAGGAGCCCTCTTTTTTCTAGTACTTTATTCGTTACCGAACGCTTCATAATGGATGAATCGGCTACTCTTGCATATTTCTTGCGCGTGTTCGCCCATTCCCATGCTTTTGATTTATCTATCCCTAGCTTAATAAGCGCACGATACTTGGTCGACACTTTCTTCCACTGTTTCCAAATTACGATACGTAACCTAAAGCGTGTATATCTATCAATAGTTCTACTTAGCACTTTGATTGCACCAAGTCTAAAGTAGTTAAACCACCCTCTAAAAAGATATCTTAAACGATTCAGTCTTTTATCCATGCTCCAACCATTACTTCTTGATGTGATATGTTTTATTTTATCTCTCAGAGCCTTGATTGATTTTGCGTGGGGTTTGGCCTTATACAGATAAGCTCTAGGATCTTTATAAAATCCGAACCCAAGAAATTTCGTTTTTGGGTCATTGGGTTTTCTAACCTCACTCTTCGTTATATTAACTTTGAGTTTGAGTGTTTCCTCTAAGAATCGTGTGACATTTTTCATCACGCGATTCGCTGCTTTTTCTGTTCCTACATATATTTGGATATCATCCGCATATCTTACAAACTTCAGTCCTCTTGATTCTAGTTCTTTGTCTAGCTTATCTAAGATGATATTAGCGAGTAAGGGAGATATTGGCCCACCTTGTGGTGTTCCGATTACAGACTCTTTATATTCTTCATCTATCATGACGCCACTTTGGAGGTACTTTCGTATCAAGGATACGACATCTCCATCTTTAACCGTTTCAGATACTATCTGAATCAGTTTATCATGGTTCACTCTGTCGAAGAACTTTTCTAAGTCTATGTCGACTATCCAATCTCTACTTTGGTTCATATAATCCAATGCTTGAGTAATTGCCATGTGGGCACTTCTTCCAGGTCTAAAGCCGTAACTTGTTTCACTGAAGATGGGCTCATATATGGGCGTCAATATTTGAAGTATCGCTTGTTGAATCATACGGTCTATAACCGTTGGTATTCCAAGTTCTCTTTTACCTCCATCTGCTTTGGGTATCTCTACTCTTAATACAGGTGATGGTCTGTATTTTCTACTTCTTATACTTTCTTTAAGTTCATTTCTAAACTCACTACTCATGACGCTCTTTAAGTCCATTGTAGACATTTTATCAACGCCGTTTGAACCTTTATTTCTAACGACTTGTTGGATTGCCTTTTCTAGGTTAATATCTTCCAATATCTTTTCTAGTAATTCCATACTGTAATTTTCCTTCCTTTCATCAGGCCTTACCTAACTTAATATCGTGATACGATATGCTCTAGTTATTCTGAGGGATGGCCTGTAATTAAATAGGTACTGTTACACAATACATTGTTCAGTCCTTCGCTCATTACCCATTACAGGTAACTTCTTCACTACTATGACCTCGGCTGACTTCTCTTGATTCGTTGTTGCTACGATATGTATATCGCTCAAGAGACCTCCCGGGGTTCGGTTATATATCTTTCATTCCATCTATCTGCCACATTTACGTACCATTCCTTTCCACTAACTAGTTTGGGTTTAACGTGTTTAGCCGTTTTGCCCAGGATATGATTCGCCTGATGTGATTCGTGTTCCTCAGACCGGAATTTTGCCTTGACCTCCTTCAGATTCCACCTCACGATGGACACCCTTGGCTTTAGCTAGAGTTGGCGGTTAATGATTTCGACCCTCAGTGGACTTTCACCACCTAGATATATACCGTTCGCGGCACACTAAAAAAACCAAAAGTATCTCATACTTCTGGTTTAATATTTAATCATGGATTAAAGAATGATGTTACCATCAACGATGATATCAATTTCTTGATTATCATAAGTAATACCGACAGCGTGCATATCTTCTGAACCAAACATGAAGTCTTCATGTAAGATGGAATCATTTGAATTGTTTGCTTTTAGCGTTTTTGCGTCCATTTCTGTACCACCCTTAATATTCATTGGGTAAGCACGTCCCAATGCCATATGGCATGAGGCATTTTCGTCAAAGAGTGTATTGAAGAATAAAATATCCAAATCAGAAATTGGTGACTGATGTGAGATTAAAGCAATTTCACCCAATCTAGCACTGCCTTCATCTGTTTCTAAAAGAGATTTCAGTGTTTCTTTTTCTTTCTTGGCATCGTAGTCTACCACTTTACCGTCTTCAAACTTCAACCAAAACTCATCAATGAGCTTACCATTATAGTTAAGTGGTTTGGTGCTATAGACGATACCATTCACGTTTTGGCTATCTGGCATACTAAAGGATTCCTCAGTTGGCATGTTGGGATTAAAGGTGTAACCTTTCCCTGAAACTTCCATACCCCCTGCCCAAATATGATTTTTCACAAGACCCACTTCAATATCGGTTCCCAATTTATTGGTGAAACGAATGGATTTAAAGTTATAATCATTGAGTTTCTTATTTTGGCTATGTAGTTTATGGTTATGCGCATCCCACAGTGCAACTGGATCAGTTTCTTCATCAATTCTCACTGAGTAAAGAATGGCTTCCAAGAGTTTTTCTTGACCTTCTTTTTCATCCAAGTCTGGGAATACAACTTCAGCCCATTCTTTGGTAGGTAAAGAAATTAAAGACCACTGTCCCTTATTGGCCATCATATACTCACGGTAGGCTTTTAGAGCCTCTCCACTGGCTTTAGATGCAGCAGCAATCTTAGTGCCATCTACATCTTTTAAAATCCCTGGTGAGGGTGCATAGACACTGAGAATACAGAAATCCTTTGAGATATAATGATTGAACTCATCAATACGCCATTGTGGAATATCGGTGAGGGTTTCAATGGATTGATTTTCATAATGCATTTTGCCAATATAGTCATCGCTAAACTTAACGATAACCTCTTTTGCGCCACTTGCATAAGCCTCATTAACACAAAGGCGGACAAATTCAACATGTTCCGCCTTGGCCTGAATGAGTAGCGTTTGTCCCTTTTGGACATTAACACCTGTTTGGATTGCAAGTTTCGCATACTTATTCATTAATTGATTCATTTATTACGACTCCTTGTTGCTATAGCATAGCATTGCTGCGCCAACAACACCTGGTTCGTCCAACTTCGCCAGTTCAAACTTAGTATTTCTCATACCAGGATGTACCAAGGTATTATAAA
Source organism: uncultured Erysipelothrix sp. (assembly GCA_947631935.1). Lineage (GTDB taxonomy): Bacteria > Bacillota_I > Bacilli_A > Erysipelotrichales > Erysipelotrichaceae > Erysipelothrix. The sequence continues at coordinate 10,126 of CANRNG010000032.1, forward strand.
CCTCAATGACGCGATTTAAATAAAGATTGGCTGACTTAGAAACGCCACCACCAATGACAAATACATGGGGTTCAACCACGTGTGCAATGGCAGATAAGACACTTGCAAAATCAACAACCATATTGTTAATAATCTCAGTAGCGATGGGATCTTCTTTTTGATAAAGCGCAAAGATATCACCTGCAGAGGTAATGTCTTCAGAAATTTTTTCTTTACCAATACGAATCAACGCATCCCCTGATGCCCAATTTTCAACGGCACCCGGATTCAAGTGATTGATCTTGGGTCTAGAAGGGTCAATTACAATATTCGCAATTTCACCAGCATACCCAAAATTACCTGAGACCACTTGACCATTGACTACCAATGCACCGCCAATACCAGTAGAGTGCGTTACATAATAAACAATACGTTTACCCTTACCTGCACCCACAAGCGCTTCAGCAAGACCAGCAACATTGGCATCATTATCCATATAGACAGGCAAATTAAGGCGTTCACTTAAATATTTCACAACGGGAAAATAAGCAAAATCTTTAATGTTGGTGGCTAAAGTAACATAACCATTTTCAGTATCCACTGGACCAGGAATACCCACACCAACACCCTCAACGCCCTCTTTGAGCTTAAGACTGTCAATCATTTCAATAATATTATTAAGTACGATTTCAGGTCCTTGATCCGATAAAGAAGGCGCTTTTACATCCTCCAAAATATCTCCAAATTCCGTCACAACTGCAACACGAACATTGGTACCACCAAGATCAACACCAATAAATTTTCTCATAATACGTTTCCCCTTTTATACAATTATTTTACTTCAATAATTTTCATGAAGTTAGTTGCACCAATTCCTGAAGGATATCCAGCAGAAATAATAACTTTACGGCCAGCTTTAATACCATAATCTTTAGCGATTTTTGAAGCCAATTCATCATCATTGGTCATTTGGTTTTTAACTTCTGAGTAAATTGGAATTACACCCCAGTGCAATGCCAAACTTCTTTGAACTTGACGATCAAAAGTTACAGCCAAGACTGGAACAATTGGACGATATTTTGAAATACGACGGGCTGTACTACCAGACTGCGTAAATGCAATAACTGCATCCACATCATCCATATTCAAGCAAGTTTCAGCAATTGACATACCAATTGAGTCTTGAGTTGTTGCATTTGAAGAAGCAATTGACATATCCAAACGATCTCTGAATGGGAAAATATCTTCCATTGCTGTAGAAATATTGAACATTGTTTTAACCGCTTCAGTAGGATAAGCCCCCACCGCTGTTTCACCAGATAACATAATGGCATCTGTTCCATCTAACACTGCGTTGGCAACGTCATTTGCTTCAGCACGAGTAGGACGTGGTGTACTCATCATAGATTCAAGCATATGGGTAGCAGTAATAACAGGTTTACCCAATTTATTTGCAATACTGATAATACGTTTTTGATAGATTGGAACCAAGTGAGAAGCAACTTCAACACCCAAGTCTCCACGTGCTACCATCACACCATCAGCAACTTCAAGGATTGACTCGATATTATCGACACCCTCTTGGTTTTCGATTTTAACGATGATTTGAATGTCTCCACGACCCTCATCTTCCAATACACGTCTAATGTCAAGTACATCAGCAGGTCTTCTAACAAAAGAAGCAGCAATATAATCAACATTGTTTTGAGCACCGAAACGAACATCTTTTTCATCTTTTTCACTTAAGAAATCCATCGACAATACAACATTAGGAATGTTAACACCCTTACGTGTTTTAATCATACCAGGGTTTTCTACACGACAAATCAAATCAGTTTCATCTTTATCAATTACGGTTAAGCGCACTTTACCATCATCAATTAAAATATAATCATCAACTTTTACGTCATTATGTACTTCAGGAACTAAAAGACAAAAACGTGTCTTATTCCCCATATAATTAGCATCAAAACCAATTTTAACAATGTCACCTTCATCAAAGTGAACACCGCCATCAAGCATATCAGCACAACGAATTTCAGGTCCCTTTGTATCCAGTAAGATAGAAAGGTTAATGCCTGTTTCCTCACTTACTTTACGCACCACATTCATACGTCTTAAATGATTCTCATGCACATCATGAGAGAAGTTAAAACGCACCACGTTCATCCCTTCTTTTGCAAGACTTGTGAGCATTTCCTCAGTTTCACTTGCAGGTCCAATTGTACAAACAATTTTAGTTTTCTTTAAATGTTCCATCTAATATTTCCTCCTATACCAATCGACGGTGTAACTCAAATAATTCTTTTCTAGATTTCTTAGTTAAGCTAAGCGCTTCTTGAATGTCCATGGTGACAAATTTATCATCCACCAAACAAACACATCTATTGGATTCACCATCCAACAGCGCGCGCAGTGCACGATCTCCATATTGTGTTGCAAGGATACGATCACGCGCAGTTGGCGATCCCCCTCTTTGAATATGTCCCAATACAGTAGATCTTCCAGAAAAACTTGTATTACCTGAAATCTTTTGCGCCAAAAGTTCAACATCTGTAATTTTTTCTGAGATTAATATGATAGCATGTCGTTTTTTCTTCAACGCATCAATAGATCTAAGTCTCTCTAGTACTTCACTTTCATCAAAGCCAGTTTCCTTTGTGATTACGATCTCAGCACCCACAGTAATACCCGCATAAAGTGCCAAATCACCGCAGCGATTTCCCATTACTTCAACTACTGAGCATCGATGATGCGAAGCAGAAGTATCACGAAGCTTATCCACGTTCTCTATAATGGTATTCAAAGCGGTATCAAAACCAATTGAATACGAAGTTGAATCAATATCGTTATCAATGGTTCCCGGAACTGCAATACAGTTAATTCCCATTTCGGAAAGTTCCTTAGCACCGCGATAGGTACCATCCCCACCAATCACAACCAAACCCTCAATTCCCAGGGCATTGAGATTATCAACGGCTTTCTGTCTTGTTTCAACCAACTTAAAATCATCCAAACGCGCTGATCCCAATAAAGTTCCACCCTTTGTGATCATATCACTCACATCATTACGATGCATTTGGAAGATTTCATTGTTTACAAGGCCTTGATATCCATTATAAACACCGTATACTTCTAATCCCTCAGACAACCCAGCACGTACTACAGCACGAATGGTTGCGTTCATCCCCGGAGCGTCTCCTCCTGAAGTTAAAACACCAATCTTCTTCATATTTCACCTCATTGTATATCATACCACTTTTTTGGCAATAAGTGGACAATAATTATATATTTTTATAAACATCATTTCCGATTGTGTCGACGGTTTTCTCCAATTACAGCTAACGATTCTGAAATTGCATAGATTCGATCCACAAAACGCTTCGCCCGAACCTTATCAATATTTCCCCTTTGGTCAATCGCATAGAGATCTTCTAAATCAGTCATGGGATAATTACTCGTGAACAACGTCTTTTTATAGTTTTCCAAACGATAATTCAATAACGGTAATAAAACCTCATCCCGACCCCAAGCACTGATGGGTTCTGCACCCAAATCATCCAAGACAATAAAGTCAACGTTCTTTAGCGTTTCAATCGTATAGTCCACTTCATAACTCTTGGCAAAATTACGCTTCAAATGACTCAACAACTCAGCCACATTCACAAATGCAACCGATGACCCACTTCTTGCCATCATATTGGTAACACAAGCAGCCAAGTAACTCTTACCGACACCCAAATCACCATGAATATAATAACCAAGTACATCATCCTTCGTGAAACCAATCAAAGCACTCTGGGCTTCAAGTGACCCCTTCTTAAATACCCCCGTATTAAAATCAGCTGTTTGGAGCGATTTACTCAAAGGAAAAATCGCGTATTGATTCAAATATCGCTTTTCCAAATGCACTTCAAGGGCCTGATCAATCACTTTATATTCATCCAAAAGCACCCCTGCAACATCATCATAAATCAAATTCACATATGCTCCCAAGTGCGGATTATCTCTCAACTGTTGGGTACTGAGATCATTGACCCTTTGCAAAGATTCCAACCAATCTTTAAATCTAAAAGGGTTGTTTTCAATGACACTGAAAGGACAATGATAACGATCCATGAAGTTTTGAATCGTTTTATTTTCCTTTAGCAATTGTATTAATTTTTGTTTGTCTTCAATTTGTTTATCAGACAATTCAAAATTAAAATTCTTAAGCACATCCATCAACGCTCATCCCCTTCCAACATCGCTTTAATCTTCTCACGCAACTCAGCCTCTTCTTGGTCACTCATATCCACCGAATCCTGATACTCAGGAACAGGAACAACATGTTTTTTCGAATTTGAGATTTTGGGTTTTGTTTTGACTTCATCAACCATAAACTTTTTTACATCATCCAAAGTTTCAATATTATTACGCTTCCAAGTCCCAGCAATCTTTTCAACAAAAGCACGACCCAAGTTTCCTTGATTTTCTTCTAAAACATATTCCAACAACCGATTGATAACTTGATTATTAAAGCCAAAGTTATGGGACAAAGAATTCACCAAATTACGATCCCCATCACCCACATAATCATAGCCTTGTTTATATCGTAAAAAACTAATGGGATCGACATCATATGGATTTTCTTGATTCACCTTCATGCGACCCTGTGCTTTTTCAAGCGCAAACACAAACCCACGCATGTTAAAATGCCCAGTTTCAAAATCAGAATTATCAATTAATATACGACGCATGGTCGGCATATCAACTTGATATTCATCCCCTGCTTCTTTTACAATGTTCTTTAGTTCAAGGGTTCGCATCGCATAGGGATAAATGGCATCTGAAATATTATCAAAGAAAAATTCCACATCAAAACTATGATTCATTTCAGCTTTCTGTGCTTTCTCAAAAAATGACTCATGACTTTCATCCCAAACAGACAAACGAGAAACATCAAACTTCTTTGAAATGTTGGTCCCACTCACTTCCAGTGATTTATTTGGATATTTCATCACCATGTTTTTATATGCTTCTTGATCCATCACAATCGCAAACAAACGCCCAAACACAGAATGTGCCATAAATTGATAGGGGGATAAAGGTGCTTTGAGGACAACCTCGTAATCATAATCATGATACGTAACACAAAGATTCATACGCTCAAGTTCTTCTCTTTTACTCAAAACCACATCCACATCTTCATTTAAAATGCGGTATAAATCCTGAACTAAAAGCGTCTCTTCACGTCTACCAAATTCATATAAAGTGATATATAAATTTAGAGCATTAAAAGAAAAAGTAGGTTGGTATAGAAAAACGAGGGCTTCAAGTTGTTCATGGGTCAATTCAAAATCAGTCCGAACCACAATTTTCTCTTGCATTAAATAACCTCCTTTAAAACACTTTCCAATTGGTCCTGTAAATCATCCACACTCGCGTTGTTATAAACAACATAGTCCGATAATTTTTTTTTGGTTTCAGCATCAAATTGACGCTTCTCTCTTGCAATAATTTGTGACAATGAAAAACCTTTATCCAACAAACGCTGATGTCGTATCTCAGGTGAAGCATCAACACATATTGTCTTATCAAATAATGCCTGCATCTTCGCTTCATAAAGAAGGGGTACTTCAAAGAAAACGGGGGATTGGTGCGTCTTTATGACAGACTCAACATCCAGTTGAACCTGATTGAAAACTTTTTTCTCAAGTTTTTCTAACAATAATGGATTATCAAAAACAATTTTTGCCAATGTTTTACGATCAACGGTCTCATCATCAAAAAGAATTTCAGATCCAAATTCATCCAAAAGCCAACCATATAAAGGACCCTCAATTTCATAATACTGATGGGTAAAAGCATCCGTGTCATAAACGGGATAGCCCTTTGATTCTATATACGCACTGACCGTGGATTTTCCTGATCCTATGGTCCCTGTAATTCCAATTATCATTTTCTCACCTTCTGACATTTTTCACAATAAACAGACGTTCTACCTACAATTTTCAATTTTTTTAAAGTATGTCCACATAGAGAACACGGTTCATTAAATCGACCATAAACATTTAACGCAACTTGAAACCTACCCGTAACCCCCAAACTCGACGTATAGGAGCGAATGGTCGTTCCCCCTTGTTCAATGGCTTTTTTCAAGACAATCTGTGTATTCTCTATGATTATTTTGAGATCCTTCGCATTCAGCTTAGATGGATTGGATAAGGGATGAATTTTCGAAAGAAACAAAATCTCATCCGCATAGATATTACCAATGCCCGTGATAATCGATTGATCCAATAAAATTCCTTTAATGGCGGCCGTTCTATTTTTAAAAGCATTTTGAAGGTAAGCAACATCCAATTTTTTATCAAAAGGTTCCAACCCAAGATGCTTCCCTTGAAAGTAAGTATCCAAATCATCCACGACTGCCATCCTAGAAAATTTACGCGTATCCAAATAATGAACCAACGTATGAGGCGTTTTTAAGATGAGATGCGTGTGTTTTGATTTTTCTTGGAATGCATCAAACAAATGAAACTTCCCTTCCATTCTAAGATGCACCACCCAATATAAGCCATTTGAAAACCCAAAGACCAAGTATTTTCCCCTTCTTTGAAAAGATTCAAAATATGCCCCAATTAAAGCCTCCAATGGATACGGGGAATTCCCTTCTAGAAGGGGTTTATAATATAATTTAAGATCCAACACTTCTTGATTGATCAAATTTTCTTTTAAAACATTTTTTATTGTTTCAACCTCTGGTAATTCAGGCATTATGATTCCATCCAATTCTTACCCACACTGGTAGAAACTTTTAATTTAACAGGCCAATCCACCACAGTTTCCATGATTCTGACGATATCCTCTTTAACCATTTCCAATTCATCCATGGGGACATCAAATACCAATTCATCATGAACCTGCAACAATAATTTAGTTTCTTTATCTTTAAGATAACGATCCACTTCGACCATAGCCAACTTAATAATATCAGCTGCAGTCCCTTGAATGGGCGCATTCATCGCTGCTCTTTTACCAAACTCTTTAACAGCCCGGTTGGCATCAAAAATTTCATGAATATAGCGACGTCGTTTAAAGAACGTTTCAACATACCCTTCTTTAACACAAAAATCCACTTGTTCATTCATATATTTAGAAATATTAGGATACACTTCATGATACTTTTCAATATAATTTTTCGCATCTTTAACTGAAATATTTAATTGTTGCGACAAACCATAATCACTCATTCCATAAATAATACCAAAGTTAACAGATTTTGCTTCACGACGTTGACTTGAATTGACCGCCTCAACCCCAAAGATATCTCTGGCAGTTTCCTCATGAATGTCTCGATCCTGATTAAAATCTTCAATCATTTTATCTTCACCTGCCAAAAAGGCCAAGACTCTCAATTCAATTTGCGAATAATCAATACTTAAAAGTACGTTGTCTTCAGAAGCCACAAAAGCACCCCGAACCCGTTTACCCGCTTCGTCTTTAACAGAAATGTTTTGAAGATTGGGATCTGAAGAACTCAAGCGCCCTGTTTGAGTTGCATGTTGGTTTAAAGTAGTATGAATTTTACCTTGAGAACTGATATGTTTTTGAAGACCCACAGCATAAGTACTGTATAACTTTTGAAGTTTACGATATTCTAAAATAAGTGAAATAATTGGGTGGTGATTTACAAGCCCTTCCAAAACATCAACGGCTGTTGAACGTTTCTTTCCAGTGGGCAATCCCAATTCATCAAAGAGTACCGTAGCCAGTTGTTTAGGAGAATTAAGATTAAATTCACTTTCAACATATTTAAAAATATCAGAAGAAACGATATCCATTTTTGTTTTGGTATCCATGGCGATGCCTTCCAACACCTCAATATCGACATAAAAACCCAAAGCCTCCGCTTTCGCAAGGACGGGTGTTAAGGGTGCTTCAATTTGTTGATAAACACCCAAGGTTCCTTCGGTTTCAGCACGCTTTATCTGTGCATCCCAGACATCAAACATCTTCTGAGCAACATCCTGTCCTTCACCCCATAGGTTAAAAGCATCTTTCACTTTGTCAAAGTTGGTATGATTGCCATCTACAATAAAGGAAAGCAACATTAAATCATCAAAATTATAATCATCAATATCAACCTTCACATCTAACAAAAATCGATATAAAGGTTTACTTTCAGAGATAAGGACACGACTCTTTTTCAAAAGACTTAAGAAATCAGGATTCAAACCTATTTCCTGAG
>CANRNG010000033.1 GCA_947631935.1 uncultured Erysipelothrix sp.
ATGAAATGTTTATCTTCATAGATACCGGTGTAATCGTTGCGCTCTGTAATTTTTTGTGACAATAAATAATTATCAATGTCTAATAATACGGGGTCAGTTTCTTGTGATTTGATGGCATACCACTCTGAATCGTCAAAGCTACGATTTTCTGTCAAATCAACAACCGGATCAGTCGGCTCTGGTTCAGTGGGTAAGGTAGGCTCAGGGGTGGGCGTAACAGCATTATTAAAGACGAGATACTGTAAATCGGTGGTCAAAAAGGCAGACAAGCCCAGTTGATGGACTGCAATATCCGTGTAGTATGGATTTTTATAGAGATTAATGGACTGTTCAAAACTTAATGGTGGATCAAAGAAGACCAACGACACTACAAATAAACCATAAAACATAACGGTTGAGATGAGTGAAATATAGTTGATGGTTTGTGTTTTATCTCTAAATTTTATATAACAAACAATGCCAACAACACCATAGATTAAGAATAAAAAGTTAACTGGTTTTAAGAAAGCCATAAAAGACAGCATATAGCTTTGAACATCAGGCACACCTTTTAAAAGAAAGCGAGCGGAAAAAAAGCTGCCATAGTAGGCGCGCATCCCTACCTGAATAAAAAAGTAAAATGTGTAAAAAGTAAACAAACCAATTGTGATTACACGCGTGGTCTTTTTAAATTTTAATGAATTCAAAAAGAATAGGGCGAAACTGAGGGCGAGGATATAGATAAATGAGCGCACCTGAAACTGGTAAGTTGCAGTATTATTTTCTAAAAATCTAAACGTAAACTCCATCAAAAATAAAGGTAAAAAATAGAGTAAATATTGTTGGATAAATTTTTTCATGTTGTCGTATCCCTTTTCTAAAAGAAAAAGGGTATTGCTACCCTAAATCTTAATTATTTGTATTAACTACAATTTTTTCTCCATTATAGGTAGAGAGTATGATTGAACTGATTGGATTCCCACTGGCATTTGTGATAGAAGTAATACGCTGATTCATATTGCCATTTACCTCGATAACCAAATAGTCACTGAATGTAGAAACAAAGGTATTTGCGTTTGTATTTATATAAGAGGCAGTATTAATCTGGTAATCACCCAAGAATACATTCCAAGTTTTATTTTGGATTTCTTTAATTTTAATACTTCTATTTTGGTGATTTGGATCAATTTCTGTAATGGTATTGAAGAGATTGAGCCTGTTTTGAACTTTGTATTGCGTATTGAGTGTTATAGCATAGGTTCCCGCAAAAGTTCTCAGTTCATCTAAGGTGCTAAATCTAGGGACCATGATTTCAACTTCACTCATGTCGACTGTGTTGCAAATCTTATTTGAAGTGGTATTTTGGTTAAGTTCAAATGTGTAGTAGGAACATACTTCAAGTTTTCCGACTTGGGTTCCATTTAAAGTATACGTTTGTTTTTCTGTTTCTGATTGAATGGTTTCAATGATTTCACCATTCAACAAGATATCGGTTTGGTAACGCACAGGACCAAAAATCCAAGAAGGGTCGTAGAGGCGTTTACCTGTATACTTTCTGCCATCTAGCGTCTGCATTTCGAGTGTGTCAGGCGCTTTGATTAATTTTTCGGCATCTGGATAAGCTGTAAATGAAATATCAAGTTTACGGTCACTTCCCAAAGTAACGGTTGCACTCTTTAAAGTTTCAAGTTCTGGGGGTGTTGCACTGACCAATGTTGCAGCCTCTGCTTTAACCAATCCAGTTGTGATAAGATCAGGATTCATATCGGCAATCGGAGATTGATAAGGATAGGTTCCCAAAATATGGGTGATTTCTTTAACGGAAGAAGGTCTTTCAAGGGCTTTACCTGGACCATATTGTTCCTCAAGAATATCAAGAATATAACCATTCAAGCGTCCTTGTAATTGGAAACTGTGTTCCGCTGATTTGATATAAGTTGAACCATCTCGTTTATTGACATCTTCTGCATCAAACCCAGTCCAGCTGGCCATTGAGAAACGATTAGTAGCGGTTAACAATAACCGATCTTTGGCGCTTCCTGAAGGCACACCATAGTATTCAGCATCTGCAGAACTCCAGTTGGTTGTTCCAGTTTTTGCATAGACTGGATAATTTCTGGCAACATATTTTTCAACGTTTACATAACGGTTGTCATCGATGACATCACGCATCGCTTTGGCTGTTAAGTAAGCAGCACCATCTGATAAAACAGGGGTTGCTTTATATGGGGATTCAATGACTTGATTTGTGTTGACAATGGTGACTTCACGAATGGTATGAGGCTTAATATAGTCACCACCGTTCATAATCATTGCAGTTGCACCGGCTAGTTCTTGCGTATTGGTATAGAAATCTTGTCCACCAATTGCAAACTGTGCGGTGAGGCTGTCACGACCTTCACGATCAGTTTCACCGATAGCTTCATAATATTCATCCACTTTTTGCGCATATCGCACAAAGCCAATGGACTCTACGTAGTCAACATAACGACTGTCACCAATCCGCGCTTGAACCGCTTCAAAAGTCTTTACAGCTGGAATATTGTAGGAGTTACTGATGGCTTGTTGTAAGGTCACTTCACCAAAGTAACGATTGTTCCAGTTGGTAACCAGTGTATTAGTACCAGCCCAATAGTAAGGTTCATCCACAAAAGTATGACTGGTAGCATAGCCTAAGAATTCAAATGCAGGCGCATAGGCCAAGAAAGGTTTTGCAGTTGAACCCGGTTGATATAAACCATGGTAGGAGCGATTAAAGATTCTTTGACCATAATAATCATAACCACCAAAGATACCAATAATTTCTCCAGTAGCATTATCAAGAACAGTAGCAGCCAATTGAACTTGACTGTCATTGACAGTTCCAATATTGAGATAATCGATTTCTCTATTTTGGGCACGATCCAGTACAGATTGTAATTCAGGATTCATGGCCGTTTTTATAATCATAGGAGTCGTTGCAGGATCAAGTCCTGTTAATTCTTCAACTTCATCTAACACAACATCAATGTAAGATTGATTTGGCATTGCATCTTCCGCTGTATGCGATTTTTGAACAAAGATGTTTTCAAGAGGTACAGAAATTGCACGTTCATATTCGAAATCATCAATGTAACCATGGTAATTCATATAATAAAGTACTTCATGGGTTCTTTCCGTTGCCAAGGTCAAACTATTATAAGGGGTGTAATTAGAAGGGGAGTTAATGACTCCTGCTAAAAAGGCTGATTCCAATGTGTTCAAGCTTGAAACATCTTTATCAAAGTAATAATTAGCAGCTTTTTGAACACCCAACATGTTGTAGCCTGTTCCAAAATTAATTTGATTTACATATTTTTGGAAAATAGTTTTCTTATCTAAGATACTTTCAGAATTGATTTTTGTTGCATAATAGATTTCTCTAATTTTACGTCTCACACCATCCAGTCCACTGGACGCTGGCATTTCAACTTCACCCGTTACGACGTTTTCTTCCATCTCTAAAACATTTCTCGCAAGTTGCATGTCAATGGTTGAAGCACCTCCGCCATCAAAGGATAAACTGAGGCTTTGAATGGATGCCACAACGTTTTTAAACATGGCTGAAGTAAATCGCGGAACGTCAAATCCATTGTGTTCGAAGAATCGTGAGTCCTCAATTGAAACAAAAGCATCAATGAGTGACTGAGATATTTCATCATATTCAACGTTTTCGATGAGTTTTAGCCCCAAATCATAAATAACGTTATCATTGGCATCTAAAACAATGGTTGAATCAGATTGCTCAAAGCTTTCGGTCGTGATGGGTTTTGCGGTAGCGATGGTTCCTGTAACAAAAACAGCGACTATAACCACACCGGCAAGGAATGCTAAGGACACAAACGATAAGAATGTTGCGATCCACTTAGAAGTGGTGAACTTTCTTTTCTTTTTTTTCTTAGTCTTTTGATCAACACTTGGGGTTGATGTATCTTTTAGGTTTTCTTTTTTCATTTTATCTCCTCACTCAAATGTTCCTTAATTACAGAAATATAATCACACGGCACTTGGTAGGTTATCTTGATAAGATGTCCATTTTCTTTAAACCAAGTATGGGGGATTGATTTTCTGGTCTGGGTATTAATAAAGTTGATGAAGTCTTTGGCATACACTAAGTATGTTTCATCGTATACAACAAATCGAACAATCACAAATGCAATCGCCTTTTGTTCAAGAACGGACGCTAAGTGAAGGATCTGGTGTTCGTGTATAGAAGAAAGGGGAAAGGAAGTTTTATTTCTTGTTTCCTTTGCTTCAAAGTCAAGGGCATAACCATTATAAACTCCGTTATAATCCGTTGTGGATGCTTGTCTATAGTAGGCTTCTGTGATCTTTACTTTGTTTCGTGAGGGGTAATCCACATTAACCACTTGAATGGGTGTGGGTTTCTTACTCACAACAGCAATTTTCTTTTGACGATAATAATCGTTGGAGCGATTGATATCGTCTTCTAATTGAATACCACGGTTTCGATTGTTGGTAGAAACAGTCGGTTTTTGGACTGTTTTCTTACCATGAGGATATTGTATCATGTTATCACCATTTCTATTATACAATAAATGTGTGAAAAAGCATAAAATTATGGGGATTATTAATACTTGAAAGTCAGGTAAACTTTTGAGATAATAGGTAACAGGAGGGCGGCTTGTATGAAACAAAGATTGACTGTTGAAACGATTTTAGAAAAAGAATTCCATATTGATTATCAAGGCTATAATGCTTTAGAAGTCGATGTTTTTTTAGATGAGGTTATGAAAGACTATCAAATGTTTGAAGAATTGATCAAGAAACAAAAAGAGTTGTTGGATCGTTATGAGCAAGCATTGGCAGACCAAAAGCGTATGCATCAAGATCTGTTGGGTGCAAATAGAGCCAATAATGCTGTTGAACCTCAGCCTTCCTATGTGGATTTAATTCGTAGAATATCAAAATTAGAAGAAGTAGTTTACAAAAAATAAAAAAAATGACACAAAAGATAATCGCTGCTTATTGGTTTAAGTAGAGGAAAGTCCATGCTCGCACCATCTGTGATGATGGTAGTGTTTGTGCTTAGCGAACAAACAAGCTAAGGCATAGAGGCATCTATGACGGCTGCATTTTGGCCTAAGGTTTTACTATGGCTAAAATCTTTAAAAGTGCCACAGAGACGAGTCACTTGAGAAATTGAGTGAGTGGAACGTTGGTAAACCCCGCAAGCGAGAAACCCAAATTTGGTAGGGGCACTGGTCGACTTGAAAAAAGAAGAGAAGATCGGACACATATGTGTAGATAAATGGTTATCGTAACAGAACATGGCTTATTGCGTGTCAATGCATTCATTTTTTTGTGAATTACTTTTTATTAAAATTGAAATTAACTTTCATGATTGTTATAATGACTTTAGCTTATAGAATCATCAAACAAAGTAGGTGAAAACTTGGAAAAAATAGGGAATATATTAAAGGAAGCACGTGAAGCAAAAGGATTGTCTATTGAAGACATTCATAAAATGACAAAACTGCTAATGCCACACTTGCGTGCGATTGAAAATGGCGATGTTGATTTTTTTAAAGATGATTTATCGTATCTTTCATATTATGTACGCCATTATGCAAATGCAGTGGGCGTGGATATGAGTGAATTTAAAAATGAATTGGATCTGTTGGTTGTGGAAACCACACAGAATATTGAAGTTGATAAAATTCGTAAGCGTCTTGAAATAAATGAAAGTATTAAGGGACGCTGTTATACTGATAATACTACTACAAAAATGAAGGCACGAAAGAAACGAATTGATGTATCTTTTGTTACTTTTATTGTGGCTTCTATTTTGCTGGGTGCACTACTTATTTATGTGGGTATTAAATATTTACCGGATTGGTTTAACAGCGACCCTGTGAAACCGCCAACCGTGATTGTACCACCAGAAGATGAAAATGAACCCGGTGATCAAGATGAGACCCCTGATGAAGTGGAACCAGAAGCACCTACATTCGAAGTTGTTTTTGTAGCGCCCAATTCACTTGAAGTCAATGGTCTAACTGAAAATGATCCAATTGAAATTGAGATTCGATTTGTTTCGAATGCAACATGGATTGCGGCTTCTGTAAATGGTTCGCAAGTCAGTGAACCTGCATCTAAGACCTATGTTAAAGATGAAACCATTGTTTTGAAAGAATCTATGGTAAATAACAAGGAAGTGATGTTTCATCTTGGGAACATGAATGGGAATGAGTTTTATTTGAATGGGGAGCGTATCGAATTTGAAGATGCTATCCAGAACAGTAATGGTGCTGTCAAGATTTATTTCAAATTTATTGAGGAAGGTGCAGTATCATGAATGTCGCAAACAAACTTACAGTCTTTAGAATTGTTTTAATTCCATTGATTGTCTTAATTTATGTATTTCCCTACAGTCAATTTAACATTACAGTAGGGTATGAAGTATTTGATTCAGTGATTTTAACTTATGATAAGATTGCGGTCTTGGTACTTTTCACCATTGCCTCTTTTACCGACTTTTTAGACGGTTATTTGGCAAGAAGTCGCAATATGATTACCACATTTGGAAAGTTCTTAGATCCAATTGCAGATAAAATGTTGGTGAACACGCTTTTTATTTTATTTGCATATGATGGTCTGGTTCCAGTTGTTGCAGTATTAATCATGATTTGGCGTGATACAGTGGTAGATGCGCTTCGCATGTTATTAGCTCAAAAGGGAATGGTGATGGCTGCGGGTTATTTGGGTAAAGCAAAAACTGTTTTACAAATGGCGGCCATTATTTTGGTTCTATTGAATAACTTGCCTTTTGAACTTCAAGGAATTCCTGTTTCATCCATTGTTGTTTGGTTTGCAACATTGATGTCTTTACTAAGTGGTGTGTCTTACGTGCTTCAAAGCCGTTCTTATTTTGCAAATGAATTAGGGGATTCATAGATTTAATGTTTACTTATTATCGGAGGTATACCAATGAGCGATAAAAATGATAAGGTTTTAGCGGATACGTTAAAACAGATTGAAAAACAATATGGTAAAGGTTCTATTATGAGATTGGGTGATCGCACATCTGTTGATGTAGATGCGATCAGCTCGGGATCATTGGCCTTGGATGCTGCTTTGGGAATCGGTGGATATCCTAGAGGTCGTATTATTGAGATTTATGGTCCTGAGTCCAGTGGTAAAACTACTTTAGCTTTGCATGCAATTGCTGAGTGTCAAAAAGGGGGCGGTCGTGCCGCTTTTATTGATGCAGAAAATGCAATTGACCCAATCTATGCCCGTAATTTGGGCGTTGATATTGATGAATTAATTCTTTCTCAACCTGATAGTGGTGAACAAGCCCTTGATATTGTAGATGTCTTGGTGCGTTCTGGTGCTGTTGATTTGATTGTAGTGGACTCTGTTGCTGCTTTAGTGCCGCAAGCTGAACTTGATGGTGAAATGGGCGATGCACAGGTCGGCCTTCAAGCGCGTATGATGTCTAAGGCAATGCGTAAATTGTCAGGTGCGATGAATCGTAGTGAATGTACTGCAATTTTTATCAATCAATTACGTGAAAAAGTTGGCGTTATGTTTGGAAACCCTGAAGTTACGCCAGGGGGTCGTGCATTAAAATTCTATTCATCGGTTCGACTTGATATTCGTCGCAGTGAACAAATTAAAAATGGTCAAGACATTGTTGGTAACAAAGCGAATATTCGTGTTGTTAAAAATAAAGTGGCACCCCCTTTTAAATTTGTTACCGTTGAAATTATGTATGGAAAAGGCATTAGTTTCTTAGGTGAAGTCATTGATATGGGTGTGGATTTTGAATTGATCGAAAAGAGCGGTTCATGGTATTCCTATAATGGTGAAAGAATTGGACAGGGTCGTGAATCTGTCCGTCAATTTTTGATTGATAATCCATCAATCGTAGATACGGTTGCTGAAGAAATTCGTAAACGTATTATTCCAGCCAAGAATGATGAAATGGAGCAAAACTAACCAGTTTTGCTTTTTTAATGGTTTCTGGCTGTGCATTGAACATTAATCCTTGTGAAAATTATAGAAATCAAGTATAATTTATTTATTAGGAAACTAATTAAATAAGATGGGAGCAATCATATGGATGAAAAATTGATAGCCCTCTTAACTGGTATTATTGTATTGATAATAATGATTGTAATTTTTTACATCATTAACAAACTTAATTTAAATCGTGCTAAGAACGAATCTCAAAAAATTGTAGAAGACGCTAATACTCAAGCAGAGTCGATAATTAGACAAGCAACGCTTGAGGCTAAGACTTTAAGCTACGAAAGCAAGTTGAATGCTGAAAAAGAATATCAAGCGCAACAAAAAGTATATCAAGAAATTGAAAAGAAACTGAGTCGTCGTGAAGACAACTTGAATTTTAGAGATGTAAACTTAGTAGAAAAAGAGAAAGCAATTCAGATTAAGCAAAATGAATTGGAATCGAAAAAATTAGTACTAGATAAGAAGGAAAGTGAATTAGATCAACACTTGGACATCCAAATCCAAGAATTAGAACGCGTTACCAATTTAACAGTTGATGACGCAAAGGCTGAACTCTTTGATATCGTTGAAAAGCGTATGGAACATGAGACTTTGGCATATATTAAAGATCAAGAAGAATTGGCACATGAGAAGTCAGAAGTCTTGGCGAAGAATATTATTTCGCTTGCGATTTCTCGTTATTCTCAAGATGTGGTAACACAAAATACGGCATCTGTTGTAGAAATTCCTAATGAAGAAATGAAGGGACGTATTATTGGTCGTGAAGGTCGTAATATTCGTGCTTTTGAACAGGCAACAGGGGTTGACTTAATCATCGATGATACACCTGAAGTCATTACGGTCAGTTCGTTTGATCCAATCCGTAGAGAAATCGCAAAGCTTTCTCTTGAAAAATTGGTTCAAGATGGTCGTATCCAACCAGGTCGTATTGAAGAAGTTGTAAATAAAGTTCAAAAAGACTTGCATACGGTTATCGTGAAGACAGGTCAAGATACTTTATTTGATTTGGGCATTTCAAAAGTAAATAAAGAAATGGTCGCCATTTTGGGTCGTTTAAAATATCGTTATTCCTATGGTCAAAATGCATTGCAACATTCAATTGAAGTTGCACATCTTGCTGGAATTATGGCAAGTGAACTTGGATTAAACCAAAAGCTTGCAAAACGTGCGGGACTTTTCCATGATATTGGTAAGGGACTTGACTTCGAAATGGAAGGAAGCCATGTTGAACTTGGTGTGCGTCTTGCTAAAAAATCAGGTGAACACCCTGTTGTAATCAATGCGATTGCATCACACCATGGTGATACCGCTGCAACTAGTGTTATTTCTGTGTTGGTTCAAGCTGCTGATACCATTTCTGCCGCAAGACCGGGTGCACGTTTTGAATCATTTGAAAATTATATTCAAAGATTAGAAGATCTTGAAGCGATTGCTACTACTAAAGAAGGAGTGGAAAGAGCCTTTGCGATTTCTGCTGGCCGTGAACTGAGAGTCATGGTTGTGCCTTCTCAAATTGATGATCTTCAAACCACAAAATTGGCCCGAGAAATTAAGGAACAAATTGAAGAAGAAATGACGTATCCTGGTCAAATCAAAGTCACAGTAATTCGTGAGTTGAGAGCACAGGAGCTTGCAAAATAATGAAAATACTCTTTATTGGAGATATTGTAGGTTCAAGTGGTCGGCAAATTGTTGCTGACCATTTGTCTACGTTAATAGAAGATTACGAAGTGGATTTTGTAATTGCCAATGGCGAAAATGCGGCACATGGTAAGGGTATTACAAAAAGAATTTATCACCAACTTATTAACTTGGGAATCAATGTTATCACGATGGGAAATCATACTTTTGCCAAGCGTGAAATTTTTGATTTTTATGACGATGTAAGTGACTTATTGATACCTGCTAACATTGATCCTGTTGATTTTGGTGAGTATTATAAAGTATATACAGTTAAAAATAAGCGTATTTGTGTTATAAATTTATATGGGGAAGCTTTTATGAATAATGTCGGTGATAAACCGTACCCCTATATGGATTATGTTATTGAAAATATTGAAGCTGATTATTATTTTGTTGATTTTCATGCAGAATCAACGAGTGAAAAAATGTTTTTTGCACATCTTTATAAAGATAAGATTGATGCTTTGGTTGGGACGCATACCCATGTTCAAACTGCTGATGAACGGATGATTGGCCAAGTGGCTTATATTACTGACGTTGGTATGTGTGGGGCAGTGGATTCGATTATTGGAAGAGATTTTAATGAATTAAAAGAAAATATCATTGAGGGTAAGAGAACGCATTACACCATCAGTTCTGGAGATAGTTTTCTCAATGCAGTTTTGATTACAGTTGATGATGAAACCATGATGTCCAAAGACATTATGAGAATAAATAGAAAGTGAGATACTATGGATAAAATTAGATTTTTTACCTTAGGTGGAAACGATGAAGACGGGAAAAATATGTCCGTTTTAGAAATTAATCAGGATATTTTCGTGATTGATGCGGGGGTTCGTTATCCTCGAAGTTCCGAAGTTTTGGGTGTTGAAATTATCATTCCAGACTTTACATATTTAGTTGAAAATAAAGCACGTGTTAAGGGGATTTTTATTACCCATGCGCATGATGATGTAATGGGGGCTTTGCCATATCTATTAAAAGAAGTGGATGCACCCGTGTATACGACACCTTTAACATCGTTGATGATTAAAGATTTGTTGAAGAAACATGATGTAAAAAAATATGCCATAAAAGAAATCAAACGTAATGACAACTTTAAGGTTGCTGGTAGAACTGTAAAGACTTTTGGATTGACGCATTCAATTCCAGATGCTTTTGGTTTTGGAATCAAAACAGATCAGGGATATATCGTTCATTCTTCTGAGTTTGTGATTGATTTTGATGCTAAGGGTGAGAGCTTTTCGTGTGATGTTTCCAATTTATCCGATATGGGTAAGGAAGGTGTCTTCCTTTTAACTGTAGAGTCTATTTATGCGGGTAAGTCTGGATTTACTTCTCCAAAACATCGTATTTCAGATCGTATTGAACGCATTTTTGAGGATACTGAATCGCGAATCATCACATCCCTTTATGAGCAAAATATTTATCGTCTCATTGAAGTGATTGAGATGGCGAAAAAGTATAAAAGACGCATTCTCTTTTATAATGAAGAACAGCGTAAATTACTGTCCTATTTAGAAAAATTGGGTTACTACAAACTCCCTAAAGATATCGAAATCAGTCCTGAACACTTTAACAACAAAATGGATAATGTTGTGATCATTGTTGCTCAAACAGGACCTGATGTCTTTAATGTAATGCATCGTATCGCCAGTGGTGAAGATCCTGTAGTTCAATTGACACAAGAGGATACGGTTGTTATCGCATCTCCTATCGTACCAGGTACTGAAGTTGTGGCTGGTGATATGGAAAATGAGCTTTTCAAAGATGGTGTTCGCATTGAATCAATGCACTATCGTGAAGTTTCAAGTATGCATGCTTCCCAAGAAGATATTAAGATGATGTTATCATTGATGAAACCTAAATATTATGTTCCTGTTAAGGGCTCCTATTCTAATTTAATTAAGAATGCGGATGTTGGTTTTGATATGGGACTTTTAGCAAAAAATATTCTTGTTTTAGATAATGGTGAGTTTGCTGAATTTGAACAAGGTCAACATGTGGAATCTGTAACTTCTCTTGACTTAGAAGATGTCTTAATTGATGGTAAAGATAACCTGGATACTTCTGGACTTGTATTACGTGATCGCAAAATATTGGCAACCGATGGAGCTATTATTGCAGGTGTTGTAATCAATCACCAAACTAAAGAAGTAATTGGGGGTCCTGATGTTCAGTCACGGGGTGTTATTTACTTGAAGAATTCTGATAATATCATGAATCAAGTAGGTGTCATTTTGGAGGCTGCCGTTGAGAAGGCGCGTTTAGCCAATAACTTTGAAAATGTAGCAGTTAGAAATGATGTAAGAGATCAAATTTCTAAGTTTGTTTTCAAGGAAACAGGTAAAAGACCTTTGGTCTTACCTGTCATTATTGAAGTTAATATATGAGGTGAATTAAGTTGAGTCGAAGAAAAACAAAAACACAAAGACGTCAAGAGACGATTACTTTTATAGCTTTAAGTGGTGTCATTGTATTAAGCATTATTGGCGTCTTAAGCTATGGCATGGTAGGGAAATTCCTTTTTGGGGTGTTCAGAGTTTTACTGGGCCATTATCCACAGGTGTTTTTTGGACTCATTATTGGTTTTGTTTTGTTTTATCTAATCAATCCAAAAAAAGTGAAAAAAATACGCCCAAGAATATGGATTGCATTGATATTGATAGGCTATGTATTTCTAAATGTCCTTGCCTTTCCGCATGTCACGAGTTTAACAGGTGGAGAAGTTGTTAAATACTACATGAGTATTTTAAAAACGATTTACCAAAATCCTGAAAATTACGCATATGGTGGTCTTGTGGGATCTTTGTTTTATGGACTGAGTTCGTTTCTATTTGATCGAACTGGAACCATTATTGTGAATGTGTTTATAGGACTCACTGCTTTTATTTTGTTGTTTACCCCTGATAAAATTATAAAAGGATTTAAAGCATTTTTTGGTGCGTTGGGTAAATTATTTTCAGGTATTTGGGTGGGTATCAAGAAATTAATTCCGGCTAAAGAAATTAAAGAAAAAGATGAACCTGTAGTTTCAATCAGTGAAGTTGAAACTGAAGTCGTCTTTGATCCACCCCAACCTGATGCAACAGCAAACTTTATTAATTTGCAAGAAACACCGACTGTCATTGATAATAATGAACTAAAGTTAAATTTGGAACCTGAGGTTTTAAAACCTTTAGAGGATTATGCCAATCGTAAATTTACAAACTATCAGTTACCGCCCCTTACGCTTTTAGAAAATATCACAAAAAACAGTAAATCTTCAGCGAATAGTAATTCTGCTAAAGATAGAGGAAAGCGTGTTATTGAAGTTTTATCTCAATTTGGGATTGAAGCAGAATTGATTGATATTCATATTGGTCCTTCTGTGACTAAGTTTGAGATTAAACCTGATAGTAACGTTAAGATTAATCGAATCGCATCCATTCAAGACAATATGATGATGGAATTGGCGGTTACTTCGCTTAGAATTGAAGCACCCATCCCAGGTCGTGCTGCTGTGGGTATTGAGATTCCAAACCAAGAGATGGTTCCTGTGCGTCTTAAAGAAGTGATTCGTAATACGCCACAGTTTTATGAAAAAGAAAATATTTGGGTGGCCTTAGGAAAAGACTTGATGGGTAAATCTATCAGTATCGCCCTTAATAAAATGCCGCACTTACTGATTGCAGGGGCCACAGGTAGTGGTAAATCTGTCAGTATTAATGCGATTATCAGTTCACTTATTTTAAGTAAACATCCTGAAGATTTAAAATTGGTACTTATTGATCCAAAGAAGGTTGAGTTTACCGCTTATATGAATATTCCACACCTGATGACTCCGGTTGTAACGGACCCTCTTCAAGCATCTGGGGCATTACAACGCGTGGTTTCACATATGGAAGAGAGATATCAATCATTTTCTGAATTGGGTGTTAGAAATATTGCATCTTATAATGAGAAAGCCAAAACAGATGATACATTAGATCCATTGCCTTGGATTGTTGTTGTTATTGATGAGTTGGCTGATTTGATGGCAGTGAGTGGTAGAGAAGTTGAGACTTCCATCCAACGTATTACCCAGCTTGCACGTGCTGCAGGGATTCATTTAATTGTAGCAACCCAACGTCCATCAGTCGATGTGGTTACTGGATTGATCAAATCTAATATTCCAAGTCGTATCGCATTTGCGGTATCCAGTTCTATTGATTCACGGACCATTTTAGATACGGTCGGGGCAGAGAAATTATTGGGTTATGGCGATATGCTTTATATTCCAATGGGAGCCCCCAACCCAATCCGTGTTCAGGGTGTCTTTGTATCAGATGATGAGGTTAATGCATTAACGAAATATGCTTCTGAACAAGCGAATCCACAATTCTCAAAGATATTTGAGGAACCGTTAAATGATTCGGAGTCTAAAGGTGCAGATAAGGCAATGGAAGATGAATTATACGAAGAGGCATTAACGCATGTCTTAAATGCACAGCGCGCTTCTACCAGTCATCTTCAAACCTATTTTGGTATTGGATATAACCGTGCTGCACGCATTATGAATGCTTTAGAGCAGCAAGGCATCATAGGCCCACAACAGGGGGCAAAACCACGTGACATTCGATATGAGAGCGTTGAAGCCTATATGGCGAGCCTCCAAATTGATGAAACATAAAACGAAAAGCGCCGGTATTGACTGCTGGCGTTTTTCTTTAAAAATAATTAATATTTTTTCAAAAAAAGGTTGTCTATTTTATAGTTTCAGTGTATTATATTAACACTGGCCATTTGCCCGAATGGTGGAATCGGTAGACACACTGGACTCAAAATCCAGCGAGGTAAAACTCATGACGGTTCAAGTCCGTCTTCGGGTACCATTGTATTAATATAAGCATATTGATTTGTTCCGATATGCTTTTTTATTTGATAAATTAGTATATTAAGTGCAACACCTAAAAACAAAATACCCATAGTATTCTCGTGGTAGAAAGTTTTTGTAGATACAACCAGGAGGAATTACCATTGATGAACGAGCATGAATAATGTTAGTTTTTTTTATCTTGTAAATGGATTATAATCATGTTACTGTATTACATATATAGCACAAGGAGGTATTGTATGAATTTAAGTTTTAATCAACTTAATAAGTACTTTGGATCATTTCATGTTCTAAAGGATATAGAATTTGAAGTTCAAAGTAATCGCATCTTTGGGTTCCTTGGGAGAAATGGTGCTGGGAAAACCACTTCACTCAGAATCTTAATGGATGTGTTCAAGGCAGATAGTGGTTTTATCACCATAGATGGAAAACCATTTAACCCACAAGATTATAAAATTGGATATTTACCCGAAGAACGCGGTATGTATAGTAAAAGTAAAGTAAAAGACCAACTTATATATTTTGCGATGTTAAGGGGTGCTACCAAGTCCGATGCGATGGCTTCGGTTGCGTATTGGTCTAAAAGATTTGAAGTTGACCAATATTTAGACAAAAAATTAGAAACCCTGTCTAAGGGTAACCAACAAAAAATTCAAATCACACAAGCATTCTTAAATGAACCTGATATTTTAATTCTAGATGAACCGTTTTCTGGTTTGGATCCAGTTAATTCACAGCTCTTTCAAGATGCGCTTTTAGAATATAAAGCAGCGGATAAAATTGTTATTTTTTCAAGCCATCAAATGAGTTATGTTGAAACATTTTGTGATGATATCGCGATTATTGATTTTGGGGAA
This sequence comes from uncultured Erysipelothrix sp., assembly GCA_947631935.1. Lineage (GTDB taxonomy): Bacteria > Bacillota_I > Bacilli_A > Erysipelotrichales > Erysipelotrichaceae > Erysipelothrix. The sequence goes on from CANRNG010000033.1 coordinate 15,391, forward strand.
ATTGTTCTTAAAGGAGACCTGAAAATAATTCAAAAAGAAATGGGTGCTGGTAAGTACCGAATTAAGTCTAAAGAAGGTTCTTTAAAAGATAAATTAGTTGCGGAAGGTTTTTCAGTTGATGAAGACCAAAAATCTTTGATTGTGATTCTTAAAGAAGGGGTTACACAAAACAGTTTATTAAAGTGGATCTTAGACCAAGATATTGAGTTAGAACTCTTATCAGAATATGTGCCCTCATTACATAAAATCTTTGTAGGTCAGGTAGGTGATCAAGCATGAAAAATTTAAAAACAATATTTAATTTTGAATTTTCTGAAATGACGAAAAAGAAATCGATCATTGTTTCAACTGCCATCATTTCTGGAGCGCTCTTTTTAGCAACATTTATTCCACGATTCTTACCTACAGATTCTGGGATAGATCCTGGACAAACCTATTTTTCATTTGAAAACACGTATATCTTGAGTGAAGATACAAACCTTTATCTTGATCTTGAAGCAGTCTTCTCTGGTTTTGAGGGTGTTACGATTCGTAATGGTAAAGAAGATGTTGAAATCCTTTTAGAGGATGAAAACATTGATCGTGTTTTTGTGGTTAAATCAGATACTGAATATGAAGTCTTTACTAAAAGCCAAACGACACCCACGTATCAAGAAATTTATGAAGGTGTTTACTATGAGTATCTCGTTACTAAAAGACTGGATGAACTGGGTGTGGATGTGGGTGCTGTACAAGATGCACAGGACATTGTCTTTAATGGAACCCATACTTTCTTAGGTAAAGATGCTTTCCAAGGTTTATTCTTCGCTTTTGCGATGTTGTTTGCGCTGTATATGTTGATTTTGATTTATGGTCAAACAGTGGCAACCTCTGTTGCTAGAGAAAAAGACAACCGGACGATGGAATTACTCATCACCAGTACCAAGCCCAAAGCACTCATTATTGGTAAAGTATTGGCGGTGGGTTTGATGGGATTGATTCAACTGGCTTCCTTGATTTTGGCGCTGGTCATTGGATATCTTATCAATAAGTCTACTTATCCAGATATTATTCACTACTTCCTTCAAACCAGTGTCCAATTGGATGTAATTGTGGTTTATCTTGTATTCACAGTTTTAGGCTACTTACTCTATCTATTTATTTTTGCAGCCTTGGGTTCCTTAGTTTCAAAAGTAGAAGATGTGGCTTCAGCGGTCACACCTGTTACTTTCCTATTTGTTGCGGCCTATATGGTTGCTTCATTTGGAATGAATGCGCCTGATGCTACTATTGTAAAAGTCAGTTCATATATCCCATTTATTTCACTCTTTACAACACCAATCAGATACATGATGACAAATGTACCCGTCTTTGAATTGGTAGTTTCCATATTGATGATGATTGTTACAACCTTCATCATTATGCAATTATCGATTGTTATCTATCGTCAAGGTTCTTTAAACTATGGCAATAGAATGAATTTGATTAAGGTTATTAAATCGCTGATAAAAAAGGAATCCATTGTTTAAAAACCACTTCGGTGGTTTTTTTTCTTGGTTATATGTGTTGCAACAAAACTACGATTCATTCAAACTGTACCTATGAAGGCGGGTGTACTATGAAGAAAATCTTGTTCATATTTTTAACTTTTATTGTTATTGTGGGATGTTCAAATCAAACAGAAGCGCCCAAAATCGATATTCCCGATGAAACAGAACTCAATTTATCACTTACTAAATTTGAGACGATGGTGTCTGAGTCAACTTTTCCACTGGATTTTGGGGATGAAGCATGGCGTAATTACCAAGAACTTGAAAAAAATTTGGTATATCGCGATTCTCTGTATAGAGATAACGATGGTTCGTCATTGGCAGATGTGACTTCGTTAATTGATACGCTTCTTAAAAAGGCAGAATATGAGATATCAGAAGTAGACTTAGGGGATGGCTTTAATATGGTTGTATTTCATTATTTAGATCCAACCGCCACTGAATTTTATAATTATGCAGATCTCACATTTTATTTTGAATCAGACAATCTTTTGTTCTCAGCAATTACGGTTGGCCCCTATGAAATAAGGTTGGGAAGTGTGATTTTGGATTCTGAACTTGAAAGTGTCTATGTTTATGACGATTTACATATTTTATCCAATCCAACCCAATTTCTTGGCGTGGCAACTTTTACAGTCAACGACATCGTTGTGAATCAACTGAATATCCCGACCGCAAGTGATGCGGATGCATCTTCAATCAATGCAAATTATTTATATTTGGATGGTTCTGAAGTCATAACATACTATTACATTAACCTTCAACAAGTTATGCATGATTTTGCGAGTTATTCAATCGCTAACTATTTTCAATTCATGACTGACATTACCAGCGCCCAATGATGAAGCCACGATTCAGTGGCTTTTTTTCTGGGGTTATGCTACGATTTATGAAAATAAGGAGGCATTTATGAAGGTTATAGATCAATCAAAAACCATTTTTAAATTTGAATACGGACTCAAACCCATTGCCCATGTGGCAGAGGGTGAGACTTTTAAAGTTATGACCCAAGATTGTTTTTCCCAACAAGTAAAGACTCAGGAAGATATCGTAACTGAAATCGATTTTGCGCAAGTGAATCCCGCAACAGGCCCCATTTTTATAAATGGCGCTGAAGTGGGAGATTTATTAAAAGTTGAAATCATTGATATTGAGGTTAACGATCATGGTTCCATAGTGGTATTACCAGGAGGTGGGGCATTGGGTGATACTGTTAAAGAAGCCATAACACAGATTGTTCCTATTGAAGATGGCATGGTTAATTATTTAGGTATTAAACAACCCATTGATCCAATGATTGGCGTAATTGGCGTTTCACCAGGGATTGCGCAAGAAGGGGTTGTAACAGGT
>CANRNG010000034.1 GCA_947631935.1 uncultured Erysipelothrix sp.
CCTCCTCACTTTGGTTTATTTTAAATGTATCAATCATTTTATGCATCATCACTTCTTGGTTTTGACTGTCAATAATAAATGAAATACTGATTTCCGACGTAGAGACTTGATAAAATTCAACCCCTGCTTCCACAAAGAGTTCAAAGGCACGGGCCGCAACTCCTGGTTGTGTTCGCATCGCATTGCCCACAATGGACAACTTAATCACACCATCTTTAATCTCAAGTTCATCATGCGGTACAGTTTTAATTAAATTTTTCAAACGTTCCAAATCTTTTTCTTGAATCGTAAAGGACAAGTCATGGGATGAACTTTGGGTGATCACATCCACATTGATGCCAGCACCGGCCAGTTTGGTAAAGAGTTCCGCTGCATTATAGCCTAAGTTTTTAACACCCACCATGATCACATTATCCATAATGGATACATTATTTAAGCGTGTTTCTTCTAACATATTTGCCTCCTGGGTAATTTTAGTACCACTCACGTCTTTGAAACTATGTCTAATTTCCATTGGAATATTAAATCGCATCGCAAGTTCAACTGAACGGGGTTCAATGACAGAAGCCCCCAGACTTGCCATCTCCAAGGTTTCCTCATAGGTGAGCACATCCAGTTTGCGAGCATCCGCAAAGCGTCTTGGATCGACTGAATAAATCCCATCGACATCCGTATTGATTTCAACCCCACAATCCAAAGTGACCGCCAATGCCACAGCAGAGGTGTCAGAGCCACCCCGCCCCAAGGTAGTGATATCATTAAACTCATTGATGCCTTGAAATCCTGCAACCACCACGACTTCTCCTTGTTTAAGGTGATTTTCAATGCGGTCCACAGGAATATTATCAATGCGATTGGCTTGGTGATTCCCAAAGGTTCTTATCCCTGCTTGCCAACCCGTTAATGACAAGGCTCCCAAGCCCAATTCATGAAGGGCTAAAACCAAGTAAGCCATCGACTGTTGTTCACCAGTTGACAAGAGTACATCCATTTCACGATCACTTGGATCACGGGTAAACTCCTGAGCCATTTTTATTAATGCATCGGTTTGTTTACCCATGGCACTTACCACAACCACCACTTCATAACCCGCATCTTTTTTATCTTTAATACGTTTTGCCACAGCTCTAATTTTTTCAACATCCGCCACTGAACTGCCCCCAAATTTCATCACAATTCTCATAAGCTTAGGTCTCCTACCACCAAGTCCGCTAAGGTTTGACGCTTTACATTCAATTTGGCTTTTCCATCTTTCACAAACACAACAGCTGGACGCATCATGCGATTATAGTTGGAACTCATACTGAAAGTATATGCTCCCGTGGAACTCATCAGCAATAAATCATTCGCTTCAGGATTTCTCAACGCAATTTTATGACTCAAGATATCGCCGGATTCACAAAGCTTACCTGCAATCGCATAATTCCCCTTTTCACCCGCATCTTTATTCGCAATTTCAGCTTCATATTCTGCTTGATACAATGCCACTCTGGGGTTATCACTCATACCCCCATCTATAAAAACATAAGTTTTTTCTGAATCGGTATGTTTAATACCACCCACGGTATATAAAGTAGAACCAGCATTGGACACAATACTGCGTCCTGGCTCAATACTGACAGACTCTAAATTCAATTCATGAAAAAGTGATTGTTGATAAACATGGTCAATCAATTTATTTAGAAATGATGGTAGATCCATGGGCGTATCCCCTTGTGTATAGTAAACCCCAAAACCCCCACCGACATTCAGGTGTTTTAAATCAATACCCTTTTCTTTTAATTTAACATAGGTTTCTAACAAGACATTCACATTCTCAAAGAAAGGCTCCGTTTGAAAAATTTGAGAACCAATATGCGCATGAAGCCCCTTTAACATTAAGTAAGGATCTTCGTTCAAATCTTGGATTAAATCAATGGTTTTTTCATTACCAATATTCAGTCCAAACTTAGAATCCAATTTGGATGTTTTAATGTAGTCATGGGTTAAGACATCAATTCCTGGATTGACTCGCAAATATACTTGGATTGACTTCTTTTTTTCAAAAGCCAAATCACCAAGACACTTTGCTTCCATTGCGTTATCTAATATTACCGTACAACCATAATCTAAAGCCATTTCAAGTTCTTCAGGTGTTTTATTATTACCATGAAAATAAACACGATCCATGGGAAAACCTGCCTTAAAGACAGTATAAAGTTCGCCCCCACTGGCGACATCAATACTGAGACCAAACTGATTCACCAATTGGGCCATACCAATGGTCAGAAAAGCTTTAGACGCATAGGCCACAATGCCTTTAATTTTATCGTGACTAAAAGCCGCTTTAAACATAGATAAGGTCTCTTCAAGTAGCCTTTGGTCATAAATATAAAGGGGTGTTCCAAACTCTTTTGCGAGGGCTTGAACACTGATTCCCCCCACTTCAATTGCCCCTTTCGCATTTCTTTTCATTGTTCCGTGATATTTCATAAGTTCATTGCTCCTTATATATAAAAAAACTATAGACAAAAGGCCTATAGCTCCTCTTGCCCCCAAATTATAAAGTGCTCCCTTGTAAAAGTCGGGCAACCTCTACAAAAACAGTGATGGACCTATTCGTATCCAACCCCAATATCTTAATTAGATATTTCGGCGACTGTGCCTTTCAAAAAATTACTCATCACACGTCGCGCCTCTTTATAATTCGCTTCTACTAAAAAAATATCATATATATAGACTTGAGTCAATGAATGTCCCCCCAAACAAATCCCGCTTTAATCCATGATTTAGATATTGGGTCCTGTTTAAAAAAAACAAATTAGTCTATTGGAAAATGATGCACCGGATTGATAATTTTAACAAACTCAATGTCATTTTCCAATACATTATATTCTAGGATACAGCAATTCCCAAAAGTCTCTCCATTTAAATCATCCGGATGATTTCTGATGAGAAAATGGACCCACATCGCACCTGCATGGGTTACACAGAGTGTTGATTCGTGGTTTTTATCCAATATATCGTCGATGGTTTTTTTGAAACGGGTTTGAAGGGCTTCTTTGCTCTCGCCCCCAAATTGCACAAAGAAATCCTCATGGGTTAATTGGCCTGGCTTTCTGGGTACCTTTTGAAGGTCTTCAGGTTCGCCTTCCATCGTCCCAAAATACCATTCTTTTAATCCCTTAATACTTGTAAAGGCTTGGTTTGTGATGAGATTTGCGGTATCAATGGCCCTTTCAGAGGTAGATGTATAGATGCCATCAAATGAAATCTTTTGAGACTCAAAATACTGTTTCGCAGCTTTGGCTTGGGCAATGCCACGATCTGTAAGTGGAGAATCACACCAGCCTTGGGTTTTCTTTCTCAGATTGAATAAAGTTTCACCGTGACGTATTAAATATAATTTTCGCATCTTAAATAGCCTCCCTTTTACACAATTCACAAGACGCTTCATGGTCATCGATCATCCCAATGGCTTGCATATAGGAATAAATAATGGTGGGTCCCACAAATTTAAATCCCATCTTTTTTAAATCTTTGGAAATTTGATTGGATAAAGGTGTTTGACTTTGATGCACCGCTTTCAAAACTTTTCCATCGGTATAATCCCACATGGTTTTAGAAAGAGAAATATTGTGGTCTACAATCAATTTGGCATTGTGGATGACTGCTTCAATTTTAAGTTTGTTTTTTACAATGCCATCGACCTTCAAAGCATCCGCGACTTGCATATCATAGATTTTATTCACATCAAAATTATGGAACGCTTTACGATAAAACGCTCTTTTTTGAAGGATGGTTAGCCATGAAAGTCCAGCCTGGGCCGATTCCAAAACCAACATCTCAAAAAGATAACGTTCATCAAAATTTGGTTTACACCATTCGTGGTCATGATATTCAATTTCTAAAGGGTGTTTTGCCCAACTACATCGTTTCATAATAAATCAATCACACCTTCGCATGCATTGATCGTTTCTTCATCCCAAAGGCTTACTTGGACTTCTCCAATATGGGCTTTACCCAAAAGTAACATACACAGTCTACTTTGACCAATACCCCCACCAATGGTTAAGGGAAGTTTATCATGGATGACCCCTTGGTGAAAATCATATTTGAGTCTGTTTTCTGTATTCGATAGTTTCAATTGATTGAGCATGGCTTCTTTATCGACACGAATCCCCATCGAAGACAACTCCAAAGCCATTTCTAAAGGTGCATGCCAAAAGAGTAAGTCACCATTGAGATTCCAATCATCATAATCAGGGGACCTAAGATCGTGGGGTTTGCCACTTTTGAGATTGTGACCAATTTGAAGGATGAAGGTTGTAGGGTGTTTTTTAACAAATTCATGTTCACGTTGTTCAGAAGTTAAATTTGGGTATAAATCTTCCAATTCTTGTGAGGTAACAAAGGTGACATTGGAATCCAACATGATGTCTACTGCCTTATACTTGGTATGAAGGCGCATGGATGTTTCACAAATTGCGTGCACAATTTGTTGGACTGTTTCTTTGAGGTAGCTTTCATTACGCATTGAAGCATCAATGACACGCTCCCAGTCCCATTGGTCTACGTAGACTGAATGGGTGTTGTCTAAGATTTCATCTCTACGAATGGCATTCATATCTGTATACAAGCCATTTCCCACTCTAAAGTCATATTGTTTCAGTGCAACCCGTTTCCATTTTGCTAAAGAATGAACCACTTCGCCATCCACTTCCAAAGAAGGAATATCAAAAAATACAGCCCGTTCTTTACCACTTAAATCATCATTAAGTCCACTATCTGCGGCCACAAACAAAGGCGCAGATACGCGCTTTAATTTTAGACTCCCTGTCAATGCTTCTTCAAACCATTTTTTAATATTACCAATGGCGGTCTGTGTATCATACACATCCAACGTTGATTTATAGTTCTTTGGTACAATTGTTTTTCCCATATGATCACCTCTAATTTTATCTATTATAGCATAATAAAACCCTCAATTTGAGGGCTAAATTAAGAATTATACCAATGTATTATAAAGGTGATCTAAAACCATTTCACAAAGTACAATGTGGTTAATATAAGGTAGACCATATGTTTCCTCATACTCTGAATAATCAGAGGACCCCATTTGTTTGGCAAAGTAAACTTCTAAATCATCTGTTGTAACGGCCATATTTTCTTGAGCTGCAATAGCCAAGGCAATGGTACTGAATTTTGCGTTGGCGATATTGGTTTCACTTTCAGCCTCATGCATGGCATCAATTGATTCATATCCAGCATAAGAGGTTAAGAAATCCTCCAACTCCATTTCATAGCTGTCAGCATAACTTTGATAGAAAGAAAGGGCAATATTTTGTTGGTAAGTAATCAAGGAAGTAGGTAAATCTTTTGCAAGTTCCATTTCCAACATGACTTCATACAAGTAATTTTTCACATTGGATAAACGCAGTTCAGCCTCAACGCCTGCTCGCATTTCAGAGACTGTTGTCCATCCATATACGCTTTCAAAATTATCCTTAACATACGCATCATCGATTATTGTTTCTTCGATATAGTTAATTTGAGTTACAAACACAGCATCCTTACCTTGAAGATCTTCTTGTGAATAGTCATCAGGGAAAGTCACATTGATATTCATTTCATCTCCAGGTGTATGACCAATGAGTTGATCCAAAAAGTCGTCAATATAAGTAGTCAAACCAATGGTAATAGATGTTCCTTCACCTTCAGTTGAACCGCCTTCAAATTCTACACCATCTACAGAACCCACAAAATCAATATTGACTGTATCGCCATCTACAATTTTACGATCCGTAATTTTTTTAACTTCTGGAGTATAATATTGGTAGAAAGATGAGAGTGTACTTTCAATTTCGCTTTCAGTTACTTCAAGCAAATCTGGATCAATCTCAAATGATGTATAATCAATGGTTCCAGCCACTTCGGATGCTTCCACATCTTTAAAATATCCTTGTTCATTATATATATCACTGTACGAGAATTCTTTTGAATTTGTATTACTGCCACAACCGACCAGTAAAAGACTCAAAATCACTAAGAATTTAAATTTCATTTATATTTTCCTCTTTCTTTTCTTCAATGGCTCAAGTCTATAGACGACATCAGCCATTTTTGCGACTTCTGGTGTATGGGACACCAAGATAACACATTTATTTTCATTGTGCGCCAAATCAAGAAATATATCCATAATTTCATCTTGAGTTGCCACATCTAGGTTACCAGTCGGTTCATCTGCTAAAATAATTTCAGGATCAAACGACAATGCACGGGCAATCGCAACACGCTGTCGCTCACCTTTAGATAACTTAAGAATACGACGCCTCGCAAGCGATTCATCCAAAGCCCCTTTATCTAAAAGTTGTAGCGCGCGTTCATTTTTATTTTCGATTTTTTCCCAGACGCGTACATTGATAATACTACATTTTCAAGTGAATTTAAATAGGGTAAGAGATTAAACTGTTGGAAAACCACACCCCACGTCTTGACTTCGATAGTCATATCGGTTAATTTTTTGGATGTTTTTTCCATTGAATAGGACCTCACCTTCAGAAGCGGTTGTCAGTCCAGATAAAAGAGAGAGTAAAGTTGTCTTACCTGCACCGGATGGCCCAACAATCGCATACAACTTCCCCTTCTCAAACGTATAATCAATATCTTTTAATACAGGGGATACACCATCATAGGTATATCCCACTTTCTCTAACGCTAAAATCGATATCATATCACTCCTTAGGTCCGATTTGCCAAGATTTTAAGGGGTTCATATCGCATTACAAATATGGCACCCACCAAACTTGAAATTAAAGTCAATGCCACACCAATTAGAAAGAGTTGGCCAAAAACTGAAACATCCAAAACTAGATCAATACTTTCAATTGGGGTATTGGTTTCTTCAAATGGACTGCCCATATCCGGTGGCGTCATGCCACCAAAGTTATTGTTGATAATACGACCCTATGATTGCGAAATACTTTTTATGGCATTTCTTATACCTAACATCACAACCTCCTAGCTCTTTCGTTCTTGTAGTGTAATGGATACACTCAAAGTTTTACCTTCTCTTACAACACCAAGATTCACAGTATCTCCCACTTCATATTCTTTTAGAATTGATTTGAAGGAAGCATAGCTGTCAATCACATTGTCTTCAAAAGACACAATACGGTCTCCTTTTAATATCGCATCTTGCGTTGATTCATAGACGTATAGACCCAATTCACTCACCCTATAGTTCATCGCAGTTTGTGCATCTTGAATATCTACGACTGTTAATCCCACACTGACACGACCCCCAACATAACCTTGGTCAATGAGTTGTTGTACCACTTCTTTAACTGTATTAACAGGAATCGCAAAACCCAATCCTTCAATTTCTGAACCCGATGACTTCGCATTGACAATTCCAATCAAGATACCATCCTTATTAAAGAGTCCACCCCCAGAGTTACCTGGATTAATGGCTGTATCGGTTTGAAGTAGGTTCATGGTTTCACCCTCAATGGTAATCTCACGATCCAATGCTGATATAATACCGGTTGTAACAGAACCACCCAATTCACCCAATGGGTTACCAATTGCGATGGCCGTTTGAGCTACTTTAATTTCATCTGAATTACCCATGACAACTGGAATTAAATCTGAAGCATCGATTTTTAAAACAGCCAAGTCTGTACTTTGGTCATCTCCAACCAAGGTTGCTTCATAGGTTTCACCATTCATCAAACGCACTGTGATGGTGGATGCACCGTCAATCACATGATGGTTGGTCGCAATATAGCCATCCGTACTTAAAATCACACCACTCCCGGCACCGGTTGTTACATATTGTCCCATCCAAGAACCCGTTGCGGCTGATTCAGTGGTAATTTCTACCACAGAACTTTGAATGTTGGCGACAACATCAGATAAATCTTCATAATCCATATCAAGACTACTCGTGTTCACTTCATTTAAGACTACTTTAGCGTCATTAGCGACAGTTTCATCCCATTGGTTTGCCAAATAGCTGCCACCAAATCCCGCAAGCCCACAACTAACAACGACAGCCGTTATTTTGAATTTGTTTTTTAAACTTGTTTTCATATAGATCATCCTTTCAATCTGATGTTATCTTAAACCATGAATTTGACATCTATGTGAACAAAAAAAACAAAAAAAAAAGATAGCATAAACGACCTCTTCAATTAATAAAAATAATACGATTCTATTTTAATACCGTGAATCCACCGGTCCAATTGATTTCGTCTTTAATGGCAAAGGTAATTTGCAAGAATCCCATAGCCTCCAATTCGCGTGCCCGTTTGAGTGAACCCGCATCTACGATATCCAAACGACTACCTGTAAGTGCTGCTTTTAAAGTTGCTTTTGCATCCACATCATCAGAGGCAACCATCACCACTGTAGGCACAGTATCTGCAACTTTTCCAGATTCCAAAGTTGCCGCAAAGTTGGTGTTAAATGCCTTTACCAACACTGAATCCTTTGCAGTTTTCGCAATTATTCGTGCAGCAGAAATATCCTTAGGAACAACCACATCATTCATGGTTTCAAAGTTGAATGGATTGGTGAGATCCTCGATGATTTTTCCCTTTAATGCATCTTTATGTAAATCCAACACAGAAGACACTGCACCATAAGGAATGGCCAACACAACAATATCACCCAAAGTATCTACATGGCCTTTAGAATCCACGTAAACCACTGAGTTGCCAGCATTTTCAAATCTTTTGCTAATGACTACCTTTACCAAACACAGCTATATGCTTCATAAAAAACACCTCGTTTCTATCCGTACATTATCATTTATCAAAGATTTTGACATATCTTACGCCTTTTAGACAAAAAAAGAACTTATAACACATAAGTTCACAAAAATGGCGCGCTCGGCAGGACTCGAACCTGCAACCTTTTGAACCGGAATCAAATGCGCTATCCATTGCGCCACGAACGCTTATTCCTATTTATATTACCACAGATTTATTGTTTTTTTTGATTAATTTATCGCAAACTAAAATCATATTCTTAAAGGTCTTTTTTTATTCTCTTTCAATATATCTTTTGTGTTCTTTTAACAGTGCCTTTAAGATGAATTAAAAAACCCGCCTATACTACTTTGATAGTTTGAGCGGGACTTTTAAAAATCTATTTTTCCATCAAAATAAAAGGATCACGATGCCATTGAAGCAGGATGTCTTGGTCCTCTTTTTCAATATAGTGCTCTTGATTCGCTACTTTAATCAAGGTTTCATAGTCACTGAGTGTTGATAACGCCACATCTTTGAAAGCTTCTTTTGCTTGGGCTAAATTATAGGTGAAGACTGCCACAACCCCCAATACATCAATATCCATGGCTTTTAAAGCATCGACTGCTTTAATGGATGACCCTCCTGTTGAAATTAAATCTTCAATGACCACCACTTTTTGATTCTTTTCAATGCGACCTTCAACTTGGTTTGTTTTACCATGCGATTTCTTTTCAGTTCTAACATACGCAAGGGGTAGGTTGAGTCCTTCAGCAACAAGAGCAGCTTGAGGCAATCCCCCAGTCGCAACCCTCACTATCACATCCGCTTCTGGATATTTTTCTGAAATAACAGAAATAAAACTTTCGTAATTTCTTTTCTTAATTTTGGGTAAGAAAGTGTAATCCTTTTGTCACAATAAATAGGACTCTTAATGTCACTGGCCCAGGTACAGGGTTCTTTTACATTGAGACTCACTGCTTTTACACTTAGCAATCCTTTTGCGATGGTTGTTTTCATCAGTTTTCCTCCCACATTGCCACTATCGTTTCATAGGCTTGTTTGGGATTACTATCTTGGGTGATAAGACGTCCCACCACGATATGTGTGAATCAAAGCATCTTTGCAGATACGGGAGTGGTAATCCGTACTTGATCATCTTTTTGGCATCGGGTAAACGAATGCCCGGTGTAACAAAGAGAAATTCATCACCTATACTTTCTTTAATCATCGTCACTTCCAAATGTGAGCAAACCACAACAGACAAACCATTCTGTTTGACATCTCCAGGATTTTATTTTAAGTACAATCCTCTTTTCGCTAAATCCAAAAATGCTTTTGGCTCAAATTGATCAACATGTATAAAATGACGCATATTTTTCATTCCTCCTTGTATAAAAAAAGCAGTCCTTTATCCAAAAAGACTGTAGCAAAAAAGTAAAATCCCTTTCACTTACATGACTCTCTGGACATACTTAAAGGTCTTGACCAACAGCATTATTAACAAACATGCCAATCCTTGTCAACAAAGGCCTCTTATTTATGGTAAAATAAGCACAAGGAAGTGATAATCATGTTCAATCTATTTGAATCACAAGAAGAAAAAGAAGCCAAACGAAAGGCATTTCAAGAGAAAATATTTCCGCATGGAGATGGACAACGTAACAAAGTCAAGGAAGCTTTAGAACAGACCTTTCCTGAGCGAAATATAAAACAACTGCTCTATGAATATATTATTTTAAAAGAGAAGGTCTTAGACGATGAAAAAGATACCGTCAAAATAAATCTCAAACCCAAGATGACCGATGTGGAGTTTGATAAACTGCTTTCGATTTTAGAAGAAGACTTAGCATCGCATACATGAAAAAAATAGAAGTGGCTGCGGCTGCCATCATTGATCACAATCATGTTCTCATCACCAAAAGAAAGGGTGGGGATTTTGATGGTCTATGGGAGTTTCCTGGTGGTAAGATTGAACCCAAGGAATCTCAAAAAGAAGCGGTCGTTAGGGAAATCAAAGAGGAATTGCGATTTGATGTCATACCCAAATCACATCTCACAACAATCCAACACGCCTATCCAAACTTTCATTTAACCATGCACGTCTATATTTGTGAGGTTAAAAGTGGAAAACCCACTTTAACAGAACATGCTTCTTATCAGTGGGTTTCATCTATAGAATTGGATACGATTGATTGGTTACCGGCGGATATTAGCATCATCCCAATCTTAAAGGATTATCTTAAATCCCACCCCTCAATCAAATAATAATACAAATCATCCCTCACGGGATTTTTTAATTTAAGCTCAAACTCAATAACTGGATTCTTTGAATATTGCATCACCTTTTCAACAGGATTATGTGCGGTTACTTCACCCAGATAGTAGAATTTCGTTTTTTCTGTTTCATCTCTTTGAACGAAAAGAAAAATCGTATAGCCTTGTGCTTGGGCATGAATGATGTTTTGGATTTCAGTGGAACTCAGGGTTCTGTTATTTTTACTCATCCAATGCATCGTGTCACGATCCACAAATTGGTCTTCATATCGAATGGAATCATTGATATTTTTCGCTTTATTATACGTCACAAAAAGGGGGATGGTTTTTGTGGTATGATCAATTTTGTAACCATTGATGGTTCCTTCTTGATTTGATTCCCAATTCAATAACCACGAGGCATCTTTTCTTGTGTATTGTTCCCACAAAACAAATCCGTATTCATCTACTGTTTCATAATACTTTTCCATACGCATAACACCATACGCCACAATCGCATTAAAATGTTTCACAAAGACAGGATTCTCTAAAGCCTTTAAAAAAGTATTAGATAAGGAAATCATGCCATCTTGAATTGAAACCAAGGATACATGATGATATCTTTTTTGACCCACTTCGTTCACAAAATTTAAACTAAGATAATTTATAATAGATTTCGTTTTTATAGAACCATAGACTTGATGCAGCACATCCATAGAGATAGATATATTGGTTTTCAATCTTTCAAGAACACGCAATTCTTCCAATCTTTTCCCATTAGAAAATTCGTGGGTTATAAAGTTTAAAATATCATTTTCAGTATCTGATAAAACGCCTTTATACTCGGGTTCAAATTTTAAAAGTAATTCATGGTAACTGTAAATTTTCGTTTTTAAATTAGAGAATACGATATCCAAATCAATGCCGTTATTGAGAATAAAATCAATCGGATAGGGAATTTTTCCCAATTTATTTTTAATCGTCGTATATTCTTTTCTGATATTGGCATGACTTGAAAAATTTTGTTGGTTAATGGCTTCATAAATTTTCTCCTTGGAAACCCGATCCAACTCAATGGTGGATTCACCTGGAATCATCGTATTGCCTTCCATCACAAATTTTCTAAGCTTATTTTTACTGTAGGAGTTATCGCCTGAAAGGGCAATTGGGATCATGAAGTTATTTTTATAATTTCCGATAAAATCAATCACAACCAAATAATCTTTCTCAGCATGTTTTCGCAAACCCCTACCCAACTGTTGCACAAACACAATGGCTGATTCAGTGGGTCTTAACATGATGATTTGATTGATTTCAGGAATATCAACCCCTTCACCAAAGATATCTACCGTAATAATATAATCGAGATCACCCTCATTAGAAGTAAGGCGAGCTATGGCAGTTTCACGTTCATCCAAAGTAGCATTACCATCTAGGGCAAGCGTATTATATCCTTCTGAGTTTAACTTTTGTGAAAGTAAAGATGCTTCTTGGTTGCGACTACAAAAGATTAAACCTTTGAGTTTGTCACCACTGAATCCAAAATATTGAGATTCTTTAATGATCTCATCCACGCGATGATCACTCACCAAGGCAGCAATTTCAGATTTTTCATGGATGACTTCCCCATCAACATTCACATCACTCACACCGAAGTAATGGAAAGGAATCAACATATCCATTGCCAATGCGTCTTTTAAATGAATTTCATGGGCAATATTATAATCAAAAAGCGCCGCAACATTGGTTCCATCTGTACGAATTGGTGTTGCAGTCATCCCCAACATAAATTGAGGTTTAAAATAATCCATTACCTTTTGGTATGTTTTTGCTTCACTACGATGGGCTTCATCATAGATGATATAGTCAAAATGCTCTTTATCAAAAATCTCTAAATTATGAGATTTATGTAAAGTTTGGATGGTTGTAAACACAATATCACGATCGGTTTCCTTAGTATTCCCAGAGAAAATACCCACAGTCTTATCCTGCATTACTTTTTTAAAAGTACGAGCAGCAGCTATGGCTATTTGCTCGCGATGGATAATAAATAGAGTTTTCTTTGCTTTAAAGTTTCTTACATCAAATGCTGAAAGATAAGTTTTACCCGTTCCAGTTGCAGAAATAAGCAAGGCTTTCTGGGCACCACTTTTTCTAAGATGGTCTAAGTTTCGAAGTGCCTCAACTTGCATTGAATTGGGCATAACACGCTCTACTTCTGCTTCGATTTTCTTTAAACTGGATCTCAATTCTTTGGCTTCAAAGTACTTCTTTGCATAGGAAGCAATCCAAGCATCACTTAAAACTGTGGCATCTTGCCACATATCTTCAAATTCAAAAGAAAGATCTTCAATCACCTTCGAATCTTCTGTCTTTTCAATTTTTAAGTTCCACTCACGATTTGTTTTTAAGGCTGATTGGGTGAGGTTAGAAGAACCAATCAAAACCGTTTTTTTATCTTTCTTAGTAAAAATATATCCTTTAGTGTGGTGGGCTGATTCAGTATAAACTTTGACTTCAACATTTGGGATGGTTGCCAATCTTTTAAATACTTTGGGATTGTTAAAATGATTGTATTGTGAAGTTAGAATTCGACCCTGTATTCCCCGTTCCTTTAGCTCTTTTAACTGCTGAAGGATCATGGTTAAACCACCCTCTGTTATAAAGGCCACACTCATTGTAAAACTCTCACAATTTAAAAGTTCGTTTTGGAGTTCTTTGAGCACAATGGTATTGGTTACACGATTATTTGAAACAAATTGCGCTTCATTTCTGATCATCACTTCCATATTATCCCCACTTCTATATGTCATAGTTTAATTATAGCAGCTTTATTTTCGCTTACCAGAAGAAATAGGGATAATCCGTCACTATTTATTTACATATTTTGTTACTTTTCGGGTCAAAAATGATGGACTGAATTTAGAAAGGACATGCATGAGCTTCACAGAAAAGCCATAATAGATATTGGCTTTCCCTTTTAGGAGTCCTTGGTATCCTGCAAGGGCCACTTTATGGGCATCATAGACATACAATCTTTTGAACATATTGGCATGATCTAGATTTGAATTTGCTTGAAAGTTGGTATGGGTCGGTCCTGGATGGAGGGCTGAAACTGTGATTTTTTTGGGTTTGAGTTCCTCAGTAAGCGCATTTGAAAAAGATCTCACAAATGCTTTTGAAGCATAGTAAACAGACATATAAGGTCCGGGCGCAAGGGATGCAACAGAACCCACATTTAAGATCTTGCTACCTTGTTCCATATCCTGCAAGTAAAGGTGCGTGAGTGTCATCAGTGCTTGCACATTAAGTTTGACCATCTCAATTTGTTTGGTGAGGTCTGAATCCATAAAAGAAGCATGATCACCCAACCCTGCATTGTTAACAAGAATATCAACTTTATAGGGCTTGGTTTCCTCATAAAGTGTTTGACATGCTTGATCATGCGTTAAATCTCTTGAAATTACAATCACTTGAATTTGATATTTCAATTCAAGTTCATTTTTTATCGCCAACAGTCTTGCCTCATTTCTTGCAACAAGAATGAGATTGTGGTTTTTCTCAGCAAATATTTTAGCAAGTTCCAAACCAATTCCAAAAGAGGCACCGGTAATGAGTGTGTATTTCATATGCTTCACGTCCTTTTTATTTATTATAAGTGATATACATCCATTTACAAGCGCGTTTTTGAATGATGTCTATCAAACCATAGACCACCAGTCCCACAAGGCTCAAGAGTAAGATACCCGCAAACATTTGGGTATAATTGGCCATGGCCCATGCATTCATGATGCGATATCCCATTCCATAGGTAGTCGCAAAGTTTTCGCCAAAAAATAAAATGGAAATGGATATCCCAAAGCTGACTCTCAGACTGGTAAAGAAACTGGGCAATACTGCTGGAATATAAAGGTTTTTTAAATGCATTATTTTAGATTGTTTGAGAGATGTCATTGAAATGACCAAGTTACTTGGAATACCATCAATGGCCTGTTTTGAAGACAAAATGAATTGGAAGATAATAATCAGGACAATCAATAAGATTTTAGATGTTTCTTTCAATCCAAACAAAATCATTAGGATGGGCAAAAAAGCAATCTTTGGTAGCGGATATAAAATGTAAACAATTGGTGAAATGATTTGGTCCATTTTAGGACTCAGACCCATCGCAATGCCCAAAGCAGTCCCCAGTAAAGATGAAAAAAATAAGGCAACCATAACTCTATAGAGACTGTAAAGTAAATCTATAAGTAATCCATTTTTCAATTGATCATAAAGACTCAATACAGTTTTAATGGGTGATGGGATGGCGGCTGTATGAATCATAAGATGCATCAATGTCCAAAGTACCAATATAAAACCGATACCGATTAATTTATTTGCCAGGTTCTGTTTCATTGAGTATCCCCCTAACTTTTAAGCACATTTCATAGAAGTTTAGATGATTTCTAATCTCTTTTTGTTTGGGTAAATCATTTTGAATGGTTTCAACAATCTTCCCATCTTGCATCACCAAAATTTGATGACCCAAAAAAACAGCTTCCTCAATACTATGGGTGATGGCAACAATCGTTTTAGGATGTTTTAAATACTGATCCAAAATAAAGTCTTGAATCTTTTCTTTAGAGATTGCATCTAAAGCAGAAGTAGCCTCATCCAAAAGCAGCATGTCGGGTTTCAAAGTCAAAGCCCGCGCAAAAGCAACCCTTTGTTTTTGGCCACCAGAAAGTTCGGATGGATATTTATCAAGATGTTCATTGAGTTCAAACTGATCAATATACGCATTGGCATTTTCTTTAGAGACCATCGTAATATTTTCATAAACTGTTTTCCATGGGAAAAGCCCAAAATCCTGTAGAATTAGGGCTGTTTTAAGATTGTTTCTGTGAATTAAACCTTGACTTGGTTTTAGTAAGTCAGCAAGAAGATAAAGTAAGGTCGTTTTACCACACCCTGATGGACCAATCAGGGTTGTGATTTTGTTTTCTTCAAAAGAAAGCGATAAATCATCAATCACCTTTTCTTTATCATAACTAAAACTTATATTGTCAACATAAATCATTATTCAATGAAAGATGCATCAACCAAATCAGCATAGTTGAGTTCAATCTCTTGCTTCAATGTTGCACGGGTCCAATTAATAATCTTTTGAATATAGGCTTCATCTGGAATACGCACAAGATGATACTCAGGGAGTACGATATCATTTTTAATTGAAACATTAAGGTCTAATACCTTAATTAAAATGTCACGGGCTTCATCATCATTTTCATTGATTTCTTGAACTGCTTGGTTATAAACTTTGTGAAAAATTTCAATGGCTTCACGATTTTCATCAATCGACTTTTGATTAAAGACCATAACTTCTGGAGAAAATGCATCCCCACTTTCCATCACAACTTTCTGTAATCCATTTAAAGCACCCTGAGATGCCATGGGTTCAGGAATGACAGCCATATCGATTGATTGGGTTTTAATCATTTCCATACGCGCTGGAATTTCGTTAATATAGACTTTTTCCACATTATAATCTTTGAGGTATTCATCGGATAAATAGTTGACCACTGAGACTTCCATCATCCCCACTTTTATATCCTTTTTATCCAGCGCATCTTCATGCATCAATACTGGAAATACACCATCGGTACTGGTCGTAACTTTAATATTAAAGCCATTGTTAACGTTGTTTACAAGCGCAATCACGTCCGTCATTGCACCATCCAATTCACCACTTTGTAAAGCAGACTGGCGGTTCATCGCATTGGTATAGATTTGTACATCAAGCTTAAGCCCAGCTGCCTCAAAATATCCTTTTTCTTGCGCCAATAAGATCGGTGCACTGTCCACTGCAGGCATCACCCCAATACTCAATGACAAACTTTCAGCCTCCTTTGCCTGACATCCAACCATTAAAAACAATAATATGCATAGTAATTTTTTCATATTTCTCTCCTCATATTTTTTGATAAATATATCACATAGTTTTTCAACCTAACTTAAAGTCTAAACCTTCTTTTTGGATAAGGCAATCAAAATCGCAAAAAAAAAAACCAGTTTTTTGTGGTTTCATAATCCTATAAATTTAAATATTACAATGATTGTTTTCAATCATTAAAACTAACCAATCCGCAACACGCCTCCCCTCTATTTTTTCTTTGTGGGCTTGCACAAACCCCATAATGACAACGAATCTATCCATGATGTCACCTCCTTACTTTCTCTATGATCCTTTAGGGCCTTTTATGGCCGTAAAAACGACCACCGTTCCCAAACTGGATAAGAAGATGGCATAATCAAATTGGTTAACCACCAATAAAAATAGCGGAATTAGGTTATAAACAACAGAAGCAGTCACAAAGTTGATGAACTGTTGACGCTTCTTGGGTTCATTTAAGGTCTCACTGAAGATAAATAATAAAAGACCATTGAGTATCACAAGGTTTAATACGAGAAATGTTTGATTAAAAACAATGTATTTCGATAGTAACAAAGGAATAAAAAAAGAACATAAGGTCAAAATATAACACGCTAAAAATGTTTCAGCATGGTATCTATCACGTATTGTTCTAAATATAATAAAAACAATTAAGAAAAGGATGGTCTTTAAAGGATCTCCTATCATAAATCCCACGATGGTGATGGTTATAAAAGACAATAAATTCGATAGGATTACTTCAAGCCCAAAAGTCAAATCGTCAATTTGAGTGTTTTGAATATATTCTCTTTGGTAGAACCACCAACTAATTTTTTCTGAAAACTTTCGCATTGTATATCACCTGTATAAATGATACTGCCAAATTTAAAAATTTTCGTTTTTTTTGATTAAATTGTATGTTTTTTGATTAAATGGTCATTTTTTCGACTCTTTATCTAAAAGTATTGTTAAATTAAAACGATGATCTTCAATTGAAAAGTCAACAGAGCCACCCAATTCTTCCACAACTTGTTCTATATTAAGCATGCCGATGCCTGAATATTTGGATGCTTTACTTGAAACGAGTTTGCCCTTATCGATGATGGGATATTCATGAATGGGATTGGAAATGAAGATCTTAATGAATTGATTGTTTTCGCTTAAAATAACCCGAATCTCACCTTCATTTTCATTTTTTTGAGTGGATTCAATCGCATTATCAAGCGCATTTCCCAATAGAATGGTTATTTTTTCAGGTTCAATTGCATAGGTTCCTTCATCATG
>CANRNG010000035.1 GCA_947631935.1 uncultured Erysipelothrix sp.
ATGGTAATCTTTGAAGCGATGCCAATCAACAGCACATTCATGGCTACTTTGGTGAGTTCTTTAGTATGGAAGTGCATACAGTAGATCCTCTAATACTTGATTGAGATGGATTTCTTGGGTTGTGTGTTCACTTAAAGCAGTATAAATGGATGTGATGTCAGATGGAAGGTTTGTGTCCTTAATTAAATTTAAACCGATCCCAATGATAATCGCATCATAGGTGTTTTCATTTACTGATAAGCTGCTTTCTGTTAGAATGCCACATAATTTTTTACCCTCAATATAAATATCATTGGGGGCTTTAACATAAGTTTCAATCTTATAGGTATCATTTAAATACTGTGAAATGATATGGGCACAGTTTAAGGTGATATCATGAATGTTTTCTATATTCACCCCTTCATATAAAACCAACGACATATATAAGCCCTTGTCCTTAGGGGAATGAAAGGATTTACCCATGGTTCCCTTGCCCTTGGTTTGGTAGGAAGTACGCACACAAAACGGTTCTTGGTATCTTTCAATTAAAGACTTCGCAACCGCATTGGTTGATTCACAAAATTCAAGATAAATATGCTTCATGAATTAATAACCATTCAACGATACAAATTCTTTTTTAAAGCTATCAAAGTCCACCCGGTCTTTAAAGTTATCGTTATTTAAATCTGTGAGTAGTTGGGCAGTTTCTTTTTGAACGATTGGGTCCATTTCAAAAGCATCCAAGGGGATGTGGGTATCGTTAAAGTCATCGTTAAAGATGAAGTCTTTGAACATCCGGTATTTATGTAGGGTAATGGATTCGTGGGTTCCTTTTGTTTTCATGACTTTAAATAAAGCACTGGCATAAAGGGCCATCGTCGGAATGAAGATGGATGCTTTGGTGATGACGGCCTTGGATGCACTGACATATGCTTTTCCATGAAGGGGCTTGAGTAAAGTGTTGATCTTCTGGTTGGTGCTTTCTAAATCTCTTTTTGCAAAGCCTATGGTGCCATTTTTATAAATAGCATGGGTCAATTCAGGTCCATGATAAGTATAGGTTACGACCTTCACCCCTTCATTCAGGGCATCATGTTTTAATAGGGCTTCAATCCATAATAGATAATCTTCACCACCCATGACTTTAACGGTATTTTCAATTTCAGCTTCGGTGGCTTGTTCGATGGTTTCTTCAATTAAGCTTTCTTTTGCGATGTCAACATTATAACCGGTATAAGATTCACCAATGGGTTTTAAGGCTGAAACATATTTAATATCAGTTTTTGGATCAACACGAACACCACTGGCCAATGAATAGATAATCAAATCCAATTTTTTGCCTTCCAAGGCTTCACAAACACTTTCTTTCATGGCATCTGAAAAAGCATCTCCCATTAAATCAAGAGTACTGGGGAACGCTTCTTGCATGGCTTCGTTTTGGTAGTAACCTGGGGATCCCAAGCGTTTTCCTTTGGGTTCTCTTTCAAAACTGACGTTGATGATATTGGCGTTGGTCAATGTGTTCAAGACTACACGACTCGCAAGACCATAACCACTACTACCTCCAATAACCAAAACATTGAGGGGTTTATCACTGAGTTTCTCTAAATCTTGTAGCGCTTCAATTTGTTTCTGTACGTTTTGTTTGCATCCATCAGGATTGACGCTGAGGATAATATTGTTTTTTATAATTGCTTCTGTTTTCATAAAAATTTCTCCTTTAAACTTGCTTAAACCATTATAATATGATTTACTTTGAATATCAAACTAATTGTTTGGAGGTATTTTATGAACATTAAAGAACTAAAAAAATTGATTACATTATTGGAAGATTCAAGCTTAGAATCTTTGGCTTATGAGGATGAAAATTTCTCGGTTTCACTTAAGAAACCTGGGGTCAACATGATCTCTACACAACCTGTTTTAGCTTCAAGTGAAGTAAAAGAAGAGAAGCACCTATCCAATACAATCAAAGCGCCCTTGGTTGGTGTTTTTTATTCTAAGCCCAGCCCAGATAAGCCTTCCTTTATGAATGTGGGGACCCCATTTAAAAAGGGTGATGTGCTATGCATTATTGAGGCCATGAAGGTCATGAACGAAATTAAAGCCACACAGGATGGTGTGATCAAATCCGTATTGGTAAAAGATGGCGATGCGGTAGCTTTTGATACACCTTTGTTTGAAATTCAATGATACAACGCGTATTAATAGCCAACCGCGGTGAAATTGCAGTACGCATCATTCGTGCATGTCGTGAATTGAATTTAAGTACGGTCGCAGTCTATTCAAATAAAGATAAGGATTCACTCCATGTGTTATTGGCAGACGAAGCGGTATGCATCGGAGACCATAAATTAGAGAACTCTTATCTTAACCAACAAGCCATCTTACAAGCTGCCATCAATACGAAATGTCACGCCATTCATCCAGGCTATGGATTTTTAAGTGAAAATGAGGAATTCGCGCTTGCCTGCGAGCGTTTGGGTTTAGAGTTTATTGGACCGAAATCCGAAACCATTGCTTTAATGGGTAACAAACAAAAGGCACGGGAAACCATGCTTAAAGCAGGTGTTCCCACGGTACCTGGATCGAAGGGTCTTGTGCATACCATTCAAGAAGCCGAAGCGGCAGCCGATGAAATTGGCTATCCAGTATTAATCAAAGCATCACTGGGTGGGGGTGGTAAAGGAATGCGTGTTGCGTATTCTAAAGAAGCCTTACAATCCTCTTTTGATCAAGCAACCCAAGAAGCTAAAAATGCCTTTGGTAGCGGCGATGTTTATTTAGAGAAATTTGTCGAAAACCCACGTCATATTGAAGTTCAGATTTTGGGTGATAAGTATGGTAATGTGGTGCATTTATATGAACGTGAATGTTCTGTGCAACGTAACAATCAAAAAATGATTGAGGAAGCACCGGTCCGTAATCTCAGTTCAAAAACACGCAAAAAACTCTATGATGCTTCATTGAATGCTGCGAAACATTTGAATTATGAATCCTTGGGTACCTTGGAATACATTATGGATAAGAATGAAAACTTTTATTTTATTGAGATGAATACCCGTCTACAAGTGGAACATCCCATTACTGAAGGGATCACAGGAATTGACTTGGTGAAGGAACAACTCAAAGTGGCATCCAATAAACGTTTGCCATTTGAACAATCGGATATAAAGATAAAAGGACATGCGATTGAGTTGAGAATTACTTCGGAAAATCCGTACCAAAACTTTATGCCCAGTAGTGGTTTAATCGAAAATCTTCATTTCCCAGGGGGCAATGGGGTTCGTATCGATAGTTTTATTTATCCAGGATATGAAATTTTACCTTTTTATGATTCCATGATGGCTAAGGTCATTGTTTATGATAATACACGTGATGAAGCGATTGAAAAAGCCATGCGCTGTTTAGAGGAATTGGATATTGAAGGGATTCAAACCAATATTGAATTTTTATTGGAAGTTTTACTCCATGAATCCTTTTTGGATTTGGAGTATGATACATCCTTGATTCAACAAATTTTAGAAAATAGGTGAATGTGATGTTACAAAAAATTAAAGATAAAAAAGATAAGGTAAATGCCTTAAGGGGTGGGGATATCTTTGAACACGATATTGAAGTGTTGGATGGCATGTATGAACAATGTCCGCATTGTGAAAAAACCATTGATGCGAGTGCACTTCAAAAGAATATGAGAGTCTGTCCTCTTTGTGATTACCATATGCGAATGCATGTTGTCCAAAGGGCGCGCCTTGTGTTTGATAAATTTGATGTTTTCCATCATATTATGACTTCCAAAGATCCCCTAAACTTTCCAGGCTATAAAGAAAAGCTTGAAGATCTAACGGAGAATTTGGGTGTTTATGATGGGGTGGTTTGCGCAGAAGCAAAACTGAAACATCAATCTGTGATTGCGATTATCATGGATCCTGATTTTATGATGGGGAGTATGGGTTCTGTAGTGGGTGAAAAAATTACCCGTGCTTTTGAGCGGGCCCAAAAACAAAGTAAACCTGTCATTTTATTCAGTGCATCAGGTGGTGCCAGAATGCAAGAGGGTATGGTATCCTTGCTCCAAATGGCCAAAACAAGCCATGCGGTCAAGAAATTTAAAGATGCAGGTGGCTTATACATATCCATCATGAGTGATCCGACTACCGGAGGGGTTTCTGCCAGTTTTGCGAGTTTGGGGGATATTATCTTAAGTGAACCCAAAGCCTTGATTGGTTTTGCGGGGAAACGGGTTATTGAACAAACCATTGGTCAAGATTTACCTGATGGATTCCAATCCGCAGAATTTATGTTGGAGAAAGGTTTTCTTGATAAAATCGTCCATCGCCATGAAATGAAAGAAACACTTTCCAGAATACTAACGATGCACGGGGTGATATCATGAATCAATTACTCTTGGATTTAGAAAAACAAATTGAAGTATTTAAGTCACAAAACCTGGATACAACGGAACTTGAAAAATCTTTGGTGTCACTGCGCGCACAAATTAAGTCACAGCGCACACCTTGGGATCGGGTCCTTTTGGCGCGTGATCCAAACCGTCCCAATGGGATTGATTATATTAATACGATGTTCAATGACTTCATTGAGTTTCATGGGGATCGTTACTATGGTGATGATGGCGCTGTGGTGGGAGGTATTGCGATGCTATACCAAATGCCCATAACCGTCATTGCGATTGTTAAGGGTAAAACAGTGGATGAAAACATTACCCGAAACTTTGGGATGGTCCATCCTGAAGGATATCGTAAAGCTTTGCGTTTGATGAAACAAGCTGAAAAGTTTAATCGCCCCATTTTAACCCTCATCGATACACCAGGTGCTTATCCAGGTATTGGGGCTGAAGAGCGGGGTCAGGCCTTTGCGATTGCTGAGAATATTATGGAGATGGTGGATCTAAAAGTCCCAACGCTATCGATTATTTTAGGGGAAGGGGCAGTGGTGGTGCTTTGGCACTCACGGTTACCGATGAGATTTGGATGCTTGAAAATGCGATTTACTCCATCCTATCTCCCGAAGGTTTTGCGTCCATTTTATTTAAAGATGCCTCTAAGGCGAAAGAAATCGTTGGCTTGATGAAAATTACAGCCCAAGATTTAAAGGATTTGGGTATTGTGGATCGTATTATTACTGAAAACGATGATACGATGCGTAATCTTAAGAAATTAATCTATGAAACGTTTAAAACCAATAAAAAAATAAAAGTATCGAAACTCTTGAATGAAAGGTTTAAGAAGTATCGGATGATTGGGGAGGTGCACCATGTCAGCCGCGATCGTTAAAACGGGGAGTTACCGTTCCCAAAGAATTGTATCCAATCACGACCTTGCCCAAATTATGGACACCAATCATGAGTGGATTGTGAGTCGTACTGGGATTGTGAATCGTGTCTATGAGGATGATTCAACCCTACATATGGCTTATGAAGCATCGTTGAAAATAGTAACAGAGGAAGACTTAGAATCCCTGGATGGTATTATTGTGGGAACATATACACCTGATAAACTCATTCCATCCGTTGCTTCTGAGTTACGCGCAAAATTGAACTTTAAGCGTAATATCTTCGCGTTTGATGTGAATGCGGCTTGTAGTGGTTTTATCTTTGCGCTGCATACTGGATATGCGTATATTAAATCAGGCTTGGCGAAAAGGGTGTTGATTGTGGGTGTGGATTATAACAGCCGTATCATGGACTTCAAAGACCGCACTACCAGCATCCTATTTGGTGATGGGGCAGGTGCTGTTATATTAGAAGCCAGTGATGTGGGGATTATCGATAGTTTCATTCACAATGAAAGTGATACAGAAAATGCACTATCTGTCATCAGTTCATCGGATTATGATCATCCTTATCGCAATAAGATTCCACAGAATCCCTACTTTGAAATGGAAGGCAAAACAGTCTTTAAGTTTGCGGTTAAGGCCTTAAGAAATTCTGTGAATCAACTCTTGGAAAGAAACAACTTAACACTGGATGACATTGACTATGTTGTTTCACATCAAGGCAATCTTAGAATCTTAGAAACAGCTTCAAAAATTTTAAAAATGGATATCAAGAAATTCTTGGTTAATGTGGACGAGGTTGGAAATACTTCTTCTGGAAGTGTGCCTTTACTCTTAGATGAAGTAAACCAAAAAGGGATACTAAAACCTGGGATGAAGGTTATTTTGGTTGCTTTTGGGGGTGGTTTAACCTATGGTGCCACCTTGATTGAATGGACTTGACAAATGAATGATTTCTTTATATAGTTTGATAGTCAAAGTAATAGGAGGACACAACAATGAAAGAAAATGTTAAAAAAATTATTGCAGATACTTTAGATGTAGCACTTGAAACAGTCTTAGACGAAGCCTCAATCATGGATGATTTGGGCGCAGATTCCATTGCAGTTATGGAAATTGTAATGGAACTTGAGGAAACATTGGGCGTAGAAGTGCCTACTGATGATATTCTTGAGCTTAAAACGGTGGGAGACATTGTCGCATATATTGAAAAAAATGCGTAATCTGGGATTTATTTTTGCTGGCCAAGGTCAGCAATTTCCTTATATGGGACAAGATTTCTATGAAATGGATCCCACCCTTTATGATATAGCCAATGACATCTTAGGGGATGATGTTGTCAATATGGATTTAGATACCACAGAAAATACGCAAATTGCGCTTTTTGTGCTTGAGGCCATTATTGATACTCATTTGAAGAAATATGCGACACCCAAGATGGTCTGTGGTTTATCATTGGGAGAATATGGGGCGCTTTTTAGTAGTGGTGTCATCTCTTTTGAAGCGGGTGTAAAGATGATTCAAAAAAGAGGATCCCTCATGGGAAATGCTTTTAAACCCGGTGAAACGGCCATGGCAGCCTGTCTTAAAACAGATAGAGAAACCATTGAAACATTGATTGCCAATTTACCAGTTGAGATTTGTAATGTGAATACACCAACCCAAATAGTGATTGGGGGATTAAAGGCAGATGTGGATGAGGCCATCCTTTATTTAAAGGAAAATAAGGTGCGGGCGCTTCCCCTAAAGGTTCCCACGGTATCCCATATGTCCTTATTAAAAAATGAAACAGATCTCTTAAATCAATATTTAAAGACTGTTCATTTTAATAAACCCATGATTCCATTCATCAATAATATCGAAGCGCGTTTTCAAGAAGATAATTTTCCAGATACTTTATCACGCCAAATTTCTGAGAAAACTGAACTCTATGAATCAATTAAATTGATGATTCATTCTGGTATCACGGATATCGTAGAAGTGGGGCCTAAAGGGACCATCACGAAATTCATCAAAGAAATTGATCCATCCATTCAGGTGATTAATGTCTATGATGTTCAAACTTTGGAGGAATTTAAACAATGGATAAACCCTTAGCAGTTGTCAGTGGGGCCACCAAAGGAATTGGTCTTGCGATTTCGAAAAAACTCGTATCGATGGGTTACTTTGTGATTGGAACCTATATTTCAAGCTATGATCCTGAAACATTGCATCAATTGGAAAGTGATCATTTTAAACTGTATCAAGTGAATGCTTCTGATTATGAGAAGACCCAGGATTTTGCGAAAGATATCAAGAATCGTTATGGCAATGTTTCTCTTTTAGTCAACAATGCTGGGATTGTGAAAGACAATCTTTTAATCATGATGAAGGAAGATGAATTTGATCGTGTCATTGATGTCAATTTAAAGGGCGTCTTCAATATGAGTAAAGCCTTCTCTAGACAATTGATGAAATCTGACAATGCTTCCATCATCAACATTGCATCTGTCATTGGGATGATGGGGAATGTGGGTCAATCTAATTATGCGGCCGCCAAAGCGGGTGTCATTGGATTCAGTAAATCTTTGGCCAAAGAGTTGGCATCAAGACAAGTGCGTGTCAATGCGATCGCCCCTGGATTTATTGAAACAGAAATGACCGATACATTGGAAGCCAGTTTGAAAGATAAAATATTGGAAAATATTCCACTAAAGCGCTTGGGTCAAACTCAAGACATTGCGGATACGGTCGCATTTTTAGTGAACGCAAATTATATAACAGGTCAAACCATCTCCGTATGTGGCGGTTTGAATATTTGAGGTGAATCCAAATGGAAAATAGAGTAGTAGTAACAGGTTTGGGTATTGTGAGTCCTTTGGGTAATGAGGTCAATGAAGCCTACGCAAACGCAATTGCAGGAATAAACTGTGTAAAAGAAGTTACTGGTTTTGATACTGAGGGTTTGAAAGTAAAAATTGCTGCAGAAGTGAAAGACTTTGATGCATCAAAATACTTATCCAAAAGAGAAATCAGAAGACAAGATCTTTTTTCTCAATATGCAATTTATGCAGCCAAAGAGGCTTTTGCAGACGCGAATTTAGAAGGTATTGTGGATCCTGAAAGAATGGGTGTCATTATTGGAACTGGGATGGGTGGGATGCAGACATTTGCATCTGATTTGAACAAGGCATTTGAAGGGGGATATGGAAAAATTCCTCCGATGTTTATTCCCATGATTATTCCCAATATGGCCAGTGGTAATGTGTCTATTGCCTTGAATGCCCAAAACCATTCAACCGCAGTTACAACAGCTTGTGCTGCAGGAACGCATGCGATTGGTGATGCGTATCGTCATATTAAACATGGTTATGCGGATGTAATGGTTTGTGGGGGTACTGAAGCAGGTGTAAATCCATATACTTTAGCAGGGTTTAATGCCATTTCAGCGCTCACTACCAATGAAGATGTAAACAGTGCATCCAGACCGTTTGATTTAAATCGTGATGGTTTTGTGTTGGGTGAAGGATCGGGTGTCTTGATTCTTGAATCCTTGGAACATGCAAAAAAGAGAAACGCTAAAATTTATGCAGAAGTGATTGGCTATGGTTCTACATCGGATGCCTATCATATTACCGCTCCCAGTGGTAAAGGGGCCATTAAGGCCATTGAAGATGCATTAAAGGAAGCGCAAATTGAACCTGAAGATGTGGACTATGTGAATGCGCATGGAACTTCTACAACGCTTAATGATAAGTTTGAAACTGAAGCCATTAAAGCAGTCTTTAAAGACCATGCTAAGAAATTAAAGGTATCTTCCACTAAGAGTATGCATGGCCATGCCTTGGGTGGTACCGGTGGCATTGAGGCGGTGTTGAGTATTAAAGCCTTGGAGCATGGTATCATTCCTCCAACCATAAACTACACAACCCCAGATCCTGAGTGTGATCTTGATTATGTTCCCAATCAATCAATCAAACAAGACATTCAAATTGCGATGAGTAATTCTTTGGGTTTTGGTGGACATAATGCGATTATTTTATTTAAAAAGGGATGTGATTAAATGTTATTGAACAGCAATGATATTCAAAATATAATTCCCCATCGCTATCCTTTCTTATTGGTCGATGGTGTCTTAGAGATGGATGATACATCCATTAAAGCTTTAAAACAAGTGTCAGCCAATGAGATGCATTTTATGGGCCATTTCCCTATGAAACATGTCATGCCAGGGGTTTTGATTATGGAAAGTTTGGCGCAAGCAGGTGCCATTGTTTTACTCAGCAAACCTGAATTTAAAGGGAAGATTGCTTATTTTGCGGGAATGGATAAGGTTAAGTTTAGACAACCTGTCTTTCCAGGCGATACTTTAATTTTAGAAGTCTCTTTAGATAAGATTAAAGGTCCGGTGGGAATTGCTTTTGCCCAAGCATCCGTGAACGGAAAGGTTTGTGCCAGTGGTACCCTTAAATTTGCGGTTGGGGACTGATTTGGTCTTTATGCCCAGATATCAAAAGCATCTGGACAACCCAATTTTTTTGAAAAGAATCTTAACAGAAAATGAACAAGCAATCTATAACAAGCTTAAGTTGGATTCAAGAAAATTGGAATTTATTTGTGGGAGATATGCTGCTAAAGAAGCATACGCAAAAGCAATGGGCAAAGGGATGGGTGTACTTGATTTCTTAGACTTTGAGGTCTTAATGGATGAAAGTGGAAAACCCATCTCAAACCCCAATACAGAGATATCCATTTCTCATGATGGGGATTATACAATAGCGGTGGTGATAGTTTGTGGCGAAGTTTAATATGTTTATAACCTTTTTGCTCTTACCTTTTTATTGGATTCGTTCCCAATTTTTAAGGCGATATGGATCCGAGAATAAAATTAATAAAGAAATGAAGATGTATCCAAGACACTATCTTGGTTTTAGACGAAAGAAAGTCATCCAACATGGGCAACAACCCGACCCAAGTGAGACTGTGCTTTATGTGTCTAACCATCAATCTCATAATGATATTTTTATTGCGCTTGAATCTGTGAATCGTCCTTTTAGATTCATTGCCAAAAAAGAGCTGTTTGAAAGCTTTGTGACGGGTACATTCATGAAGATGAGTCGGTCCTACCCGCTTGATAGAGATGATGCGAGAAAGAGCTTATTAATTCTAAGACAGGTCGTGGAAGATGTTAAAGAGGGTCATTCAGCTCTGGCTTTTCCTGAAGGAACCCGATCCAAACAAAAAAATCTTTTACCCTTTAAAGATGGCCTATTCTCGATGCTGAAAAAAGCAGAAGTCCCGATTGTGGTGATGTATATTAAAGAGAGTTTCAATGAAAAACAAAAGGACTTCCATGTTTATTTTGAAACCCCCTTATATCCAAGTGAATACAAAGACTTAAAAGGTACTGAGTTAAGTGAGAAAGTCTTTGAGATGATGAATCATTTAAAAGATAAAGCCTATCTATAATTTAAAGAAAAAGTTTCTGCTATTGAGTCAACAGCAGAAACTTTTTTAATAATCATTAAGCATTGAATTTATCTTGGTCGAAATGTCCGTCCCATTTGTCGACGACAACTGCACTCACCATGGAGCCAGTTACGTTTAACATGGTACGTCCCATATCTACAATTGGGTCAACTCCAAAGACTGCACCAATATATGGGATGGCTTCTCCAAAGCCAAGTCCGTTTAAAGTTACTGTAGCAGCAACTGTAGCAGTTCCTGGTACACCGGCAATTCCGATGGAACCAATGGTTACGACAAGAACAACCATTAAGAAGAAGGCAATGTTCATTTCAACACCCACAGCTGCGGCCACCAAAGTACCCAACATGGCTGGGAAGACTCCGGCACATCCGTTCATACCGATGGAAGTTCCAAGTGTACCTACAAAGTTTGCGGTTTGACCAGATACACCCATTTCTTCTTCAAGTGTTTTGAGTGTATGGGGTAGTGTTCCTACGGATGATCTTGATGAGAATGCGAAGATCATGGTTGGGAATGCTTTTTTATAGAATGTGACAGGGTTGATTCCCATGACCATTAAGATAATGACATAAACTACCAACATAATCGCAACAGCCACATAGATTCCTAAAATGAATCCGGCCATTTCTTTAATGACTTGTAAGCCATTTGAGATCATCGTATTGGCAACCAAGGCCATAACACCATATGGCATTAACTTAATCACATTGATTAATACTGAGTTAATGGTGATGCGTAGTGATTCTAGTAAATCCGCAAAGGGTTTGACTTGTTCTGGTTTCTTAAGTGTTAAGAAACGAATTGAGCTTGCCAATAAGATACCCACGATAACCACAGAAACAATGGATGAGTTTGAAGACATAACGGATAGAATGTTGTTGGGAATCAGTGCTAGGAAGAATTCAGGGAAACTTTGAGACGCAATGCCACTCATTCTTGTGATTTGTGAATCAGAGAGGGCGGATGCGAAGTTGTTTCCTTCAAGTCCTAAGAACTTTACCACCACAATTCCCACGACTGCAGAAATGGCGGTTGTTCCTAGAAGGAGTACGAATGTTTTTCCTGTAAGACGTTTGAGGCGGCTGCCATCGACGTCAATAATAACTTTAATAATGGATAAAAAGACAACGGGTACAGCCAAGAGTTGTACAAGGCGGATAAATCCAGATCCAACCAATGCGTACCATGCTGCGATTTCGGCACGTGCGTTGTCTTGATAAAGTGCTGAATTTGTTCCAATGAGGTCAATTCCAATACCAATGGCAAGTCCCAATACCAATCCAATAATCATGCGTTTTGAGAAGTCCACTTTTTTATTTGCAAGGCTTCTCATTAATAAAATTGCAACGACCATCAGGATGATGGCTGCAAAGGTGAAAACATTAGATGCTTTCAGAAATTGTGTAAAAAACGGTGAATTAATCATTTTAAAATCTTTCTCCTTTATTTAGCGGCATTTGCGGCTACATTGAGGGCTTCCCAAGTAGAGGCAAATGGGGGTGCATATGCGTAGTCAATGAAACCAATTTCTTTGGTAGTCAGGCCTGCATAGATAGCGGTGGTTAAAGCATGGAGGCGAAGCGCTGCTTCAGAAATCCCAAATACTTGTGCACCATAGAGTACATAAGTCTCTTTATCATAAACCAATTTAATCATAATCTGTTCTTGGTTTGGATAATAGTTCGAGTGGTTGTTGGTGTAGACCGTGGTAGATTTGACATCGAGTCCAAGTCCAACGGCTTGTTTCTCAGTCATACCCGTACTTCCAGCTTCATAATCTCCAACTTTCAGAAGGCTTGACCCCAAGGCGCCTTCAAATTTCAACCAATCTTTTTTATCTGAAACAATATTTGTTCCAATGAGGCGTCCCATCTTGTTGGCATAGGTTGCCAATGGAATATAGAGATCGGGACCTCTTAAAACAGGAATGGATGCACAGTCACCAGCAGCGAAGACATCTTCTTTAGAAGTTTGTCCATAGCCATCAATCAAGATTGCACCATTTTTAAGTGTCTCTAGTTGTCCATCTAAGAATTTCGTGTTGGGTCTAAATCCAATAGAAACAATCACGGCATCTGCCTCAATGGTTTGTTCAGTCGTTTTAACCGATACAACTGTATCTGATTCAAGGATAAAACTTTCAGCAGATTGCGATACATGGACATGTACGCCTTTGGCTTCAAGTGCTTCCTTAATCTTTTCTGAAAATTCTGTATCAAAGGGACCATTCATGACTGTGTCCATGGCTTCAATGATATGAATTTCTTTCCCTAAGTGAGCAAGTTGTTCTGCAACTTCCACACCAATAAATCCACCACCAATGATGGCTATTTTTTGATAGCGATCAAGATTGTCCTTGAGTTTTTGGACTTGTTCTAATTTGGTAATGGTGTAAACATTTGTGCCATCAATGCCTTCAAGATTTGGAATGATGGGAGTGGCCCCTGTGGCGATCATTAAACGATCGTAGGACTGATCAAATGTTTGATTGTTCGTTAGATTTTTAATACTAACCGATTTGCGATCAAAATCGACACTGAGTACTTCGTGTTGTAATAACAGGTTGATGCCTGAAGCTTCAATTTGTTCAGGAGTTCTTGCGAACATTTCGTTTTTATCAGAGAACTGATTGCCCAAATAATAGGGCAGACCACAGGCCCCAAATGAAACATAGTTTTCTTTTTCAATCACTGTTATATTTGCGGCTTTGTTCTCGCGTTTGGCCTTTGCTGCAACACTCATGCCCGCTGCGATGCCGCCAATCACTAGTATATTCATAATCTACCTCCTAACTCCTAACTAAGGTACCATTTTAAAAGTGTCAAAGTCAACGGAAATGAATTGAGAAAAGGCATAGAAAAAGAGGCGTTTTGCCTCAAATTTCTAGGATTAAACTTTGGTAGGGTAGTAGAAGATTGCTTTCTATATTATTATAATTATTTATAACAACATCCTTGTACACAAAGTCATAGGATATATCCTCATTATAGAAATTATGAATACATAGATAAGTTTGGTTTAAATAAGTTCGTTTATAAACGAAAAGTTTGGGATGATTTATATCTACGAATTCAATATCTCCATGAATTAAGATTGGATCTTGTTTCCGAAGTGCAATTAATTTTTTAGTATAGTGGAAAATGGAAGCAGGATCTTCTAGGTTTTCCTTTACCGTTTTCAAATTCTTAGATAAAGAGAAGGGAATCCAGGGGTTCGTTGTGGAGAAACCATAATGGGCTTGGTTGTTCCAAGGCATGGGGGTTCTTCCATTGTCTCTGGATCTTTCACTTAAGATTTTTAGAACTGTTGCTTCATCGTGATGCTCCAACAATAATTTATGATGGTTTAAACTTTCAATATCACGGTATAAATCTATGTTATCAAAGTAAGCATTGGGCAAGCCAATTTCTTCTCCTTGATATAGGTAAACAACCCCTTTTAGACTCATAATCATATTCAATAGCATGGTTGCCCCTTCAAAGGATTCATCTGTGAATCTTGAGACTGCACGGGGTTGGTCGTGGTTACTTAGGAATAGGGACATGGATGCGTCTTCTTTGACCATGCCTTCTTGCCATGTTTGATAGAGGGTTTTGAGTTCAATAAAATCAAAGGGTTTCAAAGCCCATTTGTAGCCATCTTTATAATCAACCTTTAGGTGGTGGAAGTTAAAGATGGTGGAGAGTCCGCTTTCTCCTTTTTTGGAGTATTGACTGGCTTTTTCAATAGAAGTACTGGAGAGTTCTCCCACAGTCATAACATCATCGTATTGTGCAAATGATTGTTCCCCCAATTTGCGCAAGTACTGGGTAACTTTGGGTCCATCGGTATATTCCTTACGGCCATCTCCAGTTAAATCATCCTTGAAGACTTCAGGTTTTGAGATGAGATTGATGACATCAAATCTAAAGCCGCGCACCCCTTTTTTAAGCCAATAGTTACAAATTTTAACAAATTCATTAAAGACTTTTTCGTTTTCCCAGTTTAGGTCTGCTTGGGTTACATCGAATAGATGTAAGTAATACATATCTAAGTCTGGGACGTATTCAAATGCGTTTCCACCAAACTTGGATTCCCAGTTGACAGGTTCTTTCATAAAGTAGTAACGGTTCATATAATCTTTATTTCCAGTGAGTGCTTTTTGAAACCAAGCGTGTTCAGTGGAGGAGTGGTTAAAGACCATGTCAAGCATGATGTCGATTTCTCTTTTTCTTGCTTCATTAATCAATGTATCAAGATCTTCATCGGTTCCAAAACGGGGATCGACGTGATAATAATCAGCAACATCGTAACCATTGTCGTTTTGGGGAGAAATGAAGACGGGCGTTAACCATAATACGTCAACGCCTAAGTCTTTTAGATAATCCAGTTTGGAAATAATCCCATTTAGATCACCTTCGCCATCATGATTGCTATCCATAAATGATTTTGGATAGATTTGATAGACGATTTTATGATCCATTAGATATTTTTCTTGCTCCCATGAAGAGTGTAAATGTAAGTGGGACTACAATTGCAACCGCCGCAATTAAGAAGAATTTCCAGTAGTCAGGAACGTTAAAGGATAAGAATCCTGGAAGTCCATCCACGCCAATTCCATTGGCCATCAATCCCATACCGACACTCATAATCCCTGCAACGGCAGAACCAATCATGGCACCAATAAATGGGTAGTTGTATTTTAAGTTAATCCCAAACATTGCGGGCTCAGTTACACCTAAATAAGCTGAAATGGCCGCAGGGACTGAGATTTGTTGTTCGTCTTTATTTTTTCTGTTAAGAATAATAATTCCTAAAACAGCACTACCTTGGGCAATATTACTGAAAGCAATCATAGGCCACAGTAGGGTACCACCATAGTCGGCTGCCAATTGTAAGTCAATGGCATTGGTCATATGGTGCAATCCTGTAATAACTAGGGGTGCATAGAAGAATCCAAAGATTCCAGCAAAGACAACGCGGAATCCAGAAGTAAGTCCAGCATAAACCACATCAGAAATCCATGAACCAATAACCCATCCAATAGGTCCTAAGACAACGTGTGCCAATAAGACTGTTGGAATTAATGAGAAAAGGGGTACAAAAATCATTGAAATTGCATTTGGAATTACTTTCTTCCAGAATTTTTCAAGATAAACAAGCGTAAATCCGGCTAGCATGGCTGGAATGACTTGGGCTTGGTATCCGATCATTTGAATTTGTGCAAATCCAAAGTCCCAAACAGGGATGTCAGCTGGATTGGTTCCTGCAACACCATAAGCATTGAGAAGTTGTGGTGAAACAAGGGTAATCCCTAAAACAATCCCCAATATTTGGGTTGTTCCCATTTTACGGGTAATAGCCCATGTGATACCCACTGGTAAGTAGTGGAATATGGCTTCACCAATGAGCCATAGGAAGTGGTTTACACCACCCCAGAATGGATAAACATTCGCAATGGTGTCTTTGACACCCGGGGCAACCGTAATTAAATCTACACCTTCTAAGATGTTTCTAAAACCCAAAATCAAACCCCCAACAATAATTGCTGGAATAATCGGTGCAAAGATTTCAGCAAGGTTACTTGCGATTCTTTGGAGTGGATTTTGGTGTGATTTGGCCATTTGCTTTACAGCATCCTTTGAAGTACCTTCAATCCCAGTCATAGAAGAGAGTTCATTGTAGAAGGTATCTACATCGTTACCAATAATAACTTGGAACTGTCCTGCTTGGGTGAAGCTTCCTTTGACTGAAGGGATTGCTTCAATTGCAGCAACATCCGCGTTATCTTCGTCATTCAACACAAATCGAAGACGGGTCACACAGTGTGTCATGGCAGAAATGTTTTCTTTTCCACCAATGCTCTTTAACAACGCTTGTGCGTCTTGAGTATACTTAGCCATATTCTTCCTCCTTTGGCTGGCATCCATTTTAGGCCACATAAACATAAAAGACCTTCCTTTAAAAACCAAACGACATAAAAAGCGTTGGCTCTAAAGAAAGGTCTTGCCCAATTTCTAAAAAGGTTACAAGCCTAAGTATCTTTGATCATCTGTTCCAAACGATGGATATGAATGGTCAAATATACAAGTTCCTGTGAGTTTAATGTGGCATCGAATCGATGCTCTATATATTTTTGAATTTCTTGACTTACATTGTAAGCGGTATGAAATTCCTCAATCACATTGTATAACACAATTTCATCAAATTCAAGCTGAACCCCTGAAATTATTCTATGAATCAACATTTTGAAGTGAATCATGATTCTTTGTGTCATCAGTTCTTCTTGCTTTAAGGGCACTAAATAGTGGTCTCTGATAATGTTCAGACAATCAAAAACAGCATCAATCACAATGGTAGATTTATTGTCGATTTCTTGGTTTAAACCATTCACAATATGAACGCATAAGAATCCCACTTCATCAAAAGGGAGGTCAATCGCAAAGGTCTGATTGAAACGATGGTGAATATTTTCAGCCAATCTAAATTCTTCTGGATATAGAATTTTCAAATCAAAAATCAACATGTTTTTAATTTCTTGATTATTATGAAATCGCTCCATCGCAAAGTTCATGTGGTCAATGAGTGTAAAAAAGGCATGCGGTGCCAACTCCATTTTTGAACGCTTACTTTCTTCTTCAACAATGTTGTAGAGGGTCATAAAACGTTCTTGATCCATTTCTTTAACCAGCTGACTGGATTTATAATAATCTTCACGCTTTAATTCAAAGACTTTCTCAATTTTATCTTCAGGAACTTTTTGCATCG
>CANRNG010000036.1 GCA_947631935.1 uncultured Erysipelothrix sp.
GTTCTAAATGTTTTATCCATCATATATCGCACAAACACAAAGCCAACACTCAACATAATACCCAGCATAAATGCTACCAATGTGTTCATTTTTACATTCGGAGCCACTGGATTTGTTGGTGTTTGCGGATAAGATACCACCCGAGCAGATCCAGCTTCCACCATTTCAACAATGATATTTGGTGCAATATTGACAATCTCTTGCGCGACTTCACGCGCAAATTCAGGATCCGTACTTTTAACTGAAATTCTAATAATTTGCGTACTGTCAACTGAACTCACACTAATCATACTTGCCAATTGCGCTGGTGTAAGGTCCGTTTCTAGTTCAGAAATAACAGGAATCATAACTGCGTCCGACTTAATAATAATTGAATAAACAGAGGCCAAGTTACGCGCTGTATTTATTTCATCCGATGTTATCGCATTTTGTCCATCATCCTTACGGTTATTAATAATCATAGTCGCATTGCTTTGGTAAGTTGGTGCAATCGCAACCTTAGTTACCAGGAAACTACCCAGCCCAAGAATAATTCCAAATAAAATAATATATATAATATAAGGTTTAATAATCCCAAACAACTCCGAAAGACTGATTTCCTCTTCAGTCGTTGTCTGATTTGCATTTAATTCATTCATAGTCTCTCCTCTTTTCTCAATATCATGTTTCATCATCTTCTTCCGGGTCTGGTTCTGGTTCAGGGGTTGGCTCAGGCTCAGGTGTGGGATTACTGGTTCCACCGCCAGTATTAGTTGAACCACCAGTATTCGTTGAACCACCATTTGTATTTGGTTGAGAAATAACAATACCCCCAACCTCTACCACATCCGTCCAACCTGCTTCATTACCCGAAGCATCCGTCGCTGTAATCCGAATGGTATAAATACCTGGCACATCCCAGTTAACATCACCCGTAATAACTGGTTCAATTTCCTCGCCCGAATTGTCCGTTATAATAATATAATCATTAAGGTCCAATGGATTACCCACTCTTGTATACATATATTTACTTATATGAATAATGGGTCTTACATCATCCACTACGAAATACTTAAAAGAGCGTTCGGCTCGAATGTTGCCCAAATATACCACCACAGAACCGGAATGTTCCCCAGGTACATTGAGTTGCAATTCAAACTCTTCAACACGATCATAAGTACTTTTATTAGGGTCAATCACAAAGTAAAGATACTCTAAAGGCTCAATCTCTGTTGAAAGATTGAGCTCGAATTCTATATTATCGTTGAATACTAAAATAGGAATATCAATTGGATTTGTATTAATGGTTGGTTTATCTTCAGTTAAAACTACAATTACGCTTAAAGTAATTAGAAAAACCGTTAGCGTAATTAATACCCAAAGTGTCGTTCTGTTTTTATTCAAATATATTCACCCCTCTAAACTATGAAAAAGATCCCCAAATGTCCACAATCTATTTTAAAAAAATAATTTGATTAAATTTCATCTCCTACATCACATTTTATTATACACCATTTATGATAATATATGGGGAAATAGTTGTGAATTTTAGCAATTTATCTAACATTCTCGACAAGAAAGCGTTACCACTTTCCTGTCGACTCAATCGTACCATATATAACCAAAAAACCAGGAACAATATGACTCTCATTATCCCTGGTTTATTATAGCTAATGTATGTTTTTTTATTTTAATAGTATCTTGTCCAATATGTGGAAGATACCATCATCCGTGTATAATAGTAATTGATAATTAATAGTGACTTATATGATATTAAATGATTTTTTTGCTCGAATAGTATTTTTATAATTTATATACAATTTTATGTTCCCTCATTTGAAAAATAAAAATGCATGTGGCTGTTTGATTTTTTAGCAACATTTCGAAAAAAAGTAATATGATATTTAGGAGTATCGATAATACTCGCATAGATAAGAGTTTAGGCAATCAAAGCTACGCCACTTGTAGAACTTATTAGATAATCTTAATTAATAGGACTGATGTATGTTTTCGCATCTATATGCATCTTAGGAATGCGGCATCATTACCGCATGATTAGACGCTTTATTCCAAAGGGGAAATGGATATCTGAGGTGAATGATTCAAACAAAAAGATGGTGAACTTTTTCAACAGCTTTCACCACCTTTTTTGTATACCTTTGGAAATTACATTTATAATTTCCTATTCTAAATCTTCACCATTAGAAGCAATAACCTTCTTGTACCAGTAAAAAGAATCTTTCTTGCTTCTCTTTCCAGTACCGTTTCCGAAGTCATCTTTATCCACATGTATAAATCCATATCGTTTTGACATTTCTGCTGTCGATGAAGAAACAATGTCAATCGGACCCCACCAACAATAAGCAATCACATCTACACCATCATTCACTGCGTCCTTCATAGCGTTAATATGTTTTCTAGCGAAGTCAATTCTGTAGTCATCATGAATGCTTCCATCTTCGTCGACTTTATCGAGTGCTCCTAAACCATTCTCAGCAATGATGATGGGTTTTTGGTAGCGATCCCAATACTGACTAAGTGAGTTATAAAATCCTAGTGGGTCCATTCTCCATTCCCATATAGTAGGTTCCAAATATGGGTTCTGAGAGCTGTCAAAAGGTTTATAGGCATTTTTTGTACTATCAATGACATTGGTGTAATAAAACGATAAGGCCAAAAAGTC
This sequence comes from uncultured Erysipelothrix sp., assembly GCA_947631935.1. GTDB lineage: Bacteria > Bacillota_I > Bacilli_A > Erysipelotrichales > Erysipelotrichaceae > Erysipelothrix. The sequence goes on from CANRNG010000036.1 coordinate 2,663, forward strand.
CATTTCATTATTTTTGAGAATTTCCAAATCTCCCTCTTGAATGTTAAGATCAATATCATTTTCTTCAAAATATCTCAGAATATAAGTAGGGTACTCTCCTCTAAATGCCACATCTGTAAAGAAGTAATTTTGAAGCCTGTTTCTTTTCATTGTAAGGACGATGTCTTCTGGCTTGCTTGTCGCCGGGTAACTGGTCCCGTCTGCCAACATGGTCCCCATCATCATTTCGGGATTGACCTTCCGTGCAATTTCCACAACTTTGGCACTTCCAACTAGCAAGTTATGGGTTGCTCGATACATTAATTCTTCCATTTTTTCCTTCGGAGCTTGATCATCATAAATTCCCAAGCAGCCAAATTGAACATGTGGAATGAGGTTAACTTGGTTAACAACAATCCAATATTTAACTTTGTCTTTATATCTCTTAAGCAATACTTCTGAATAGTTTACAAAGAAGTCTACTACTTTTCTATTCGCAAAGCCACCGTATTCTGTTACAAGATGTAATGGAATATCATAATGGGTAATGGTCATAATTGGTTCCATTCCCAATTTAATCATTTCATCAATTAAATCATCATAAAACTTTAAACCTGCTTCATTAGGATACGCCTCATCTCCATTTGGAAAAATGCGACTCCACGAAAAGCTGGTTCTAAATGTATTGAATCCCATTTCTGCCATAAGTGCCAAATCTTGTTTATAGGTGTTATAAAAGTCTATTCCATAACGTTTTGGATAATACCCTTTAGTATCTTTTGCGGCGGCTTTAATATATTCTAGTGTGCCTCCACCTTCTTTTTCGACATAGGCACGATTTAAGTTTTTGTCATAAATGTGAATGTCACTGGTTGAAAGACCTCGACCATCTCTATCATATTCACCCTCAGTTTGACATGCTGCAACTGCCCCACCCCATAGAAAATTTTTTTTAAATCCTTTTGGTAATTCTTTCATCGTTTCCTCCTTTTAAATGCTTTCACCATTACTCTCACAAACTTTTTTATACCACTGATAACTGTCTTTTAAATATCTCTTCCCTGACCCATTTCCATAGTCATCCAGGTCAACATAAATAAATCCGTACCGTTTACTCATCTCACTTGATGAACATGATACAATATCGATAGGACCCCATGCATAATATCCACGCAGATCCACACCATCTTTTAACGCTTCTTTCATCGCAACCAAATGGCTTTTATAGTAGTCGATTCTATAAGGATCGTGGACCTTTCCATCTTCCAATTTATCATAAAAGCCACTTCCGTTCTCTGTAATATAAATGGGCACTTGGTACCGATCATAAAGTTCATTTAATGTGTATCGTAAACCAACTGAATCAAAGGACCATCCCCAAGGGTTTGCTTCAAGTTTTCTGTTAATTTCAAAACCCTCTCCACTCTCATAAGTTTCATTAGAAACAACAGTAGAATAGTAGTAAGAAAAGCTTAGAAAGTCAGCAGTATTTCTCAAATCTGTTTCATCATTTTCACCAAACTTGATTTGAATATCACGTTCTTCTAGGAATCGGTTGTAGTAACCAGGATAATATCCTCTCAATAATACATCTGAATAAAACAACTGAGACTGACGATATTTTAAGCACGCTAAATTATCTTCTGGTTTCGTTGTTTTTGCGTAATTTGGAGAATTATATATCATCATTCCAATCTTTAAATCAGGATAATTATCATGGGCGTATTTTGTAGCACGACCACAAGCAACAAGTTCATTATGAGCTGCTTGATAGATTGCTTGATCATATTTCACTGTTTTATCCTCAATAACACCATAATGATTGAATGTTTCAAAGTGCATCAAATTGATTTGATTTACCAAAATCCATAGTTTAACTTTTTTATGGTATCTATCGAAAATGGTTTGACAATACTTTTCAAAAAATTCTATTGTTTTTCTGTTTTCCCAGCCATTATATTTTAAAGCCAAATAAAGTGGCATTTCATAATGAGATGCAGTAATCATGGGCTCAATACCTAACTCAAGGCATGCATCAAACAAATCATCATAAAACTTCAGTCCTGCTTCATTGGGTTCTAAATCATCACCATTCGGGAAAATTCTAGCCCAACTAATACTCGTTCGTAAGGTATTTATCCCCATACCTTTTAGTAATTTTAAATCTTCTTTATAAGTATGATAAAAATCAATACCCCAACGCTTCGGAAAATATCTGTTATCATTTTTATCACTTTCTATGGCTTCAACAATATAGTCGTAGGTTAACCCTCTATTACTTTTCCTCTTAATATCAATGTTATCTACAAATTCATTAACATCAGCTACACTGGGTCCTTTACCATCTTCTAGGTAAGCCCCTTCTAATTGATTGGCAGCTATCGCTCCTCCCCATAAAAAATTGCTCGGGAATCCTTTTGGGACTTTGCTCAATTTATTTGTCCTCCAGTTTTTTTAATCTATCATCATAACTTTTGAAAATTTTTATCAGCTGTTTCGCAATATTTATTTCGCTCATGATGGTCATCAATGTGTCTTGTGCATGGGCAAACAGTAAACTGTATTCAGACTTATCTTCCCCCGCTGCCTCGTTTTGAATCGCATCTGTATGTATTTTATGTGCTTTCGTGATTTCTGCTGAAGCTTCTTGTATTTGGTTCTCAGCTTCCAAAAATAATCCTTCCTCTATTGCTTTAAGTGCATTGGTGCATGCTACTCTTGCATCTCCTGAATGCAAGATAATGCTCATTGCGTCTTGTATTGTAGATTCTGTCATTTATATCTTCCTTCCATTTCATAAAAACATTTAGGGATCTGACGAATCAGATCCCTAAAATTACAGTTGTTCTAATTCTTCTCTCACACATTGGTTATCATACACTCTAAAGAATGGATACCAAATTGCGGTTGTAACTAAGAATATAATAATTACAAGCGCGACAGACATTAGATGTCCCCCTGTTGCTAACCAAGTTGTTAGAGGATATGGTAAATACCATAAGTTGAATTGAATATCTGGAATTTTACCAAAGGGGATGACGACCGTTAACACCCACGCTAATATTGGAGACACTATAGCATTAATCCACATTGGAATCATTAAAATTGGGTTAAAGGCAATGGCACCAAAGACCACGGGTTCATTAATATTAAAGATTGAAGGTACCAAAGTCGCTCTACCCAATGCCTTCAGTTTCTTAGATTTTGCTGTTTGCATTAACAATACCAACCCTAATGTACAAGCTAATCCGCCAATTTTTAAGTATGCATAATCCCAACTTTGTGTCGCAAATAGCTGTGCTCCAGTTGCAATATTAGTTTCTATATTTTGAAGCAATACAGGAATTACAATTGGGGAAATAATCCAACCAGAAATACCCATCGAATAGAGCACTATAGTAAATAGATTGACCAATGTAAAACCCCAAACATTTGAAATTACATTTCTCAATGGCATAAACAAGGATTGGATAGCAACATACAAGTCAAATTTTAGAATAAATACGAGAACCCAACCAACAATGATTACAGCTCCAATTGGTAGCATTTGATCAAACCAAGCTCTAACAAAATCAGGTAATACGCTATCTTCCTTAAAAAACGAGATTTTACCTAATGCATTTACTAAAAGCGCAACAAACAAGCCTGATATAATTGAAATAAACATACCAGATGATCCAAAAGCGGAATGCCCAAATCCAATGCTTTCATCTGCGATTAATTGTGGTGTTATAATCATTAAATAAAGGATTAATCCAGCAGTTGCGGCAACAATTCTCGATCGTCTCATTCTTAATTTTTCCATCAAGTTCATAGGTAATAAGAACGCCATCATCAAACCCAACATACCCATTGACCAACCAAATGGAGTCCAAAAGTTTGAGAACCACTCAAATCCTTTAATATTTGAAGGTAATGTTAAGACAACAAACAGACTTCCTAAAAAGATTAGTGGCATAATTTGATTAATAGTATCCTTCAAACCCATCATCCATGGATTATTTGCGAATTTATTCATTTTTGGCTGGAAACTTTCCTCCAACCATTTCATTACTGTCTTCATTAATTTTCTCCTTTTTCTTTCCCTTTTTTGAAAAAATTTACTTATTCAAACCCGCTAACATATGTTCAATGGCCTGTTTTCCATCTAAGGAAGCATAATATTCAGCTTTCATCAAGATTACAGGTACATCTGTTCCATATGTGTACTCATCAATATCATCTAACACATAGGCTAGGTGTGGACCGACCATTAGCACATCAATATCATCTATATAATCTGCAATTTCTGATTCACTTCTTGCAATTATACTCAAATCCAAATTTTCTTCCTTGGCTGCTTTTCTCATATTTGCCGCCATAAATCCTGAGCTCGCTCCTGAACCACACACCAATAATACCTTTATATTTTTCATAGCATTCCTCCTGTCGAGATCTCTTATACTGCTATTATTAAACATTTGTTCTCTTTTATACACTTTTTACTTGCACAAGGGTAGGGCAAAAGATAAAAACGTTCACTTAAAAATTATTCTATAATATAATATAGAAGAGGTGTTGCCTGATGAAACAAAAAAGCATAGATATGATTAAATTGTTAATGGGAGAACCTTCCACTGCAAAAAGACTTGCAGATACACTAGACGTGTCAGTTCGATCTATTAAAAATTACGTCAAAGAAATCAACGAACAATATAAAGGAACAATTGAATCATCGCAAAAAGGATATTCAATCGATCGCACAAAAGGTCTTGAAATTTTAGAAAATATTGATAAAAGCATTCCACAAACAAGTAACGAGCGCGCCTATCACATCATTGCTAAATTGTTACACTCATATGACGCAAACTCACTCAACCTATACGATCTGTGCGAGGAGCTTTTTGTATCTTCATCTACAATAAAAAATGATTTGATCACGGTAAAAAGATGGGTCAATAAATTTGATTTAATTTTAAAGACCAAAGGGGATTGGATAAAAATAGAAGGCTCAGAAAAAAACAAAAGAAAAATTTTAAGTAATATGATTTATGAAGAAAGTAGTATTAACTTTGTAAATTTAGATAGCCTACAGAAAGTTTTTCATAATCTGGACATTTTCTTTATCAAGGATACATTGATGTTTGTTTTGAACAAACACCAATACTTTACTAATGATTATTCATTGATTAATTTGGTTTTACATGTCGCCATCGCAATAAGTCGTATCAATAACATTCATTCTGATACCGCTTCACAAAACTCAATCTTAAAAAAATTATCATTTAACGAAATTAAGATCGCTGAAGAAATTACTGAAATTTTAGGAAAGGAATTTAATATTGAATTCGACAATAATGAGCTCAATGCTCTTGCATTATTGATTGCTTCTAGAGCAACATCATTAGATTACGAAACCATCACAAAAAATAACATCGGAAACTATGTAGGAGACGAATGTGTTGCCCTTGTAGATCACTTGGTCAAAACCATTCATGCTTTCTACGACATCGATTTACTTGATGATGACTTTTTAGTTCGCTTTACATTACACATACGTAATTTACTTATTAGAAGTGCCAATAATCAATACTCCAAAAACCCTCTTGCCGAAGGGCTTAGAAGATCTTGTCCTACTCTTTATGAGGTGAGTGTTAAGGTCGCATCAGAACTCAAAAAAGTCGCCAACATAACTATTGATGATGACGAAATCGCCTATATTGCCTTCCATATTGGAAGTTCACTTGAAAATAGTGAAAGCCTCAAAGACAAGTTAAAAACTGTTTACTACTGTCCAAATTATTACACAATTCAAGATAAAGTTTTAGAATTCGTTAACAAACACTTCCACGAAGAAATTGTTATTACCAGTATTATTAGCGATGAAAGTCAATTAGAAAATCAACAATCAGATGATTTGATTTTGACAACAGTTCCAATTCAAAAGCACGTCCTAACACCCGTCGTACAAGTTACAATAATGGTTAATGATTATGACAAAAAACTTTTATCAGATGTCGTATTTAAGATTAGAAACAGAAAAAAAGAAGCACAATTTAGAGAACATTTACAAGAACTTGTTAGACCAGACCTATTTGTAATAAATAATGATATTACCAACAAAGAAAAATGTATACACTTTATGTCTCATACTTTAATAGAAAAAGGGTACGCCAACCCTGAATTTACCCATGAAGTTTTCGAACGCGAACAGATGTCCAGCACATCATTTTTTGGTACCGCCATCCCACACTCAATGCATATGAACGCTCATAAGACTGGCATTAGCATACTTATTAGTAAAGAAGGCATTGAATGGGAAGATTCGAAAGTTCATCTGGTTTTAATGATGTGTTTTAACAAAAAAGATCGTTCAATTTTCAATAATATTTTTGAACCAGTTTCTATGATTCTTGCAGAACGCGAGAACTTAAATAAGTTAATCAGTACTGATAGTTACGAGGCTTTTGTTGATATGATGGTTTCATTGCTACCATAGTCTTTCTATTGCAGTTTCCTAGAATATTTTGATCTTAACAACAACTTCAATTTCTGTATCTAAAGTAATTGCGAACAGAAGTTTATAATCGATTCTACCTTATTCTTCAGATTCTTTTTGTTCATTATTTTTCATTTCCATTATTACACTAAACATATTCTTGAGGACTTCGGCAAGACCGTTCAAACTAGTCTGCTCATACCTCTTGGGGAAAATCCCAGTAATATCGACCTTCTCTGTCAAAGCTTTTAAAAGTAATGAATAATTTATATTAGGGTAATCGCCTTCTCCGGTATAAATATCAATATTATTTCTAAGAATTTCATTTACTTCATAATATAGTTCCTTTGCGGAAGAATAATTTTGATAATCTATATTGTGAGCATGCATAACACTATTTCGATAATTTTTTAGTGTTAAATAATTTTCTTCAATAAATCGAACATCTAAGGAAGAAAACATTTCATTCCATAGGGACTCTTCTTTTTTTTCATTTAATAGTGCTAAAAACGCAGTTTTGTTCATCTTTTTGAAATTATTATTTTTCTTAATTGTTTCAAAAAAATTAGTAGAGTATTCTATATCTACAAATAATATTATAAAAATTTCCTCCAAAGATTTATTTTCAAGTTCTTTAATTATCTCGTGTTTATCGTCAACTTCTGCACCGACATATAGAAATTTTCTAAGTAGCCTCTCAAAATCATTAATCAATGGAAATAGATTTTTATTAAAATGTGCTACTCTATCATCAACAAGTATTTTAAATGAAATTTTTTCCTTAATTAATCCATGTACGTTATCGATAGTTTTCGCGTCATTCATGTTATTTGATGAAGTTTCAAAAGTAACTATTGTGGAGTCGGTATTTTTCAAGGGTGCTTTTTTTATTATAATATCACTGAAGTTATCAAGTAACTCATCAGCGATTTTAACATCTTCTTTTTTAAGCAATATCTGTAGTTTCATAAAAACCTCCATATAAACTATTATATCATTTAATACGGAGCAGGTCACAATTGTTCGACAAAAAAGACCTTCCAGTTTCTTTGATTTCTAAGATGGGTATTAAACACTTTAATAATCTCTTAAAAATACACAATTGATATCAAAATTCAAAAAAACACAAATAATTGCTTTTTCTTGCCATTTTATAGATGTCAAAACCTATCCATTTCTTTATTAGAATAATCAGGGATGTTTATCCACTGATATAGTATCGTGAAACATAATTTTAAATAATATTTAGGAATACCGTTAATACTCGCATACGTTAATACTCGCATATATATATAAGTTTAGGAGACAAGGAATTTATGAACCGGATTAAAGAAAAAGACAACTGCGAAGAACTCTTCTTTGAACTCAACAATGCTGTCTAGGTTTATATAAATAAAAACAGCAGCCCCGAAGGACTGCCGTTAAAGAAAGCAATATGAGATCTGAATGGGGGGGATATTAGATCTCATACCGCTCTCCTTTTTTAAGTATACCACAGTTATAATAAATTTAAAGCTTAAAAAATAAATCTGTTTAAATTTCATTGATAAAATTCTAACAAAGTAATCAAATCAGAAATATTCAACAATGACGAGATACATCTTGTAGTCCGTTTTAACGCCAAAAGCGTTAAAACCAATAGAAAAGTATGGATAAATGGCCAATAACAGTAACATTTAACGGGTTTTGCGTTATAATCTAATAAAGAGAGGAACACATATATGAAAATACTCATCATTGGTGGCACAGGAACCATCTCAACTCCCATCACAAAGTTACTTTCAAAACAACACGATGTCACTGTGTTAAACAGAGGGAATCGAACTTTAAATCCGACCATAACTCAAATTATTGCAGATATAAATGACGAAGCTTTAGTCCAAGACAAACTCAGAGACCTGAGTTTTGATGTGGTCATTAACTTCTTAATCTACACACCAGAGCAAGCCCAAAGAGATGTCAGACTCTTTAAAGGAAAAACGAATCAATATATCTTTATTTCAACCAATGTGGTCTTGAATCATCAAGACCATGTTGTGATTGATGAAGAAACTTGTGTGGGTAACGATATCTCTGTTTATGGTCAAAATAAAGCAGCATGTGAAGCGATATTTAAATCTCAGGCTGACTTCAACCTTACTATCGTGAGACCTTCTCATACCTACAGTGATGATCGCTTCCCTGTTTCTGTCAAAGGCAACAATACATGGACCCTTATTGATCGCTTAATGCAAGGGAAAGAAATCATCGTCCATGATGGTGGACAATCGGTTTGGCCCATTACCCATTCTCAAGACTTTGCGAGACTCTTCATAGCACTGGTAGGTAATGAATTGGCTTATGGCGAAACATTTCACATCATGAACCCAGAACCAGTGACCTGGAATATGATTTATAGAGAATTTGCGAAACAATTGGATGTGGACTATAAACCTGTTTATATCACCAGTGAATCCTTAAGTATATCTTCTGTCTATGATTTTAAGGATGCGATCCTGGGTGATAAACAATACTCCAACATCTTCAAGGTGGATAAAATTTTAAATTTAAACCCTGGTTTTGAGTTTAGAGTAGACTATAAAGAAGGGATACGCTTGTTTCTTGAATATATGTATCAAAATCCAGAGAAACGTATCATTGATGATGCCTTCAATCATTGGTCTGATACCATGATTGAACTCAACCAAAGATACTTGAAATCGATTAAGGATAACAACCTCTAAATATCAAAAAGCAGTGTGCACAATCGCTTGTGCATACTGCTTTTCAAATTACATCCCTACTTTAATTGTGCTTACAGAAAGAATGCCTTTCTATTATAATCTATTTTCTATCAAATTATTAGGGTTATACCATATTTTTATATTATTCAATCAATTCGCGAATCTTCTTAGAAACAGAATACTTGGCATAATGACCAATCACATGGGTCGCTTTCTCTTTGGCTTCGGGGATTGCGTTAGAAACTGCATAAGAATGTTTAAATTCATCCAATAACTCAATATCATTATTCCCATCCCCAAAGACCGCCACTGCATCATATTCAATCTTCAAATAATCACATAGCCATTTTAGAGCTGTGGCTTTATTCACTTTATGATGCGTAATCTCAAAAATGCCCTCTGCGAAAGGTAAGTTAACCACTTCTGGGTGGTTTTTTAAGTGCTCCAAGAATAATGCGTTGGTTTGTGGGTTGGGGATTCTAAGGTTCATTTTAATGATATCTTGATTCAAGATTTCTTCAGGCGTTGCGTTAAACTTTTTTCCTTTGAAGAAACCATTCACAATCCTTAGCACCATTCTATGGATCAGATGTTTTCCCACTGAAAAGGTTTTTAAATATGATTTCTTATCGGCATTGACCCAGGTTTGGTTGGTAGACATAAAGTCCATGGGTAGATTTGGGAACTTATTTAAAGTATCCACAATAAAGGCATGGGGAAGACTTTTCGTTTTGAGGATGGTTTGGTTCGTATCCTTTATCAAGGCCCCATTATTAGAAATAACATAGAGCGGACGTTCACCAAACTTAAGTCCAATCGTATCAGATTGCATAGATCGACCGGTTACCAAAACAAAAATGAGTCCTTTGTCTAAGGCTTTATCAATGGTATTTAAAATGTAGGAATCTGTGACGTGTAAACGATTTAGAAGTGTGCCATCTAAGTCACTTGCGATTATTTTTAACATGGGCATTTCCCTCTCAATTATATCCATTATACTTGATTCTTCGTTGATAAAAAAGCCTGTAACACGATTGTTACAGACTCTTAACTATTTATTCAGTAAAGCTTCAATATCTTCAATTTCTCGTTTAATTTGAGGGGCCAAGTCAATACTACCATCTTGAGTAATGAGTAGGTCCGTCTCGATTCTAACACCGATATTCTCTTGTGCAATATAGAGTCCCGGTTCATTGGTAATCACATTACCAGGTTCAAGCGGAAAGTCTCGTTGAACCCAAACATCATGGGTATCAAGACCCAAGGAGTGTCCTACTGAGTGGTAGTAGTATTGATCCAATTCATCATCACTTTCAATCAGTCCCAGGTTTCTACACCCTTCTGCAAGCTTTTCCTTCGCCAAATCATTCAAGTCTTGTAGACTCACACCGGGTTTCGCTGCAGCATTGATGGCATGGAATGTATCCAAGACAGCTTGATACACTGCTTTTTGGCGCTCAGTAAACTTGCCATTAATTGGATAAGTTCTAGAAATATCGGCACCATAGCCATTGACTCTAACACCCAAATCAAGCAAAATCATTTCCCCATCAACAAGCGGTTCATCATTTTTAACATAGTGTAAAACCGTCGCATTTTTACCTGAAGCTGCGATGGTTTCAAACATCAAATCCCCACCTGCTTTATGTGCTTCATAAAGAAACTTAGAAGCCATATCATTTTCATTATTACCTGGCTTCATTTCCAACAACATACTTTCAATCGCTGTATTGGTTACTTCAGCAGCATGCTTAATGGCTTCAACTTCTTCATCAAACTTAACCATACGCGCTCTCACAAAGAGATCCGTTATATCCAAGACACGCTCAAAACCGACATAGTCAGCCATTGAGATTGCAGATCCAAAGGCCTCTTCAGTATAGGTATTGTGATCTAAGTCCAAGCCAAATCGCGTTTTACGATCCATGACTTTATTTAAGAACTTATCAAAATCCTCAAAGTAACGCACATCTTTAATACCTGAAACTGCTGTGGCTTCTTCTTTTCTCATATAGTGACCCACCCATTTTTCCATCTTGGGGTCAACATCTCTTAAAAAGAGAATTTCATTTTGGTTATCAAACACCAAAACAGCACCCGGTTCTTCAATACCGGTTAAGTAGTAGAAGTTACGATTTGCTTGAAAAGGATATTCAGCATCGGCACTTTTACGAATGGGTAAACCACTGAACACAAAGGTTACACAATGGTTGGGTAAATGACTTTTAAATCGATCTCTAATTTTAATTCTCGTATTACTGTTCATCTTTTCCTCCAATTAAATATTCTTAGGAAAGAAAATCTTACGATCTTCCTTTTCCTCCCCTTGTACAAATCCCCTCACAACACTCGATGCATGAGACAACTCCAAAACAGCACCATCATCTCTCAAAACAGAAAGACCCGCATTTTCATCGGCTGCATAAGGTCTATATAAAAATTGACTCATATAGTCTTTTAAAACATAGTACTCAGGATCATATCCCGCTGCTTTCACTTTTGATTTAATGGCTTCAACATCTGTTTTTTGAGTGAGATTTTCATAATCAAACAAATCCCGTGTTAAAAGTCTACGCGCAAGGTCCGATAAAATGGGGTCCTCACTCTTTTTTAGATTGGATAAAGCAACCACAACGGTTGACTCATCCAGTGCAATAAACTCATCTAGGGTAAAGCTATTTTGGTCTAGGAAGGGTATCAAAAATTCTGCCCCTTTTAAATACTTTTTATCCACATGTTTCATGCGCCCAAAGACAGACGACAACATACTTTCAAAGCTCCTTGAAACAGGATGAAGATAGACTTGCCAATACATTTGGTAACGGGCCATAATATAGTCCTCTACCGCATGAATGCCACTTTCCTTCATCACAATGGCATCATTCACAATGCGAATGGTTCTCAGGATTCTGAACAAATCAAACTCACCATAAGAAACCCCAGTGAAATAAGAGTCTCTCAGTAAGTAATCCATCCGATCCGCATCCATTTGACTGGAAATCATTTGACTCAAAAGTTTGCGTTCATGACGATGGGCAATGATATCCGCCACCACTTGTGGCAACTTATCATCCACCTGTTTTAAAACCCTGTTTACCCCTGTATCTTCAAGAATAATGCGATCTGTAATCAACTCATGATTAATTCCCGTTATGGTTTCAAAAGCATGCGAATAAGGACCATGTCCCACATCATGGAGTAACCCCGCACAAAGCACGGCTACCTGTTCAAACTCCGTAAGACTGGACTTCAAGTTCTTGACGTTTTCAAGCATCAATCTCACAATTTCATACACACCCAAAGAATGACCAAAGCGAGAATGCTCGGCCGTATGATAGACTTGAGACGTCCCACCCAATTGGTGAATGCGTCTCAGCCTTTGAAACTCAGGGGTTCCAATTAAATCCCAAATGACTTGATAATAAACATTGATATATCCATGAACTGGATCTCTCAATACTTTATGTTCATCGGTCAAATTAAAGTTTTTCGATATATGTTTTAAGTCTTTTCTCAACAGTATCACGTCCTAATAGATACAGACTACTCATTAAATCAGGACCATGCATTTGATGGGTTGCACTGACGCGAAGTCCCATAAATAAAGGTTTACCCTTCAATCCCGATTCTGCTTTCGCTGCATTGAATGCTTCTTTAAGTACATCCACTTCCCAAATTTCTGGTAAGTGGTTTAGGAAAGCCTGTGCAATGACAGGGGTTGTTTCCCATGCCAATACTTCTTTAATTTCATCATTCACTTCAGGTTCCTCAAAGAACAACTGAATGTGTTCAACAATTTCTTGTCCAAACTGCGTTTGGTCTTTATAGAGTAACAATAAACGATCAATCCATGCATCTTCTTTATCAGACATATCATAGTGGTTGAGTGCAAAAGGTTTCACAAAATCCAGCCATGCGCCATCTTCCATTGCTTTTAGATATTGATGGTTCATCCATGTTAACTTTTTAACATCAAACATGGAAGGAGATTTAGACAAACGCTTTTCTGAGAATCTCTCAATGAGTTCATCCTTCGTAAAGATTTCTGCTTCCTCTTCAGGAGACCATCCCAATAAAGACATAAAGTTAAACATCGCTTCTGGTAAGTAACCTTGGTCTTTATATTGCGAAATATATTGCATCACTGAATTATCACGTTTTGATAACTTCTTACCATTTTCATTCACAATTAAAGTCATATGGCCAAAGCGAGGCGGTTCCCAACCAAACATTTCATACAACATCAATTGCTTAGGCGTATTTGAGATATGTTCCTCACCTCTAAATACATGGGTAATTTCCATCAAGGCATCATCCACCACAACCGCAAAGTTATAGGTTGGAACACCATTACTCTTAACGATGACCCAATCCCCAATATCCTTTGAATCAAAGTGAATCTCACCCCGCACCATATCATTAAAGTTATATTCCTTATTTTCAGGCACTTGAAGTCTGATTGAATAAGATCTATCTTCATCCTCAAAAACTTGTTTTTCATCCTCAGTTAAGTGTAAACAACGACGATTATAACGCGTAGACACATGTCCCTCAGCTTTTTGTTTTTCATAGTCTGCATCCAGTTCTTCTGGCGTACAGTAACATTTATAGGCATGACCTTTTTCTAAAAGTTCATTTGCATATTTCTTATAAATATCCAAACGCTCCATCTGACGATAGGGCGCATATTTTTCAACTGGTTTCTCAGGTGACTCATCGGGAATAATACCCAACCAATTTAAGTAATAAAGTTGCGATTCCTCTCCACCTTCCACATTTCTTTCTAAATCCGTATCTTCAATTCTTAAGACAAAGTCTCCATCATAGTGTTTCGCAATCAAATAATCAAACAAAGCTGTTCTCGCATTACCGATATGGAGAAACCCCGTAGGACTTGGTGCATAGCGCACACGCACTTTTTTCATTTTTTCTACCTCATTTCAAATCGATTATATTATACCATATTTATGCCTTTTTCATGGTATAATATCACCAGGAGCGTAATAATATGAAACTAACTATCTTAGGAATTCACAACCTCAAACAAACTGTTGTAGTATCCAGTTTGAAAAAAGAAGGCACGAATTCCATCGATCACTTTGAGACCTCTTTTAATCGAACCCTTTGCGACGTATCATCCCATCTCCAAATGGGGGGACACGATGTATCTCTAATCGCAAACTTTTCATCTGCTCCAAAGTCAATTATGGTCCTCAATGAACTCGAGGAAAACGGGGTTTCCGTTTATCCAGATCTACAAACTGAAGTCACCTATGACTTAGAGATTCAAAGTTCTGAAGGAAATTACCAATTGCTAGATCCCTTCAAACTCACACTTTCAAATTACCAAATTAATGTTTTAGAACAATCAGATTATATTCTCACCAATCAAGATTCATTTGAATTCTTACATCGCCTCAACGAAATCCACCCCAACAACATTATCGTGATGGATCACATCCCCATGTATCGGGCATTGGAATATGTGGAAGGCATTGTTTTAAGTAAAGTACCTGAAAATAAAGAAGAAACAGTCAAATCTTTAATTCAAAGTGGGCTTTCCTGGATTGCGATTGATACCGGTT
>CANRNG010000037.1 GCA_947631935.1 uncultured Erysipelothrix sp.
GATGCGCTGTTTGCAAAAGCAAAATAAAAAAGAAGTGGTTTTTCCACTTCTTTTTTATTTTAATAATTCAGGATACTTACACCAACGGGTGGTGTTTCCTGCTTTCAACACAAAGTCTTTGTGTTTAATGGGAAGCCCAATCACGTTGGTATCAAATTGACCATAACCTGGTTTAAATTGTTTCTTAAACTTACTTAAAACATTATCAGGGGTGAGTTGGGATGTGTAGGTGTTGATGATCATAAACACCGCTTCTTCATCTAGGAGTGCAACTGCTTTTTCAATGAGACTGTCAAGTTGGTCTTCAATTTTCCACTTTTCTCCTTTTGGACCTCTACCAAAGGAAGGCGGATCCATGATGATACCATGGTAAGTACGGCCTCTTCTTATTTCTCTATCTAAGAACTTCATTACATCATCTACGATGGTTCTCACAACTTTATCTTCAAGGTTATTTAAACGGATGTTTTCTTGGGTTCTGATATTGGCTGATTTCAGAGCATCAACATGGACCACTTCTTCCACGTTGCCCATGGCAGCTGCAACAGTTGCAGCACCCGTATAACCAAAGAGATTGAGAATACGCATGGGTTTATCGTGTGTATTGTGGATGGATCTGATTAAGTCCCAGTTTAAGGCTTGTTCAGGGAAAATACCGATGTGTTTAAACTCTGAGAGCTTGAGTTGAAACTTCATATCTTTATACTCTAAGATCCAAGATTCAGGGAGATGGTGTCGCCATTCTCCATTCACAAACTCGCCATCAAAATGGGCAATATCCATCGTGAGTTCGCCCCCTGCTGTAGGTTCAGGTCTTTTCAATATCCATTCCCCAAAGCGCTCTATTTTATAGCCATCACCAATATCCAAACAGGCATAGTTTTCCCATTGTCTACTAATTTTCATAAGATTCATTCCTCGTCTTTCTTTACCATTATAACATGGTTAAGATGTGGTATAATAATAAAAGGTGATATCACTTGAATTATTTAGATGGATTAAACAAAGAACAAAGAGAAGCTGTTGAAGTAAATGCGAAATATGTTAGGGTCATTGCCGGAGCGGGTAGTGGGAAAACAAGGGTTTTAACGACCCGAATTGTGCATCTTATTATGGAACGTGCCTATAATCCCCGAAAAATTTGCGCCATTACTTTTACCAATAAAGCAGCCAATGAAATGAAACACCGCCTGGAATCGATGTTAACATCGGATATGGGTGTTTTTGTGTCGACCATTCATGCGATGTGTGTCCGCATTATTCGTGAGGAATTTGAAGCGTTGGGATTGGTTAGAAACTTTACCATTTTAGATACGGCGGACCAACAAGTTATTTTAAGAGAAGCGTACCAAGAATATGGTTACCAAAGAAAAGAATTAAGTTATAAAGAAGTTTTGAGTTATATTTCTGAACATAAGGTCAATGATATCTCAGTCAAACAAGCCCATAAGATGGCTTCTAATTTTCAAGATGAAAGAAAAGCCAAAGTCTATGACTATTACCAAAATCGTTTGAAACAAGTTTTTGCGTTAGACTTTGATGATTTACTATTAAAGGTAAGGGATTTATTTAGAAAATCTGAAACTATTTTGAATAAGTGGCAACATCGTTTTAATGTTTATCTTGTGGATGAGTTTCAAGATGTGGACCACATTCAATATGAAATCATTGATTTTTTGGTAGGGAATGATAATGAACTTTATGTGGTTGGTGATCCTGACCAAACGATTTATTCTTGGCGTGGGGCTAAAATGCATTTTATCGTGGATTTTGAAAAAACCTATCCCACTTCTAAGACCGTAACCCTTCACCAAAACTATCGTTCTACTCAAAATATTTTGGATTCTGCCAATAAATTGATCAAGTACAATCTAGATCGCGTGGAAAAGGATTTGAAATCTCATAAGAATTCAGGCGAACCCGTTGTTTTCTCGAATTTGGATGATGAAAGTGATGAAGCATATTGGGTTGTCAGACAAATGAAAAAATTGCACAGTGAGGGTGCATCTTATTTGGATATGGCTGTTTTATATCGCTCCAATTATTTATCTAGAAGTTTGGAACGTGTTTTAATGGACCTTGGCATACCCTACATCATTTATGGTGGTATTCGATTTTATGATCGTCAAGAGATTAAAGATATGATGTCTTATTTACGCATGGTTTCCCATGGTGATGATTTGGCTTTGCGGCGTTCAATCGCATCCCCCAAACGGGGCATTGGTCCCAAGACCTTGGAAAAATATTTTAACAGTGCACAAGCCACTTCTAAAACCATGTATGAAGTCATTAAAGAAGAAGTAGATTCAGGTAAGGCCAAGCCACGTATTCAGGAATATGTGACTTTGATTGAATCCTTTAAGGCCCACTATGTAGCCAAAGATTCGATCGAAGATTTAATGATTCATATTTTGGAGCATAGTGGTTTAAGAAAGTTATATGAAAAAGATGAAGAAATTGAAAGACTTGAGAACGTGAAGGCTTTAATGGGTGAGGCGAAAGTCTTTGAAGAAATGTCTTCAGAGGGTCTTGCGGGTTATGTTCAAATGGTATCTTTATATGGCGATCGTGAAGAAGTACTTGAAGGTGAGTTTGTACGATTGATGACCGTTCATGCATCCAAGGGACTTGAGTTTGATACCGTATTTTTAATTGGGATGAATGATGGTATTTTCCCCAATCGTAATGCGATTATTGAAAGACAAGATGGTTTAACTGAGGAAAGAAGATTGGCCTATGTTGCGATTACGCGTGCGATGCATCGGTTGTATGTATCCTCCAACGCGGGTTTTAACTATGTTTTATCTCAAAGAAATAAAGCGTCTCGCTTTATGCAAGAAATGGACCATGAGAAAACGTTACATGATGTTAAAGGAATCATTCGAAACGAGTCGCCTAAGGAAACTGCTTTAAAGAAATTTATGAAACCCGCCTCCAACAATACACGCTTTAAACCTGCGGATCAGGTGGTTCATGATGATTTTGGGGAAGGAATTGTTTTGGCGGTGAATGAAACGACCCTCAAAATTGCCTTTAACTACCCCTATGGTACCAAACAAATTGCGAAGGAATTTTCAGGTTTGAGATTGAAAGGAGATCTAACTTAATGAAAGATAGAATTGCATTGCTTAGAAAACAGATTGAACAATATAATTATGAGTATCATGCACTGGATGCACCTTCTATCTCAGATTATGATTATGATCAAATGTTTAATGAACTAATCAAACTTGAAAAAGACTATCCTGAATATTTTGATCCAAACTCTCCGACCCAAAAGGTGGGGGGAGAAGTTATCAGTGCTTTTGAGAAAGTCACCCACCCAACTTCGATGTTGTCTTTGGGCAATGCATTTAGCTTGGAAGATTTAAATGATTTTGACCAGCGTATTAAGCGTATATATCCAGAAGCAACCTACAGTGTGGAGTTGAAAATTGATGGGTTGGCCATGAGTTTGGAGTATGAAAATGGTTTATTAGTGAGAGGTACGACACGTGGAGATGGCGTGGTGGGTGAGAATGTAACATCCAATGTGCGTGTGATTAAATCCATTCCATTAAAATTAACAGAACCCATTGATATCACGGTGAGAGGTGAGGTATTCATGCCCATTGCTTCTTTCAATCAGGTGAATGAAATGCGTCTAAAAAATAATGAAGCGCTCTTTATGAATTGTCGTAATGCGGCTTCTGGTACCATGCGTCAACTGGATTCAAAAGTGGTAGCCCAAAGGGGTTTGGATGCTTACTGGTATACAGTAGTGAATCCAGAGGTGCCTACACAAGTTGCGGCAATGGCCCGTTTGAAAATGTTGGGATTTAAGACCAATCCAGAATTAAAAGTCTTTGACAATATGGAAGCTGTTTTTAAACGTATTCAAGAAATAGAAGCGATGCGTTATGAACTCAATTATGAAATTGATGGTGTTGTGATTAAGGTCAATGAATTTGAGATTCAAGAAGCCTTGGGATATACCGTACGGACACCGCGTTTTGCGATTGCTTATAAATTTAAAGCAGAAGAAGTTAAATCACAGGTTGAAGATATTTTTGTGACAGTGGGTCGTACGGGTAAAATTACCCCCAACGCAAAACTGACACCGGTTAATATTTCCGGCTCGATTGTTTCTTATGCAACCCTTCATAATGAAGACTATATTAAAATTAAAGACATTAGAGTGGGGGATGGTGTATGGGTACGTAAGGCTGGCGAGATTATTCCTGAGATTGTTTCGGTAGATTTATCTGAGCGTCGTGAACATATCCATCCTTATAACTTTCCTAAGTTTTGTCCAGTGTGTCAGGGTGAGTTGGTGCGTTTTGATGAAGAGGCGGATACTTATTGTGTCAATGTGGATTGTCCCGCAAAAATTAAAGAAGCGCTCACGCATTTTGCTTCTCGTGAGGCCATGAATATTGATACTTTGGGTGAAAAAAGGGTCTATCAACTTCATGACGCGAATTTATTGAATTCAGTCATGGATATTTATACCCTGAAAGATAAGCGTCTTGATTTGTTGTTGCTAGATAAGATGGGTGAAAAATCCGTTGATAAACTTTTAGAGGCCATTGAAGCGTCTAAAGAAAATTCGTTGGAGAAACTACTCTTTGGACTTGGTATTCGCCATGTGGGTTCTAAAACATCGACCATCTTGGCAGCACACTTTAAACATATTGATAACTTAATTGGCGTCTTGGAAGATGATTTATTGAAGTTGGATGAAATTGGGGATGTGATTGCGAAGTCTGTTCATACTTTCTTTTCAGAAACACATAATATCACTTTGATTTCTGATTTAAAAAATGCGGGACTTAATGTAGAATATAAGGGCAGTAAAAAATCAGATCGTTTCCAAGATATGCGATTCGTATTGACGGGAACACTCAGTCAACTGAAGCGATCTGAAGCCAAAGCGATGATTGAATCCATGGGTGGTCAGGTGATTGGATCTGTAAGCGCAAAAACAGATGTGGTGGTTTATGGTGAAAGTGCGGGTAGTAAGTTAACCAAAGCACAGGAACTGAATATCGAAACATGGGATGAATTACGCTTCCTACAGGAGGTTTTGAATGAAACAGTTTAAGAAAAGAGTCTTATTCATAATTTTATCATGGGTCATGGTGGGATGTAGTCCAAGTGAAACATTACCTGACGATAATGAGGTTACTGATCAACAAGTCGTGCAATCTACCAAAGCGGCGGATTATGAAATGTTGGTGCCTTTTGTGCCATCACCTGTGCGTCAAATTCGGACCATTGGTGCCCGTGAAATTGATTCATATGAAATTGGGCGTCAGTTACTTGAAAATTCTAAAGAACATTTTTCTGTGAACAACTATTTTATTTCTGAGGGTCAATTGATTGATGAGAGTCGTTATATTGATTTACTTCAATTTAAATCAGAGGATAACCCCGATGGTATTATGGTGAAGTATACGGAAGGTTTGGATATTGATGGTGTCACATTGGTCAATCCAATTTTCATGTCGGATATATTTGAGCTTAACTTCCACCAAAAAAACAAAGAAAATTCAATTGATGGCGTGAGTTTGGCCATTGTCTTAAAACGATACCAAGTCTTAGATGAAACAACGGGTATTATGCATGCACTGAGTGATGATGCGCTCTTTAATATCGGACAAACTTTGGGACTTCAACTCAGCGCATATGTGCGCAGCTTGGAAAATATGTCAGATGTACCCCTTTATATTGGGTTGTATGTGCAATCCAGTGATATTGATAAGTTACCGGGGAATTACTTACCGGGTTACTTTATTGGGGATGCTTATTCTGCCAGCAGTTCGATGACTTTTAGCAGAAGTACTGAAGGTTGGTTACTTCTAAGTGATGCCAATGCGCAATCCATGATTCCTGAAATTGTGAGTCAATTTGATTTGTTGAAACGTAAAATCATTCTTTTCACTGGAGATGAGAGTGTGGGTGTCGTGGGTAAAGTTTTCATTGATAATAATTCACTTGAAAGTATTCAAGTTGACTTGAATGTGCCTTCTAAAACTTATTTAGAAACCTTCGGTTTGGGGCAGTATATTGCCCAGGAAATAGAGGGTTTGAGTAATTTTGATATTACAGTAAAAGTGAAATTGGATGTTTATAGTAAGACACGCGCTGTCGTGATTAAAAATCCAGGTGAAAAAGTAATGCTTGAAGTATTTGATTGATAGGAGAGGTGATAGGATGAATATTGAAAAATTGGAAAGAGATTTAATGATTCGCTTGAATGATTCGGAGAGAGAATTTATTAAAAACAAGAGTAAGAATTTTTTATTTCATGTGGCTTTATTGAATAAAGTGGATACGCAAGGGGTACAACCCATGACATATCCAAATATGGATGTGAGAAGTCGTTTGCGTGAGGATACAGTGGATCACGTAATCACACAAGAACTTGCGTTTGAAAATGCGCCTAAGACACATGATGACTATATTGAGATTGTGCAGGTAATTGATAAATGAAAAATAACGAATTTAATGCAGTCGTCTCTTTTGTGGAGATGGAAAACCCCATTAAAGATGGGAAGTTAAGTGGTTGGGATGTTGCGCTTAAAGATAACATTAATATGAAGGGAACACTGACAACCGCAAGCAGTCATATGCTTTCGAATTATAAATCTATTTATAATGCAACCGTGGTAGAAAAACTTTTGGATGCGGGTGTGAATGTCGTTGCGAAAGCATCGATGGATGAACTTGGCATGGGAGGGTATAATTTGACAGCACACACAGGACCTGTTTTAAACCCTCACAATAAAGCTTGTTCAGCAGGCGGATCATCTGGTGGTTCAGCGGCACTGGTGGCTTCTGGGCTTGTAAGAATGGCTTTGGGAACCGATACGGGTGACAGTGTCAGAAAGCCAGCCTCTTATACAGGTGTGGTTGGATTTAAACCCAGTTATGGCTTGATTTCTCGTTATGGTGTGATTCCCTATGCCGGATCTTTGGATCATGTGGGTGTCTTTACCCAAACAGTAGAAGATGCCGCAATCTCATTGGAGGTTTTAGCAGGAAAAGACCCTCACGATATGACAACTTTAGATAAGGATGTAGTTTCATATTCAAATCTATTAAATATCAATTTAGAAGGCAAACGTATTGGTATCTTTAAAAATGTTGTAGATGTGATTGAAGATGAAAATGTGTTAGATGTGTTTAATAACTTATTAAGTAAATTAGAATCAAAAGGGGCCATTTTGGTCGAAAAGTCATTGGATCAAGATCTCGCAAGAACCTTGTTTCCAACCTATTCTGTGATTTCTAATGCAGAGGCCATTACCCACCATGCCAACTTGGATGGTTTGCGTTTTGGTTTATCTAAAGAAGGGGAAACATTGGAAGAGGTGATGATTCATTCACGTTCAGAAGGTTTTGGACTACAAGTGAAGGAGCGCTTTATTTATGGTGCCTATGCACTTGAAAATGACAACCAATTCACCATTTACGATCAAGCACGTAAAGTGAGACAATTATTGGTGGATGCGTATACCGCATTCTATGATGATGTGGATGTCATGATTGTGCCTGCATCACCTTCAACTGCGCCAAGACTTGATGCAGATGCCAAAGATTCAAAAACAGATTTATTTTTAATTGCAGAAAACCACATGGTGATCAATAACTTCAGTGGTTATCCAAGTATTACTGTCCCCATGGGTTTGATTGATAACATGCCCATTGGTGTGAATATCTCTGCTTTTAAACAAGAAGACGCAAAGCTTTTGGGTTTTGCGAAACAGTTTGAAACCATTTTAGAAGGGGAACACGCATGAAATATGAAGCAGTTATCGGTATAGAAATACATGCCGAACTCAAAACGAATACGAAAATGTATTCTGGAGCACCTTCTGTATATGGTGCAACACCCAATACCGCCATCAATGAAATTGATTTGGCGTATCCAGGGACCATGCCTTTTGTGAATGAAAAGGCCGTCCGTTATGGACATCGAATCGCAAAGGCGTTGAATTGTAAAATTGAACCGGTCTTACGATTTGATCGCAAAAACTATTTTTATTCTGATTTACCCAAAGGATACCAAATTACCCAAGAGTATCATCCCTTAGGAACCAAGGGTGTTTTCTCAATTTATGTAGATGAAGCAATAATGGATGTTAGAATTCATCGTATTCATCTTGAAGAGGATACAGCCAAACAATTCCATGAAGACAATCATACTTTAATTGACTTTAATCGTTCTGGTACACCGTTAGTTGAAATTGTGACTGAAGCTGATTTTAGAAATGGTAAACAAGCTGCCAGCTATGTCGATGCGATTCGTCAATTGGTGATTTACTTGGGCGTTGGTGATGGTAAAATGGCAGAAGGTTCTTTAAGATGTGATGTTAATATTTCACTTAGAGAAAAAGGAACAGAAGCCTTTGGAACGAAAGTTGAAATTAAGAACTTAAACTCTATCTCAAATATTGAGAAAGCCGTTGAATTTGAAATTAAACGTCAAGCGGAATTACTAGACAACAACCAAGAGGTTGAGTCTGATACCCGTCGTTTTGATGAGAAAACACAAACAACCATTCTCATGCGTAAGAAAGATGGTGTGATCGATTATCGTTATTTACCAGATGCTTTAATTCCGCCAACACAAATTCCAGACGATATTCTCAATGAAGTTGCATTGGAAACCCCAGTAGCCCGCGTGAATCGCTATAAAGAAGCACTTGAAATGTCTCATTATGATGCTGTGGTTCTAACAAGAAATAAGGAAGCTTCAGATTACTTTGATGCCGTTCTTAACCATACTGACAATACCAAACTGGTCTTAAATTGGATTACCCAAGAACTTTTATCTGTTATTGATCAAAAAGGAGATACACCTTTAAATGAATGGATTCCTGTGACACATTTTGTGGACTTTTTGAAGGCCATTGAATCCAAAGAAATCTCTTCTAGACAAGCAAAAGAGGTTTTTGATGAAATGCAAAAGGGTAAAGATCCAAAGAAAATCATCAAAGAAAAAGGAATGGTTCAAGTTGGGGATGAAGATACCATTAAAGCATGGATTCTGCAAGCTCTTGAAGAAAACCCAAGAGCCATTGAGGACCATCGTAATGGATTGCCAAGCGCCCAAAAGTTTGTGACTGGACAAGTTATGCGTCTATCAAAAGGTCAAGCCAACCCACAATTTACCAATAAGTTGGTTAAGGAATTGCTTGATAAAGCCATTTAAATACTATAGAATTGATATGCAAGTTAAGGAGGTTTCATAAATGAGTAGAAACCCAAGTAAAAAGAAAAATACCAAACCTAAAAAAAGAACATGGGCTTTTTATACGATTATTATCTCCCTCATTATTTTAGCCATTCCAGTAGTCTATCTTGGCTATACGGGAATTGCTTCTTTGATGAGTAGAGGGGAACCAATTGTGGGAAATCGCTATAACAACGATTTGGATCCTGCAATTACCAACACTGACTTGGATAACGTAGAAAAAGCTTTCTCAGATTTTGAAGATGTAAAAGTGAGTCTTAAAACCTCAACCCTAAGAGTCTATCTCTTAAACAGCAGTATGACTAAGGATAACCTAGAGTCAACAGTAAATGACGCCTACGAGCGCATTACAGCCATTTTAAGCGCTGAATCTTACTTCACTGCCCAAGGGGTCAAAAAACAATACGACCTTGAAATCCATGCCTTTAATAACTTAGAGGATGATGCGTATGTTTATGGGGTCTATTTAAAGAATTCCAATATGGTATCGCCTTTATTGGATGTGATGTCAGCCCCAAAATCACAGGATACAGTAGACTATTTCTATGAAAATGATGCGGTAACACAACCTGAAACAGAAGAACCTATTCAAGAAGAAGTACCATCAGAAGAGGAGTAATTTACCCCTCTTCTTGCTTCTTAAAAAAATGTTAAATTTTTTAGAAGAAATTGCTCAGATACTCTTGACTAAAATTATAACTGATGGTATATTTAATGAGCACTTGCCTGAATAGCTCAGTAGGCAGAGCAACTGGCTGTTAACCAGTGGGTCGTAGGTTCGAATCCTACTTCAGGCGCCATTTATATTGTTTTCTATGAGGCCCGTTGGAGAAGCGGTCAACTCACATGCCTTTCACGCATGCATTCACGGGTTCGAATCCCGTACGGGTCACCATATAGAAATTTAACAAACACCCATCAAATTGATGGGTGTTTTTTTTTGTTATATGCGTATAAATCAAAGATTATTAGTACTCCAATGAGCGCATTATATAATTTTAATATTACGAATAGATTCCCATGGAATCGGTTCATTCTCAATATAGAGGTGGGTTGCATTCGCATAGCCTGAGAATTTACCTTCAATACTTTCATATAGATTACCGTGGCTGTCTTTTTCATTGAGTTGAATGGAGACGGCCTTTGTTTTTAAGAAAGCAGTTTGAAGGATGTTGTCTATTTCATAGCGATTCATTTGAGGCAAAGGCTTAATGATCTTTAGTGCTTTTCGCTTATTCTTTTCAATGGCTTGTGTCAATTCATCTAACGCAAAAGCGGTGCCCCATTTTAAACCAAAGGGACGGTCTTGGTAGTCGTTATATTCCTTGAATTCCTTTTTTGTTTTATTTCTCATGCGGTTGCTCCTTTCCTTCAATACCACTCATGCCACCCGCGTGTCCGCCAACCAAGGAACTTCTTGCGATGGCCCTTGCGCCTTCTAGGAGGCTGCTTGCGTAGACAAGTTTGGTGAAACCATATTTGCTTCTAATTGTATCCACTACACCGTCAAATGTGTCCTCTTTATCCAATTGTTTAATATCTTCAAAGAGATTGATTTGTTGGTGGGTGGGGGCTTCAAGTTTGCTACAATTGACACCAATGTTTCTAATGACTTGTCCATGATAGTACATATTGAATATCTTCAGTAAGGTTTCAGATATTTTTTTGCTGCTGTGGGTAGGGTCTAAGCTGACTTGTTTGTGAAAGCCGCGTTTACCTTCATCATCCACATAATGCAATGAGTAACCAATCCACAGGCTGATACAGGCTGTTTTTTTATTTTCTTTGCGTAAACGGGTCGCAACTTGGTCCGCCATTTCTCTTATCACAATTTTTATTTCATCCCGATCATAATAGTCTTTATTTAAAACTTGGGAGTTTCCAATGGATTTAGATTTGGGGGTATGGGTTTCGCCTAAGAAGCTACGATCTATGCCCCATGCGTGGGCATAGAGTTGGGAACCCATAATTCCCATTTCTTTTTTGAGTGTATAGTAGTTATAATGGGCAAGATCTTTAATTGAATAGATACGAAGTTTATTTAGCCGTTTTTGAGTTTGGGTTCCGATGCCCCAAAAATCAGTCATCTCAGGGATGCGCCATAGTTTTTCTTGTACATCCTCATAACGCCACTCTGCTTTCATGTCTTTATTGTGTTTTGCTTCATTATCTAAAGCCAGTTTTGCCAGTAAAGGATTATCTCCAATGCCAATGGTGGTGTAGATGCCTGTTTCTTTGAAGACGATTGTTTGAATCTTACGCGCAAGCTCAAAGGCTGTCCTACACTTAAAATATCTCAATGAGTCAGTGACATCTAGGAAGGTTTCATCAACAGAATAAACAGCGATATTTGAATCATCCACAAAGTTTCGATAGATCTGATTGATTTCACGTTGAACCTTCATGTATAGGTTCATGCGGGGTGCTGCAATGACCAAGTCATCTGGATAAGGAAAAGGTAAATCTCGTGCACGACTTACATTGGAAATACCATATGCTTTCTTAGCAGAGGGACTGGATGCCAAAATCAAACCACTACCCCGTTCTTTTTTATTGTCGCTGGGATAACTCATTACCACCAACTTCACTTTTAAAGGATCCAACCCCCGTGACACAGCCTCACAAGAAGCATAAAAGCTTTTACAATCAATACACAGGATATCCCGACGGGGTTCTTTATCATAATCAAAAGTTAATTGACGTTCAAACATATAGATTCACCTCCTTATCATTATCATACGCCTGATACATGACATTTGGAGTCGTGTTTTAAAGTTTTATTTCTAAAAAATTAAAGATAGAAATATAGGGTACCTTGAATTTTGATGGTTTGTTTTATCTTTATCAAACTAATATTTATAATTATGAATCAAAAAGCACTTATACTATTTTTTTGTGATAGAATTAAAAGGTAATTAGGAGGTATTATTTAATGAGTAAAACACATGAACTACCCAATCGTAATGAAGTTAAATTAGAAGATACATGGGATTTAACTTCAATCTTTGAAAGTGATGCGTCTTGGGATCAAGAATTTGAAGCAGTCAGCGAAGCCATGTCTGAAATTGAAGGACTCAAAGGTAATATCACAAAGAGTGATATCTCACTTTTAGAATCCCTAAAGCTCAGAGATTCTTTGACCCATCGTTTAGAGCTTTTGTATGTGTATGCGCATTTGCGTTTTGATACAGATACAACCGATGCAACATATCAAAATATGAATGGTAAAATTATGTCATTGGTTTCGAAATTCAGTGCAGCCTTTTCTTTCTTTAATACAGAAATCTTGTCTGCCAATGAACAGACCGTAAGGGGCTATTTAGATGCACATGAAGCCTTGGCTTTGTATAAGCATGAATTTGACATTCTCTTTAAGAATAGACCCCATATTTTAAGTGATAAGGAAGAACGCATTATGGCTTCCATGGGTGAAGTAATGTCAACGCCTTCTCAAGTTTTTGGGATGATCAACAATGCGGATATTAAGTTCCCAGATGTCACCAATGATGAAGGTGAAAAAGTACCCCTTTCTCATGGTCGTTTTGGTTTATTATTGGAAAGTAAGAATAGAGATGTTCGTAAAGAAGCTTTCTATGGTATGTATGATACATTCTCAAACCTCAACAACACACTCGCAAGTACTTTAAATGGTCAAGTTAAGGCTCATAATGTGAGCGCAAACTTACGTAATTTTGATTCGGCGCGTCATGCAGCCTTGTTTGGAAACCACATCGATGAATCTGTTTTTGATGCTTTACTCAAGGGAATTCACGATAATATTGGACTCATGCACGATTATGTTGATTTAAGAAAAGATGTATTGAAACTAGATGATATCGAAATGTATGATATCTATGTTCCGATGATTGAAGATGTCGATTTGAAGTTTACCTATGAAGAAGCCCAAGAAATTATCTTGGATGCATTGGCCGTCTTGGGTGATGAATACCATGCTGTTTTAAAACGTGCATTTACCGAACGATGGATTGATGTGAGAGAGAACAAAGGAAAACGCTCTGGTGCTTATTCTTCAGGTGTCTATGGTACCCATCCCTATATCTTAATGAACTGGCAAGACAATGTGGATAACTTGTTCACATTGGCCCATGAGTTGGGACACTCTGTTCACTCATACTTTACACGTAAATACCAACCCTTTATTTATGGAGACTATTCAATCTTCTTAGCAGAAGTGGCTTCCACAACCAATGAGAATTTATTGTTGAATTACTTGTTGGATCAATACGAAGATGAAAAAGTACGGGCTTATTTATTAAATCACTATTTAGACTCTGTTAAGGGAACTGTCTTTAGACAAACTCAGTTTGCGGAGTTTGAACACATGATTCATGTCAAAGACCAAGAAGGTACACCTTTGACGGCTGATACTTTGAATACGATGTATTATGAATTGAATAAATTCTATTATGGCGAAGCCATCAGTACCGATGCCATTAAGTATGAATGGTCCCGTATTCCACACTTCTACTATAACTATTATGTATACCAATATGCGACGGGATTCTCTGCCGCAACACTTTTCAGTGAAACCATTTACAATGGCGGGGACGTTGAACCTTACTTAAACTTCCTTAAGGCAGGAAGCCATCAATACCCAATTGATGTCTTGAAATTGGCGGGTGTCGATATGACTGAATCTACAGCAGTGGATACCACATTGGAAACCTTTGGGAAACGCTTAAAAGAACTTAGAACCTTGATTGTTAAGTAAGTATCATGCAAAAGCGATTGAATACACTTTTTGAGGCAGTATTTGACATAGAAGCCCAAGCCACTTTCTTTGCGCCAGGGCGGATTAACTTAATTGGCGAACATATTGATTACTTAGGGGGTCATGTGTTTCCCTGTGCCATTACACAAGGGACCTATGGCTTAGTCCATCTTAGAGAAGATGAAAGGGTACGCCTTTATTCTGATAATTTTAAAGATAAGGGTATTATTGAGGTTACATTGGATAACCTTGATTACCAAAAAGAAGATGGCTGGGCCAATTATGTAAAAGGGATGCTGAAGTATACCCAAGAAGCGGGGCACACAATCGGAGGAATGGATATACTATTTTATGGAAACATTCCCAATGGGGCCGGTTTATCTTCATCTGCATCTTTGGAAATGTGTGTGGCCATTATTTTAGAAACATGTTTTGGTTTGGGGGTCACCAAATTACAATGGGTTCAATATGGCGTCAAAACTGAAAATGACTATATTGGTCTGAGCAGTGGTATCATGGATCAATTTGCGATCATGTTTTCAAAAGAAAATCATGCACTTCTATTAAATACGCAAACACTGAAATATGAAACTGTCCCCCTTGATTTAGGGGAACATGTGATTGTGATTATGAACACCAACAAACAACGCACATTGGCAGATTCCAAATACAATCAACGAAGACAAGAGTGTGATGATGCCTTGACCGTTTTACAAAGGTATCAACATAAAGAAAATCTTTGTGATTATACTTTAGAAGATTTAGATAAAGTGACATTGAGTGAAGTTTCCTATAAACGCGCAAGACATGCAATCTCAGAAAACCAACGTACTTTAAAAGCAGCACATGTTTTAAAAGAAGGGGATTTGGTGACCTTTGGTAAGCTCATGAATGCATCGCACGTTTCCTTAAAAGATGACTACGAAGTGACCGGTAAAGAACTGGATACCATCGTGCGTTTGTCCTTAAAGGAACCTTCTGTTTTAGGAGCAAGGGTGACTGGCGCTGGATTTGGGGGTTGTGCCATTGCGATTGTCAACAAGGATACCGTTTCATCGTTTATCCATAATGTTGGAAAGCAATATGAAAAAGAAATCGGCTATCAAGCTGATTTCTCAGACTGTAGACAAACCCCCTTGTTTTGAAAAAGACTTAGTGGGGTTTTCTTTTTTAATTTATTATTATTTTGATCAAAAGTTTTTTTTTATTATTTATGATAAAAACGAAGGAATGTTAGTGGTATCTCCTTCGTTTTTTAATGTCTCTTGGTATTTTG
>CANRNG010000038.1 GCA_947631935.1 uncultured Erysipelothrix sp.
CCCCCATCCCGCTATCTGATTTCTTTTTGATTGTCAACTGATTTCTTTCATTGATTATTTCTATCGTTAAATTTTTCACCATAGTTTTATATACCTAAATTATTTTTGCTAAACTATAGACACGAAATTTTAAACTGTTAATATATACCCACTGACTTAGACAAGTCATAAACCAAACCTTAATTAATACAGTGAGAAATAAAATGGAAATCGTAAGCAAATTAACTTTAAAGACAATCGGCGCACAACCTAAACCGCATAGCATCGAAGTTAATACAATGCTCTGCTCTATCTACGGTCGAATCCGTGGTAAAAAAGTAGGTCAGTCTACCTTTGGCGATTTCATTAATTTTGATGGTGAGTTCGAAGGTGTCAACGCTGCGACTGGTGAGGTGTTCCGTTCTGGTAAAATGATCCTGCCGCGTGTACTTGAAAGTCTTTTAGCTGGTGCTGTTGATGGTGAAAATACTGTTGACTTTGCTGTTGAAATTTGGGCCAAGCCTAGCGAAAAAGGTAATACGGGTTATGAGTATGGTGTAAAGCCATTAGTTGAGCCTGCAGCATCAGACGAACTTGATAAACTGCGTGCGCTTGTACAGCAACAATTACCTGCTCCTGCAGCCACTGCAGCCACTAAAAAGGTTAAAGCTACTGTAGACCCTGTAGACGAAACACAATCTGCATAAACAAGTAAACGGACCCTGTACTTTACGGGGTCCATTCAAAATTATAAGTGGTGGTAGAAATGAATTTGATAGAATCTATTGGTAAGGAACTGGGTATTAATGTTGAACATATTTTAGACGCTGCTTTTAAGGATCACACACCTGATCCAAAATTTCACTGGGTACGCGTTGCTGCAGCGTTTCAGGGTCGTAAGTTTGCCAAACAATTAATGTACGGTAATACGTGCATTGCTGTTATGTATGAATTGCCAGTTGGTCACAACACAATGGTTATTGTATGTGAGCATTTTGAAATGAAAATTGACACTAAAGGTAATCATAATGAAAGTTCGACTGATGTTAGCGCTCGTATGCGTAACTACCGTGATGCAAATTGGCTGGGACATTTTATCACAAACTGCATGGGCTACCCTTTAACTTTGTTTGTATAATTTCTAATCGCTTCTATCTGAAAGCCGCAATTAACCCTTGCGGCTTTTTCGTATATGTACGCTTCTATAAGATCACTGACTGTAATTATTAAACCAGAAAACCCCACGCAATCAATCATAAGTTGATCGGGTGGGGTTATATAAAACGTTTCAGTTTTAATCACTGGTGGTGCTGTTGAGCATCCCAATAACATCATCAGGCAAGCGCTCATCAATAAACTTTTTAGACTCAATGCTTAAACTCCCCATTCTTTTAATTGCTCTTGCAAATTCGCTGCTAGCTTTGCTTTGTTGTTCTTGTAAGTGCTGGATTGTTTGCGCTTCAACTTCTTTAGCTCTGGTGATTCTCTTGATGCTCTCAGCGTTTTGTTGTGATACGGTTTTAAGCTGCACGATTTCATTTTGAGACTCTTTAAGTTTATTGGCTAAATTGTAAGTATAGCCAAAGCCTATAAGCAATAAAAGCCCGATAGATAAAATTAATTGCTTCATCGCCACTTTTCATCCTCCCTTATCCCAGTCCTTGCGTGTATGAATTGCGTGAAAACAGTTTTAATAAAATCCGCGCCCATCCAGCCGCTCATACCTGCTGCCATCCCTAACCACTGAGGCGATAAATCAGCCGCTGAGCCTGCCAGTGTAACCATCAGTCCAACAAACGCCGCGCTTACTGCCTCAATACAAAATTCAAGTTTAGAAAATTGTTTCATGGCGTATGCTCGCTTAGTATAATTGACAATTCCCCCTAGCGTAGCCGCTAAAGGGAACAACACATATTTCCACCAATCCGCGTGATGCTCTATCATTTTGCAACCTTAGCCGCCATCTTGGCAACGCTCGCTAGTTCTTTTTTAAACATGAAATATAAGCCTAGCGCTACAATTCCAATGGATGCCAGTATAACCACGCCACGTAATGCAAACCCACCTGCGGTATTTATCGGGTCCATAACGGCATCTTTAGCTTTATCAATACCGTCTGATACTACCTGCTGTATATTTACCTTTTCCTTAAAGGGGTTTTTATCCCCCTCCTCTGGTTTTACCTTTGATTTCAGCCCTAAGTTTTTAAAGCTAAAAGGTTCCGGTGCTGTTGGTGTTTGCACAGTGTATGGATCATAATATGATTCCCCTTTCTCAATAGCCTCATAGGCTTTACGACCGATTTCTAGCTGATCGGGTGTCGCCTTCCACCAATCCATATTAGCCCCTTATCAGTTTACAAAATCATCCAATGCCTTTATGTAGTCCTGCAGTTGGTTTTGTATTTGATCACTAAAACGATTTGCCATATCAGCGGTATTACTCATAGCCTCTGATAAAGCTGGGTTACACCCGCAACCATCGCCACCCCTTGACCCCTTGTAATCACCTTCAACACTTGCGCCCCCACCTACGCCTTGACCATGAAACTGTGGCTGGTTATATGTCAGGTACTGTGGACCTTGCCAGTTAGCAACAAGTTTTGTTTCTGGTCGATTACTAAACCATAACCACAATAAAATAAGGGTCCCACCACCACCGACCCAATATAACAATTTCTTTTTGTTCATCAGATCACCTTAAAAGTATTTGGAACCGAAATTTAAAAGACCCGTTACAAAGCCCATATCTTGACCACGCCGCGCCGTTTTAGCTTCATACTTTGCAATGCTGGCCTGCTGACCAACGATATACTTTTGCGCCCCGATTTCAGCGTGTGCAACGCCTGCACGTATGCCCTCGGTTTGTAACTGTATATCTCCCTGATACTTGACAGTTTCAGATTGTAAGTTTCCTAAAAACTTATTCATATCAATTTCAGCCATTCCTAGCTGCACGTTTGCATCTGTGGTATAGCGCGAATGTTCGTACCCCAGTTGATCAAGGTCCCTTTGACCCTCATAATCTTGACGCTGAGACGCTAGCGCTGTTTGCGCGCTGAGCTGTGCTAGGTCCATTGTAGGATCGTAGTTGCTCATTTGAATGGGGCCGCTACCCTGCATCATGTAGTCACTCGCTGTACCGCCCCCACTATCACCACGCAATAAAAGGTAGGCTGCTAGCGCTCCAACAGCACCAATAACCCACCATTTATATTTGATCATCACTCCTTTTACTTTTCCAAACATAATTAACCCTCTGGCGTGTTTATAAGTGGTTGGCTAAATGTTTGCCCTAGTTGAATACCACTACCCAACTGGATAAAGCCCTGTATTGCATGGCCCCGATGTGGTCCCTGTGTAAAGGGTTGGAAGTTACCGCCCTGCTGAATACCTGCAATTCTCCCCTCGGTCTGATAGCCAATCAGCGGCATAGACTCGGTTGGTGCTGCCTGCGGGATCGGTACTTGACGACCACTAGGGAACTGTGGATTTCTAAAAGCCATTTTAACCCCCTTAAAAGCCACCACTATAATTATTAGTGACAGAAAAGCCGCCGCCCGTAATTGGTGAAAGCGCTGTATTTAACGCGCTACTAAAGCCTTGCGAACTCGCTTTAATCACGCCTGCAGTGTTTGACTGTCGTGAAACGATCACTGCCAAAATCGCAACTCCAATAATCGCCGTTAATACCGTTACAATCGGTCCGACAAAATCGCTCATACGTTGCCCCTTAAATAATTGGTGACAGTGCTGATTTTAAAATATTACTAAAACCACCCGCTGCCGATGTAATGACGTTTGACGTATCAGCCTTTTTAGACACGATAACGGCCAAAATCGCCACGCCTATAACAGCCGTGACGATTGTAATAATGGTGTTTCCTGCACTACCCATAATTTATTTTCCTTTAATTTGCGATGTGATTTGCTGAATTGCGCCGTTTTTTCTTATCAGTAAAATCACCATCAATAAAATCATAAAAGCGTTTATAGGTTCTTTTATGGAATTGATACTTGCCATAAAGCCTAAGATCACTGCAGCAACTACCCAATATCCAAACCCGTTGGATTCTGCTGTGACATCCTTCACGATACTGAAAAGCTCCCCCAGCGTATCACGATACGCGGCGATTGCTAAAATGATACCGATGATTATTAAACCGAAAGGCATTATTTCCCCTCGCTATCATGGAAGCCTATAACCGCAAGCAAGCGCCCGAAAGCGCCGCTATTAGCTGCATAAATGACAAACCCGAATAGGATCATCGCCAATGCTAAATTGCCTTTCATGTTAGCCTAGCAACCGCTTAGAACCGAAGTAATAAGCAGCACCAATGAAAAACAAAGTCATTACCGAAATACCGAAAATTTTCATAGTGTTACCTCAATCAATAATAAAACGAATAACTTGCTGCCATAAAATTATGGCAACAATGATTAGACCGATAAACATTAACCAGCCCGTTAAATTCATATCAGAGCGGAATGGTTCTTTAGACCAATCCGCCATGTCTTTAAAAAGTTTCATGGCGGTCCCTTTCTTACGAGGTTGAAATTGTGCCAGCGTTTACCAACTCGGTACGACTGGTGAAATATTCATAACCCATTAACAAGCGAGCGTTTTGGTTCACTGTTTTAGGGTTCACCACGAAACCAACGTTACCGTACTGCATGGTATAAATCGGCTTATCACGGTTGTCACAGTAGTAAACGCCTTTAGGGAAATCAGTCGCGATACGGCGGCGGGTTACACTACCCCAAGTAGTCGGGTCTAACTTTCGTGTATCACTAAAGTTAGCTGTTCGCTGGCTCAGGTAGTTCAAGTCAGTACCCGCGTTGAATTGACCACCGTTATCAAATACTGCAACCGTTGAAAGGTAGCGGTAAAGGTTAGCGTACTGAACAACAAAATCAACGTTAGGTGTTAAACCTGACTGTGCGCTATTTTCAAGATTGTAAAGGGTTGACAAATCAATCAACGGTAAAATGTAGCCATTTTGACCCGTTGGTAGCTGGTCAAGGTACGACTGATAAACGGTATAACTGATTTCTTCAAACGTGCAATCTGCAGCACCTGCGCCCTGATACACTGCTTCAATCGGATTTTCACCTGTAGCTGCAAACGCGGTATTGTTATTCGCAAATTCCAGTTTTAAGCGTTGCTTAGACTGTGGAACGTTAGCCAATACTGCGCCCGTTA
Source organism: uncultured Erysipelothrix sp. (assembly GCA_947631935.1). Taxonomy (GTDB): domain Bacteria; phylum Bacillota_I; class Bacilli_A; order Erysipelotrichales; family Erysipelotrichaceae; genus Erysipelothrix. The sequence goes on from CANRNG010000038.1 coordinate 5,182, forward strand.
AATCAGTTTCTGAGTAAGCTAGCGGGACCCAATAGTACATCGTGAGTTCTGCAGTTTCACCCGCCGCAATGGTAGCGGGTGCTTTGATCACTTCAAGATTGTTACCGTAACCAATGGGGCTATCAGTCACCATACTTGAAAGGAACGGGCCGCCCTGCTTAGCCGTATTTACAAAGTGCAAATGCCAGCCTGTTGTTTCAGTGTGGCGCTGGTTGTCGGGATCGTAATAAATCACTCGCTGCAGTAAATTCGCGGGACCGAAATCAGTCAGATCAACAGCATCGGTTGCGTGACCATTTTTAACTGCTGCAGTAACTTTAACTAAAAAGCCTTTGACAATACCAACGTTTGCGGGTGTCACATCAAACGTTGAGCGATTCGCTGGGTTAAAAGTTTGCGTTTCCACCTGCTGAATTACTGGGTAAGAATTTTGCAAAACAATTTGACGCGCCTGCAAGTTAGCAGCCTGCGCCTGTTGATTGCGTAACTGCGCCTGCTGCGCTGGTGTAAGCTGTTGTACTTGAGCCATGTTTTTGTTACTCCACAGTTTTGGCGTGTTCATCGCCATTAAATAAATTACAAAGCATAGTTGCGGCAATACCAGCGATTGCCAGCATTAAGATCACGATAAGCCAATTAAATGGATTTTTCAATAGCGCAATATTAATCATCGCTGCTTCCTGATTTCTTGGTTGCTACTTTAGCAATAACTGTAAGCACTGCATAGCCCATTAATGCCATTAAAATAACAGTGATCCAGTTTGCCACGTTCCACGAAATAATATTTTCCGTCATTACATTTTCCTCATAGTGTAGGTCTGCGTTTTTTCTCTAAATTAAATTTAGCTAAAACCTCGTCCGATGTTGGTACTGGTGACATTATAACGCATTGGTTAGCACCTACATCATAATAAACAGAATGATACTTTTTTAATGTGGGTTCTGTATTAATAGGACTTTGCATTAAACCATCAAGATCAACGGGTACGAAACCTTGCACTGTTTGTCTATCACGTTTATCACCTAATAGAAAAATCTGAAAAAAGTCCGATTCAGAAATTGCAAAACGTGTAAGCCATACGGGCCGCTGACTTAAGATGATCATTGGGATTTGCTTACTGCGCCCTTGAGTGAGTAGCGCCTGAAATGCTGGGTCACGATTAGGGATCATATAGCCTTCATCAACATAAACCCCGATTTTCCCCATCGCGTGTATATCCCATAAAAGCGCTGTTACCTCGTCATCTTCAACCTCTGGTATTGGATGATAAATATACAGTCCGTTTTTAGTGGGTCGAAAGTCTAGGTCTACATGGTGCGCCCCCTCAATACTATCAATTAAATCATCGCCTTTATGGTTTAAAACGATCCATATAGAACGGGTGAAATCCTTTTGCGATAAATGCCAAACTGCAGCGCACGTTTTACCAGTACCAGTTTTACCTAATACTAAAATACGCTGTCTATTGCTTGGCATGTTTATTTTCATGATAAATTACTTACTGGAAATTCTTCAATAAACGCATCGGCTGGATTATGTTCTGTGGCTTTAGCTTCTGCCACCTTTTGAGGCATCGGCTTTTTAAGTTCCTTGCGGTCCTTTTTATCAGATGCTGTACGGATTTTGTACGCCATAACACGCGGGCCATATACGGACGCGCAAACACCGATAAGACCCGCCCATGCCATAATTTTGGGGTCGGGGGTTATATCATAGTGACTGGCAACTTCATTAACAGCATCACCTAAAACTTTTGCTTCTTCTTCATCAAGCGCAAGTTCATCAACCTTTAACGCACTGGCTGCCATTAAATGGATCGAAAATAAAATCTTTTCGATACCTACAACAGACGAAACCTTTTTCTTTGCGGCTGCACGGGTAGGCTTTCTTGCTGCTGTTGTTCCGCGTGGTCGCCCTCTTCCTCGCTTAACTGGCTCTGCTCCGTCTCCACTATTACCGTCTCTGGTAGTGTCTCCAACTGCTGCGCTGGGGTCGATGGTTGCGATTCCTGCAGCGTTATCTGTGTCTGCATCGCCTGCAAACTTGATTCCAGTTGTTGCACTTGGTTTTGTAGCCATGTCAGTTGTTCCTCAGTCGAATTAACTTTTTCAGTGTGCTCTAAAATTTGCTTTGCCGCGTCTGCTTCCACAGTTGCCGCAAGTGTAGCGGCCATGATAGCCGCTTGCTCTGCGCTTTGCTCTGCTGCTGCTGCTGCGCCTTCTGCTTTATGTAACTGAGTTTCTAACTCTGCAGAATCAACAGAATCAATTACCGCATCTTCAATAACTTCATCAACCACATCGTCAACAGCTTCAACAATTTCATCCGCGATTTCTGCAGTGTTCATTAGCGTAACCCTTTACGATCAAGCATTTTAATTAATAAACAAAGGCGTAATGTATTTTCCTTAGTTTCAATTTCTAGCTCATTAATACGCGCCTGCATGTTCACCATCATCAACGGGTACATTTCAGGGTTGGGCATAGACTCCAACATTTCAGCACTCATGCCAGCGCTGTCTAAGTCGGAAATTAATTTTTCTTCACTCGTCATTTTCTACCGCCTCAAAAATTAATGCTTCCTGTTTATCAGAAATTTCTACATTGTCAATTCCTAAATTCTTTTCGATTGCGTCTAAACGTTCATCAATAGAATTTAAACGCTGACCAAACGCCTCTAGCTGGGAATTTACATTATGGATTAAATCAGTGACCTTTTCCATTAATTCCGTTGGATTAATTCCAGCCGCTTTAATCGCGGCTGTTACCATCATTTCTACGCCTTTGCCCATCATAAATTTATTCTCTTAGTAATAATTACACGCTAAAATACGAACATCTATAGTAGCACTAACATCCCCACCACCACCACTTAGCCAGCTAGTTAGGTAATAATTCGATTGTGGCTGATCACAGTATAAATTAATAAACGATGATATACCAATACCCATAAGATCAGCCCTAGCAATTAAATAATCTCGCCCATAAAATAAATACGTTTCATGACCACCATCGCCACTTACCCTTAACACTTTTTTAGCTATATCTTCATCTGTACCACTAAACGTGACCGTAAATCTTAGATTTAAACCGAATAGTTTTACTGACTGTGGGGTTGCTGGTGCGATTAATGATTTTTTATCTGGGGCTATGGATATACCAAACGTGCCATCGTTACTAGGCCCAGTAAAAATAAAATCAGCTCCACTACCGTTCCCGCTATTGGACGAAGTAGCTGTATAAACTATACACTTGTATGTAGGTGTAAATACCCCATCCAAACCATCTTCACCCTTGTCACCTTTTAAACCCTGAATGCCCTGCTCACCTTTAATACCCTGAATACCCTGCTCGCCTTGCGGGCCTTGCGGGCCTTGTTCCCCCTGAATACCCTGCTCACCTGCAGTACCTGTTAAACCCATATCCCCTTTTGGTCCCTGCGCCCCGCGCTCACCTTGAGGCCCACCCGCTGGGCCTTGTGCACCACGCGCCCCGCCGTCAAGTTTAGTAATCCATAACTCAAAACTTACACCTGCGCCAATGGGCTGTGTTTGAACACTGCCCCAGTTACCTGTCTGACCTTGTGAAAAGTTTGTGAGTGTATAAGTGATTTCAGCGCTAGGGATGATGTTCATCACCGATGGAGCACTGTCACCATATTGATAATCCATAGCTTCTGGCGGAAATTCTACTCGCATAAAGTAGTCTTTATCGTAGGCACTACTAATACCAGAAAATGAAATTTGTTCTGTTAGGTCGGGATAGACCATTTTTCTTTTAATCCCGACCCGTCCCGCAACCGTTGCGTTATGCGGCGGCTCTGATGGATAAAGGTCTTGCTTTGTCGGTACGCGAATTTCAGGATTAATTAACGCAACCTGATAAATACCCGTCTCACTGATAACAATTAAATCATCAGTAATGGAAATAATAGCGCCTTCAATCTCGTTACTGATAGCACTCGCTAAATCTAAATTTAAACTCTGACCAACTGCTAAATCATAGTCGTACTTTAAAACCATACGCTCGGCTGACATTGCGCCACCACTACCACCCTCGGGACCCGCTGGACCCGCTGGACCCTGTGGGCCTGCTGGGCCTGCTGGATCGGGCCAAACACCCAACGCGATTGGAAAATTAATAAAGTTAATCGGGAATTTTCCGTTCTTTGTAGCGGTAACTTTAAATTTCATTAAGTTAGTTGACAGCACCGGATAATAACCTTGAGTACCTGCACGCGCCGTGATCCGCTGCGCTGTGTCAGGCATCACGATAGACACATCACCATCAAAATCTTTTAGGTCAATATAAAGCGTTTGAATACCTGAAATTTTACCAGTGGCATAGTCCATTTTTAAATCAACTAAAACCTCGCTGTTATCAATTTCAATTACTGCGCTGACTGCCACGGGTCCACCCGCTGGGATAGCGCCGTTATATGTTATCGTACTACCACCAATTTGCTGACTCATTACCATACCCCTTGCGCAACTGTGAAATTTAAAAAGAAAATCGGAATTGTTTTTTCTGCAGTGCCTAAATGCGAAATATAAAATCGGCTGCGACTAGGCACAAGAATAGGAAAATACCCTTGTCGTCTGGCGGGACATTTAATAATCTGATCCGTTTCATCAACATGAATTTTTAGCTCCCCGTCATTATCAGCGTTGTCAATATAAACGCACTGCACACCTTTAAAGCCTTGCGTGTCTGCAAGGTACGTTAAATCAAAACTCTGCTTAATGTTAGGGGCAGCATTAAAATAAACCTTCACGCTTAGCGCTGGGCAACCTTCCCCCGTCTGCACGGGGGTTACTGAAATATTATTGGGCTGATTAATGTTCATTTTATACCTTTGAGAAAATCCCACCTTTTCCTAAATATCGGGTCTGGCAAGGGATGAAAGTAATACCAACTGCTCTATAGTCTAGCGTTAGTTTTTTAAATTGTACACGGGGCAGCGCTGCTTGAATAGCACGGTATTTAATCGGTAGCGGTAAATCATTTTCATCGAAACGATCCGAACCAATAAACATAATACCATCAGCAAATGAAAAATAATCAACGCTGTCATAAATTGGTACACCATCAACAGTTTCACCCGTTTTTAGCTGCTCTGATAAATCACACGTATACCACCCTTTACCATCGCGCAAAACAAAAATAATTTGTGGCGGTCCGTAATTACCATCAACATCTTCTGTATACGCTGCGCCTGCTACATAATAAGGACCTGCATCACATCCAAACAAATACGAATACTGAAAATAAATATCAGACCCTGATAGATTAAATCTATCATTAAACCCCGATTCCATAGCGGGACGTAATCCCTCAAGCTCACGCCGATTAATTGATAATTGGGACCCCATCTTTAAACCGTTGGACATTGGGTAAAGTCCCAATTCTGTTGCCACCCACTCACGCCTCATCGCTTCATTACCCATAACAGGTAAAGGTATCGAATAATAAAGTTTGTCTATAATCCCGTTAATGTTTCCTTTAATTCTTAGACCTATAGAATAACCAGCACCTTTAAAATCAAAAAATAATTCGTAGCCTCCAGCACCATCAGTTTTATAAATAGGATTAATTAAAAATGGAAAACTTCCAGTATAGTCACCTATGATTACCTCATTTTGTTTTATAACCCCGTCACTTAAAAAATTGTTAATTATTTTAAAAGGTGGTACATCCATTGTTGAAAATTTGCATGACACAAATAAATCCGCTGAAATTTCTTGTGGCGTGATTTCAAAATACCCTGCAGCAACCTGCATAGGATCACTGGATTTTCTAACAACAATAATATTATTATCGTGTGGGCAAATAACACCACTGGGATTAATAGCAGAAATATTAATTATTACTTGGTCAGTGGTAGGGTCAACAGGACACACACCATCAGTAATAAAATTGACAGGGACAGGGACCCATTTTTTAACATCGACCTGAAAGGCGAAATCATACATACCAGCGCACCCAATACCATAAAGTGGATCGGGGTTAATCATAATTAATTCTTGCGGTAATAATGGGGGCCAATCAGGGTTTGGTTCTTTTACTGGTTCATCAAATTTAAACGTTGCTAGGGTTGACGAACGCTTTGTACCACCCGCTGTAATATCGGACGGGACCTTACTAATAAATAAAGTGTCAGGGCTAGGCTCTGAGTCAGACAATGGTGCACTGTTACGGGTACGAATTGTTTCTGTTCTAAAGCCATTATTAAAATAATCAAATACAATTTGCATTGTAGGATTATAATTATTTAAAAAACTTTCAGTGGTCACGCTGCATGATGGCTGCGCATTCACATCAAGATCATAAATTCTTTTATGAATAGCAATAATATTTGCATTAGTGGCTACAATGTTACCTTTAGGATAAAAAGTAAACGCGCAAGTACCATCAGGGTTTAAGTCTGTACGAGGATTAAAAGGTATAAATTTAGGGTCAGTTGGCTGACTTAATTTAATAGAAACTTTTTGTGGTCCCTGACCCCAATACTCATGACCATCAGTAACAGCAGGCAACCAGCTAGACCCCACGCCACTAGAATCAATTTCAACGGCGGTTAATTCAACCATATCAGCAACTGAAAAATTACCCAATAAAGGTACGTTTGTAGTTTCCATTATTTACCACCTAAATAATTAATTGCTGAAAGTATTAAACCCGCGTAGCTGCTAGCACCATTATAAACTTTTGCGAAATGTATTCTGGCATCCTCGCTGATTTTTAAAATTTCTGGTGTATAGTGAGTTAATGAATTACCTTTTAAAAACCGTCTAAATTCATTTACCTGATAATGCTCACCCGCTAAAAACTTCGCCACTGAAAATTTAAACCCACCCGCATTATATAAATTAAACCCCATGATCTGCACCGCGCCCCACGATGTACAATAAATCATCCTTGCAGTACCCAAGCTGCAGGCGTTAGCAGCGCGTATATTTTGAATGATCGTGTTATCCCAATCATTCCGCGCAACGCGCCTTTGATAATACTCAGGCTCAAAACGCAAAGCCTCTAAATTATTATTAGACTCGACCCGTGCGATAATATCCCATAACGTTAATTGCATTTTATGTACTCCTGATTTTACGTTTAATAAATTGTACTTTACCATTTAATTTAAAGCTGGGGGCATCATTAACAAATTGATAAGTACCACCATCAGCAACCGTCAAAATTTTATTACCGCCTATATTTAACGCTGTTTGCTTTGCTATTTTACGCGCTTGTTTATAATCCATTTCTGCAGGCATAAACGAATCAATATCACGCGGGATTAATGACACCCCTTTACTTGCCAGCTTCACACAATTATCACCATCATACAAAGCATATAATTTCTTGCCAGCAATCGCCATTTTAGTTCCCGTTGCTTCAAGGTCCCAATAGCCTAGAATCTTTTTCTTTTCAGTATCGAAATCGACATTGTTTAAATCTTCGCAAATAATCGAATCGGTATCACAATATAATGGCCGCGTTGTCTCAGCTAGCGCACGCAACATAACAGACCTTGCAGCGCCCGTAATACTTGCCGCAACTGCGACATTAAAATAATTAAACATTTCTGCAGGCTTACCCCACAATGAATAATCAAAATGCTCTTGAACCTCGCAACCTTCATCATCATAACCCTCTAGCTGAATACCAGCCTCGGTAATTTCCCACTCCTTATAATTTTCTGGATTTTGTGCAAATTTACCATACGCACTATTTAAAATTAATTTGTAAAATAAATCATGAAAGAAATCACCACTAGCAACTGCAGCGCGTCTTTTACTAAAGAATGTATCAATAAATTTTTCAAACGTGGTCCACTCAGTAAAATTAATTGTTCTGATTATTCGCGTTGGGTTAATAGTCCCAGTGTCTAGCGCTGCATGCCATTCATGAATGGACGTATAAAAGACACCACTAGAAATATTAAAATCTAATCCTGTTTTAGTGCGCACTGGGACAGCACCGAAATTTTCACCTTCCCACTCAATAAAAAATGTTTCATCTGTTACCGTGTCACCCTCATAATATGTATCAGTGTAAGGATGGCGAAAGTTACGCATCGCGTGCGGGTACATTGAATTAACATCAAATACTTTAATTGGTCCCTCAATAATACCCTTCTCAAATGCCTGACACCGACCACCAAAATAAAAAGGTCTTATAGCTTCATCGAAGTTTTTACGCACTGGCTCAAACGGGTGTAGCTGCTTTAATTCATTCATAGCAGTACCACCGACAGTTAATCTAAAACCAAACTCTTCAATAAATAGCGAAACCATTTTATGCAAAGTTGTACAGTCACCTTTCATATATTCCATGATTTCATCTTTATGCTTTTCCCTTACATCGCGCTCCATTTTCGCGTAATCAATATCAATCTTTTCATCACTTGCCGCTAGTGGAATTGGTAGGATCGCATAGCTATCACGGAATTTATGAATACCATGTTCAACTTCTAAAATACGCCCATTAACAATTTTGATTTTTCCTCTGAAATGTTTCATTAGAAATATAAAATCGAATTTTCCACCGTTGTGGGCATAAATAATATGTGGCTCGGTTAATGTATCAAGCCAATAAATAAACTGATCAATACAGTCATCACCCCAATAATCTTTATAAATTTCACCATTATAAAACCCCCAGCTAAACGGCGCGGGTACTCGGTCGTATTTGAAAGGGTCAGTTTCAAAATCAAATGCTGCAATTTTATAATCTACTTTTTTACGGCGTGACATATTAAACCCCTTTCGTTCCATAACCGCGCTTGCGGGAATTGTTGTGGCGTTTCTTACTTGCCTTGTCGAATTGCATACTAGGTTTAGTTACACGATCACGGTTATAAGTCGCTGCCTGATCCGCTGTGATCGTCTCAAAACCAATAGACTTCATAAGCTCTGCAGAATCTTTTGCTGAAAGCTCACCATTCATAGCCTTAATAAATACCTCATAGGTCATAAACTTTTTAACAGCATCTGAAAAGCTAGCGTATGAATTGCGCGAATAGTTGCCACGGTAAAAGAAAATAATCTTTTCACCCTTTTTTAATTCAAAATCTTTATTTTGTAGGTCATTCATCCATTGTTCAATATTTTCAAATTTTACAGGTAGTTCGCGTTGCACGACTGTATAAATTTGACCATCAGCACCACGGCGTTTATATGTGCGCTTTACCGTACCATCCTTTAAAGTTGTTAGTCTTACTTTATCGCTAGGATTAACTGCAGTAACAAGTAATTTTCTTTTACTTCCCGACTCGGTAACAATACGCTCTCCCCTGTCTTTTAAAATTTCTAAAGCCTTTTTACTTTTAATTGGTGTTGTGGTAGCAGTGCCTGAAATAATATCTTTAAATTTTCTTGCCACAGATAAATAATGCTTAGTAATTGGCATTTTGCGAATGTCAACTGTTTTAGGTATCAATCCCGCCTTTTTTAATTTCGACATTTCTTTTTGAAATTCTTTTCTTACTAATCCATTCTTTACTATTGACTTTTTCTTAGACATTAAATTTAACCATCCTATTATTTCAGACCGACAATTTAGCAGGGGCTAAACGGGCAAGGCACATATTAGCAGAATGGGCAGTAATAGATTATTGATTTTCTCTATGGACTTTCAGATATAGATTAAATGTATCGCTGTGAGTGTAACGATAGAAATAATCAATGAAAGAAATCGGTTGACAATCAAAAAGAAATCAGATAGCGGGATGGGGGAGGGGAGGGTGCACACT
>CANRNG010000039.1 GCA_947631935.1 uncultured Erysipelothrix sp.
AAATTCATCTCTAGCCTTAGAGCTACCCATTTCCATTACAGACAAGCCTTGAATCGTTGCATCACGGAATTGTTTAAGATCACGGATAATGGTGTCTAATAACTTGAATTTAGGAAGTGTTCCTAGCAGTTCGATTGAATCTCCAACTTCAGTAGATTTTGTATTTGATGGAGCTTTATTCACTAACAGGTATGGTTGAAGCTTTTTATTGACCTTGTGATAGGTATTAAATAATTTCAATACAAATGGAAGGACTTCAACATAGGATTGGTTGTGTTGGAACAATTAACTTATCACTGACTTGAAGAGCAGATCTAAATTCTTAACTGCCACGCCCAGCTAGGCCTAATAAAACATAGTCATATTCCTTTTGAAGATCTAAAAGGACCTTCTTTAAATCGCCAGTATGGTATTCAGTAGAAATAGAATTTTGAGTTCTACGCTTAGACCATTTAAGAGCTGACTGTTGATCATCAGCATTAACTAGGACTATAGCCCCCTTTTTTACTCGAGGCTACAGCAAGGTTTGTAGCCAGTTTTGCTTAAATTTCAGTGTAGCTATATTTATTTTTTATACGCTCATAGTATTTAATGACATTAGGTGTTTTATATTTTTCAGCTATATAAGAATAAGCATTTATGCATTTAGATAATGCCTTTATGCACAATTTCTCTGACGGATTCTGAATATAACGAATCACTTCAAAATCTCTTTGTATCGCAGATATACAGAGTTCTTCACTTGGATGAGGAATATGTCGAATCGACAAAGGATTTTTAGCCACCGCAAACAAGCCTAAAGCATCATTTGGTGTTTTAAGATACTTAATCACCAAAGGATTTTTGGTAATGGCTTCTTTCCAAAGATACTCAGAACAATCATCAAGATACTGAATTGTATTGGGTTTTTTTCGTATTGAAAATAATTTTAGCTCTAAGCTTGGATTCTCAATATAACGTATCGCAATTGGATTATTCTTCACTGCCGCATAACAGAGCGCTTCGCTAGGAGATCGAATTTCCTGCAGCACTAAACCATCGCGTTTGACCGCTAGCAGGCATAATGCTTCATTCTTATTTTTCACATACTTTAAAGCTCGAGGATGCGTATCAATTGCCTGATAACAGATGTCCTCATCCTGATTGGCAATATACTTTAAGGCATAACCATTTTGTTTTACTGCCACTAAGCACATCTCTTTGCTCGGTTGCGCAATATACTTAATTGCTAAACCTTCATTTTTTAATGCAACAAGACAAATTTTTTCATTTTGGGATTGCACATATTGTAGTAAATCACCACAGCGTGAAACGGCTTCCAAACAAAGTTGTTCATCTTGCTTTTTAACAAATTTTAATGCCTTAGGATTATTTTTAATGGCCTCTAAACACATTTTAAAATCTTGTTTTTCTACATATTGCAAGTAAAGCCCATTATCTTTTACAGCATTTAAATCACTATCATAAGAAGGATAGTAAATATTACTAAATTCCATATTGTTCAACTTTTATAACAATTGAACTTATGTTTACATTATTGAGCTATAAGCATAAGTTCAATTTTTGAGTCTGAATAGTTCACTTAAGAGCCAAAGGAAAACTAAGCATCTTAATTGAATTTTGATGATATAGATCGATTAGAATTTCCAAGTATAATCAACATTCACACGTGTCTCATCGTCTGATCTGAATACCATTCCTATGTTTGGCATATCATTACGGTAACGTGTATAACGCGTGCGAATATTAACCCCCTCAAATTTTCCAGTCGGAATTCGGTAGTTCAGATCAAAATCTAAAGCATCTTGTTCAAAATCATCGCGATTAAACTGGGGTAAATCGATATCAACGCCTTTGCTATAACGGGTCATAAATTTCAATCCGTTTAATGCAGTCTCTTTAAAATCATAGTCATAGCGAACGCTAAATACTTTTTCATCTTTATTAGTAAAATCTGCACTGATACAGTCTAAAAATACTGGAGGTTCACCCCCTGCCAAGATCGGTAATGCAGTATCACCAAATGACTGCATATAACCTGCGCTTAGAGTGTGATTATTTTTACTAATGCCCCAAATACCACTTAAATGCTGATTATCAATATGCCCTGCATTAGCTTCCCCTTCGTCCTGGCTCACAAATAAACGAACATCTGACAGCAATCTTCCCCAACCTAAATCATGATTGGTTTTTAAACCTGCATAATTTTGTTGATAAATATCATGCAATGTTGCGTGATACAGTTGAGCTGTATATTGCGGTGTAATTTTATATTCACCACCCAGCATATGTAAACCGGAAGACTCAGCGCTACTACTAAAACGGCCGTTAGGATTACCCACACGAATGTGTTCATCATTGGTAGAATCACGCTGATTTACACGGTCTACATATAAGGCATTGAGGTGAAGATTTTCGATATCATTACTTTGTAGATGTATTCCTCTAAAACTCTGTTGAAAGAGTCGAGCTGGTGTAGAAAAGATCACGGGAAACATCGGCGTTAATGTACCGACATGTAAGGTGGTTTTATTTAGTTTGGCCTTCGCTGTCCAACGTAATTCACCATAGGTATTTGGGCGTTCATTGGTTTTGCTATCGACAGGAAATAATCCAGATCCAGCATATTGTTCTGCATTGTTCATCAGGTTAATACCAGCTGTTCCCATTAAATCTATACCGAATCCAACTGGACCGTCGCTATAACCTGATTGTGCTTTCAATACAAAGCCTTGCGCCCAATCACGTGCGGCTGGATATGGGGTATTATTAGTATAATCTCGATCAAAATAATAGTTTTTAGCGGTAAGACTGACTTGAGCATCATCCACAAATGAACTTGCCTGCGACAATGAAAAACCTAAAGCTGCGACAATCCCTACAAACAAACGTGTATATTGCATTCTATTCCCTATTCTAATTTGAAAAAGTTGGGCTTCATGCCCAACTTAAGTTGAAATTTTGTTTTTGCTGACCTTTGCTTTATGACTGAACAACTGAATAGATGGCTTGTGCATCCGCCTTTTGTTTCATACGTTTGAGCATATACAGTGCAAATGCAGCAAATACAGCAGGCACAGCCAGTAACGAGAGAATCTCGAATGTAGATAGATTTAATGTCATTAACCATCCACCAATCATTGAGCCAACGACAGAGCCAGAACGCCCGACTGCATTTGCCCAGCTCACACCAGTAGCACGACAATGCGTTGGATAAAAGCTTGATGAAAAGGCATTAACCCCAACTTGCGAACCACTAATACCCACACCTACACCAAACATACCTAGGAGTAATAAAGGAGTCATTGCATTTTCAATACCAAAGCCAAGACATACAAGGAATACAGCACCTAAAATATAAGCAATACTAAGTACCTTGGTTGGGTCTGTTTTATCCATGAGATAACCAATTACGATCGCACCAATGGTTCCACCAATTTGGAATACTGACGTTACCCATGATGCATTTTCAAGGTTAAAGCCATGATTGGTCAGCATAGTTGGCATCCAGCTCGAAATGAGGTAAATGATCAACAGACTCATAAAGAATGTGCACCAAATGAGAAAAGTACCTAGAGCATATTGACGGCTGAATAAATCACGAATACCGGCCTTATTGGTTTCATTTGGCGTTGGTACCAATTGCGGAATCTCTTGCATATGTGGTGCAATGCTACGCACAATTTTCTCAATCTTGTCTTTCGCTTTATTCTTTAACACTAGGAATCTTAACGATTCAGGCAAAAATGCGATTAGAAATGGAATGGTCAAGAGAGGTGCAATCCCACCAATTAACAAAATACCGCGCCAGCCGACACTTGGTAATAGTTGAGCAGATAAAATCCCGCCCAATGCAGAACCAATAGTAAAACCACAGAACATTAAAGTAACAAGATTAGAACGACGACGGGTTGGACTATATTCTGAAGTCAGTGTAATGGCATTTGGCATTGCCCCACCTAGACCAAGTCCGGTAATAAAGCGCCAAATAATCAATGAGTTCATATCACTTGCCATTGCAGCAATAAGACTAGCAATACCAAAAACCAGCACTGAACCCACTAGAATTGTTTTTCGTCCCCATTTGTCTGCCAAAGGTCCAAAAACCAAGGCACCGGCCATAAGTCCAAACAGACCTGCCCCAAATAATGGAGCCAGACCTGTTGCTTGTAATGCCCATTCGGCCTTTAAAGCAGGTGCAATAAAGCCAACAGCTGCAGTATCAAAGCCATCAATAGCAACAATGAGGAAACATAGCCACATGATGCGTTTTTGTGCACGTGAAAGTGGATTACGATCGATAAAGCTCTGTACATCAATCGTTTGTTGATTCTGAGACATAAAATACCCTCTTTAAAAACGTATCCCTACGTTTTTGCATTCCTTAGCAAAAAGAGGATGGCTCATTTTTTAGTTGTTGAGCCATCTCCTTGGTATAAATGTTAGATTACATTTACAGTGATACCAGTTAGACCAGCAACTTCAGCACGCATTACGTCACCTTTCACAACTGCGCCTACACCTTCTGGAGTACCAGTAAAGATTAAGTCGCCAGCTTTTAATTCAAACAATGTAGATAGATTTGCAATGGTTTCAGATACATCCCAGATTAAATGGCTAACATCGCTACGCTGTTCAGTTTGACCATTCACTGTTAAATGAATATCTGCTTGGTTAATTTCACCCGTTGAAGAAATGGGGTGAATTGGACCTACAGGAGCTGAGTAGTCAAATGCTTTACCAATTTCCCAAGGGCGACCTTTTTCACGCATAGCCATTTGCAAGTCACGACGAGTCATATCAAGACCCACCGCATAACCAAAGATGTAATCTTTAGCGTCGTCAACAGAAATGTCTTTACCGTCTTTACCAATCGCCACAACCAATTCGATTTCGTAGTGGTAGTTAGCAGTTTGTGTTGGATATGGAATGTCTACTGCTTGATCTGCAGCTACTGGAACAATTGATTCTTTATCATTTGGTTTGCAGAAAAAGAATGGTGGTTCACGATCTGGATCGAAACCCATTTCACGTGCATGGGCTGCATAGTTACGACCAACACAATAAACACGACGTACTGGATATTGCTGTTCAGAACCTACAATGGGTAATGCTGCTGTTTGGATCGGTTCAAAAACGAAAGACATATATATATTTCCTAGTATCAATTTTTTAGTTAGACCATTAGATTGCATCGGGTTGTTGCGCAGGGTCAGCCTGTTTGAAGACTTCCAATTGCATGCAATACTCATAAATCGAAACAATCGTGGGGTAAGCAGATAAATCTACATTGAAGCGTTTTGCTGAATACACTTGTGGAATCAAGTACACATCAGCAAGCGTTGCTGTCTTGCCATAGCAGAAATTTTCACGTGATGAATCTTTCACTAAGATTGCTTCCAAAGCTTCAAAGCCCTTTGATATCCATTCGGCACACCATGCTAAAACTTGGCTTTCATCTTGCTGCAAGTTTTTACGTAGGTATTCCAGTACACGCTTGTTGTTGATTGGATGAATATCACAACCCACAAGCGCGGCTAGTGCACGAACTTTAGCTTTTTCAAAAGCGTCCTGAGGCAACAAGCTGGGTTCAGGATAAACTTCTTCCAACCATTCTAAGATGGCTGGACTTTGAGTCAGCAAACCTTGCTCAGTTTCCAAAACAGGTACTAAACCTTGTGGATTCATTGCCTTGAATGCATCCTCTTGATGCTGATTTTTAGCCAAAGACACTGACACTTGCTCATAGCTCAAACCTTTCAGGTTTAAAGCAATTCTTAAGCGATGCGATGTTCCGCTTCGGGAAAAACCATAGAGTTTCATGCGACTTTTCCCTGAAAATGTTCTGCAGCAGAAAGGCAGTTTTCAGCATTCCAGCCATATAACCATTCCATAGCATCGTAGAAACGATCTGCAGAACGCCCCCTCCATAAGTCATTACGGATTAAACGCTGTACGCCATATGCGTGATAAAGCTTACCCATTTCGCGTGAAGATAGAACAATACGGGCAGTTCGGGCGATACGTGATTTTTGGTATAAATCAAATGCTTTACTAATGTCATTATCGCAGAAACCTAATGCTTCACCCAAAGTCACAGCATCTTCCAATGCCATACATGCACCTTGCGCCATATATTGGGTCGTAGGATGTGCTGCATCGCCCAATAAAGTAATACGACCAAAGGTCCATTGCTCAATCGGTTCGCGATCTGCTGTCGCCCAACGCTTCCAACTTTTAGGTAATTCAATTAGTTGGCGTGCTTTAGGACAGATTCCCTCGAAGTAAGAAAGGACTTCTTCTTTTGAGCCATCCGTTACACCCCATTCTTCTTGTTGACGACTGTGGAAAGTTACAACTACGTTGTACTCTTCACCGCCACGTAATGGATAATGCACAAGATGACAATTTGGACCTACCCAAATACTTGCAGCATTCCACTTTAAGTTTTCTGGAAATTCATCTTTCGGCACGACCGCGCGATAAACCACATGCCCGGTCACCAATGCTGGATCGCCAACCAATGTTTCACGCACAACCGATTTCACGCCATCAGCACCAATCAGTGCTTGTCCAACATAGATATTGCCATGTTGATCAACAATAGAAACTTGGTTTTCATCCTGTGATACAGATTGAATTTGACAATTAGTGATAATTTCTAAATCGCCAACTTTGTCTGCACACTCAACTAAAGACCCATGAATATCTGCACGATGGATCACTGCATAAGGATTACCAAAACGTTTACGGAAATGCTCATCAGTTGGGATTTTTCCAACTTGATATTCATCTAAAGCATCATGCATCACCATATAGTCGGTATACACTGCTTTGCCTCGTGCAATTTCACCCACGCCTAAAGCATCAAAGGCATGGAATGCATTCGGCCCAAGCTGAATTCCTGCACCAATTTCACCAATTTCAGGTGCTTGCTCAAAGACTTTAACTTTAAATCCTTGTTTCGCTAGCGCTAGAGCTGCAGCAAAACCACCAATACCGCCACCAGCGATTAAAATAGGACGTTGATCAATAGACATCTCGATTCCTTTCAAAACTTTAGATACGTGCACGTGTCGAATAAAGACCTAACTTTTTCTGTAAAGGTGCTTCATCGGCAACGAATATATAACAAGGTTCTTCACCGTTATTGATCAAATCAATTTGTGCAAAACAAGGTGCACATGCGGTATCAGAAAGTGATAATTCATGACTTTGTGCATTGATATCGATTTGCATCTGACCATCAATCACATGGAAAATTTGGGCTGCTGAACGACGTTCAAGCTGTACAACTTCTTTTGGTGCTAAACGAATTGCTGAATAGCCAATAATTTTTTGACAGTCGTCACCGGTTTGAGGATTTACATAGCTAATTTGAGCAGGTGCATTATGATTGGGATCATTTGCTAATGCATCAAGGACTTTCTTAGCATCTTGCCAAGAATAACGAAGTAATGGATAACCTGAATTTTCACGAACAAAATGAATGCTCGGTACGATACCTTTGCCATACTGATGGGCACGATCAGAACCTTTCACTTCCTGCACATCACCGCCTTCAACAAAAGACGCTTCCATGTAGTAAACTAAAGGTAGATCTAGAACGTCGAGCCAAATCACAGGTTCATTACCATCATGACCGTGTTCATGCCATAGACCTGATGGAGTTAGAATCAAATCTCCATGTTCCATCATGCATTTTTGACCTTCAACCGTTGTATATGCACCAGTTCCTTCAACAATTAAGCGAACAGCGTTAGGTGTATGACGATGTGATGGTGCCCATTCATTTGGAAGGAGCAATTGCATGCCGAGGTAAATTGATGAAGTCGCCTTCATGTTCTCCAAACCATGACCAGGGTTTGCAAGAACCAATACACGACGTTCTGCTTTTTCGATTGGCGTCAATTCACCTGCTTGTAATAATAGGGGCTTAATATCTTTAAAGCGCCACGCGGTTACTTGTGTTTGTGGAACAGGTTGGTTCTGTGGTAACACATTACGTAAACTTGGCCAAAGTGGGACAAGATTTGATTGAGTCAAATTCGAGATATACTCTTTCGGTAAATCTTCTAATGTTGCTAGTTGTTCCATCAGCGAGCCTCTTCCAAGTGTGTAAAAGCAACTTTTAAGCTAAAAATTGCTCATCCATTGATAATTTTTCTCAATCTATCAACTCACAAACCTTGTATATATATGCGGAAATGAATAGGCTATATTGATTTTATCAATACAGCCGGGTTCTAAAGATGGATGTCGACTCGCGACTTATAGAAATTTTTTATGAAATTTACCGACATAAAAGCGTATCCAAAGCAGCTTCTTTTTTAGGAACAGGCCAATCTACGCTCAGTATTGGTTTAAATAAATTACGTGAACATTTTAATAATCCACTATTCGTTCGGGTGGGTAATGTGATGGAACCCACCGATTTAGCCAATGATATTTATCCTATTACTGTTGATTTTCTAAACAATCTTAAATTAATTAATCAATACAATTTGGATTTTGACCCTAAAACGTCGAATTACGAATTTAAAATTAGTATGACGGATATAAGCCACTTGGTTTTATTACCTAAACTAATTAATTATTTGCGAGAACACGCACCGAATATTCGTTTACGCATCGTCCCAATTGATGCCGATACACCAGCTAAAATGGCTGAAGGAAAGATTGACCTTGCAATCGGTTTCATTCCTCAAATTGAAGCAGGCTTCTATCAACAAACCCTTTTTAAACAAGAATATACTGTTATTTGCAGTCCTTTTCACCCCAGACTTACACATCATGTTCTAACCCATGAGGATTATTGTCGAGAGCTTCATATCGATATTTTAGCGACTGGCGGTCATTACATTATTGGAAATGAACTACAAAAATTAGGTGTAAATCGTAACGTCTTAATGCAGTTACCCGGCTATTTAGGCGTGGGTCCTATTATTAAATATACCGATGCTGTTGCTACAGTTCCGCTTTATCTCAGTAAATTTTTAGAGTCTAGAGGCGATATTAAAATTTTTAAACCGCCCTATTCATTTTCCAAATACAGTGTTAAACAGCACTGGCATTCACGCTCGCATAATAATTCAAACGTTGAATGGCTCAGAAAAATTTGTTTTGAACTTTTTTCTGAATATGAAAGTACAGGACAAATGTAGTATAAATTTAATTTATTATGATCTTAAGTAACCCAGATCAATTTCTTTTAGCAAGTTCACATATCACTTTTCAGTTATATTTATTTCTGATAACTCTCTATGTCTTTAATTTTAAAATTGAGTTTTTATTAAAAATAAACAATAGACTAAAGTTTAAATTTTTTTTAATTAAAATAAGTATATGACCTTTAATTGACACACTCCCCCCACTTTCGCTTTAGCTCAAGTAGGGGATTTCTACTACTAGACGCATATGCCCAAGCACAAGTATGTTCTTAGTACTGTTTAAGCCCTGATCTCTAATATACTTAAACAATTTTCACATTCCAATAATCTTGGCAAATCTGTTCTACCTTCAGAAGTTTGCCAAGTGTGCGCGAAATTCAAAGAACTTACATTGGCCCCTAACCGAATCTAATCTTGAACTGGATGATATTTTACCTAGCAGGAACCGCGTAAGGTCACCAAGAATCTGACGATTACCTATGACAAGTGTATTTATCTGCTTGAACCGACAGAGCTGAATCATAAGCTTGTTGGGCAATACGTTTCTTTTCTGGAGTACCCGGATGGTACTGTGGCCATCATGCACAAGGGACGAAAGATTAACTACAGCATCTTCAATAAATTGGTTGGGCTACAGCATAATGAAGTCGTTAAGAATAAAATATTAGGTTCAGTTCTGGCGCATATTCAGCAACAACATGAAGAGTTGGAGAAACAGAATAAACGTCCCTGTGCCAAGAAAAGTATGCCGAGCCGTAAAGCTCAGAAAGCCATCATTGAGCAAAGAAACTTAAATCCTGTGCTTGACTCTTGTAGTTAAAAACAGGACATTTCTACTTTGGAATAACAACCATTGTTTTATCTTTTAAAATCAGTATGATATGGAATGTAAAAAGCCCATTCACCCTCGAATGGGCTTTTTTTATGATTTCTCATGTTCCACGACTTTGATTAGCTTGACTGCTTAATCTGAACAAATGAAGGGGCATACTTTATGAATAAGAACAAACTCTGTATTCAAGTATGTAACTTTAAACTATACTCTAAAGATACATTAAATAAGATTTAGAAAATGTGATAAGTACACGTCACGTGACACAAGGTTTGTCATTTGCGACACATAATTTGTCATAGATAAAAAATCCGCCAAGAATGGCGGTTTTTTTATCAAGTCGAATAATAATTTTAGAAAACTAAAATTTCATGGATTTTGATAAGCTGTAATTTTTTTTATTATTTGAGTATCTAATTTAGGCATCTGCAAGATAGTAAATGTATTTTTACCGTCTAATAATATAATACTAATCGTTTGATCGCGTTTTTCATAACATTGAAAATTTAAGTTTGGTCTTGTAGGCATAAGCTTAGAATGAATATTTTTCTCAAAACGATAATAATATGTATAGTTTTTAGAGAAACCTGATGCTACTTGTTTTTTTAAAAGTTTATACCCTTCTAAATTTTGAGTTTTAAGAAAAAATGTAATAAGACCTTCACACATATTATGGTGGTGCAGCACTTGCTGAGTAGGCTTTTCTAATTTACAGGCATTTAATCCAAATAAAGTTAAGACTATTAAAATAATTTTCACACTAAGTATCCGTTTTTCATCTAAAAAGAGAATATCTCTGTTAAAGTAATGGATACAGATACAAAAATATTTAAAAAATGGGTACAGACTAGTAATGTTTCAATATCAGATTTTAGCAACTCAATTAATCAATAGAATCAAAAATCAAGAGTTAAAGTCTGGACAGAAGATGCTGTCTTTACGTCAGTTTTCTAGACAGCAAAACATTAGTATTAACACGGCAAAAAGTTGCTATGACTTACTAGAAGCCAAAGGCTTTATTTATGCAGTAAATAAGTCAGGATATTTTGTTCAAAATGTTAAAAAAGCAATAAAAGTCTCTAATTTAGCTTTACCTCAACACTATGATTTTGTTCCTGATGTTCAAGAGGTTTCTCATTTGGATCTACAAATTCAGATCCAAGAAGCAGCAACTAAAAAACAAGTAGCTCAATTAGGCTCAGTTCAACTTTCTCCAGATTTAATCCCAATCACTCTTTTACAACGATCCCTACTTAGGGCAATTAAGAACAGTAAAGCTGAAGATTTTCTCTATAGTGATCGACAAGGCCATGCTCTATTACGTAATGCCCTATCTGAGCACTGGGCAGAAGATGGCTTTTATATTGCACCAGAACATATCTATATTAGTAATGGGTGTATGCCTGCGCTATCGGTGATAGTTCAAAGACTGACACAAGTCGGAGACAGTATTATCGTGCCAACTCCCAGTTATAATGGCCAGCTACAATTATTAGCCCTGTTAAAACGTAAAATTGTGGAAATTCCTGCAAATATAGAAGGCATTGATTTACAACGCTTAGAACAAGCAATGCAACAATCAGGGGCAAAAGTCTGTTTACTGACTGCTAATTATCAAAACCCTTTAGGATTTTGCCTATCCAATAAAGATAAAGAGAAAATTGCACAATTAGCGGCTAAATATCAATGTTATGTTATTGAAGATGATATTTATGCTGAATGTTGTTTTGATACTCCACGTCCTTTACCAATCAAATATTGGGATGAAAATGGCTATGTCATTTATTGTGGCTCTATTTCTAAAACAGTATCACCTGCGTATCGTATAGGCTGGTTTTGTATTCCTCAAACTCTCACTTATTTACGTGCCAAACTGATCACACAGAATATAAATGTAAATACCCCCTTACAGCTTGCACTAGCAGATTTAATTTATAGCCGTTCATATCAACAGCATTTAAGTGCCTTACGCCCAAAACTATGTAAGCAAGTCGAAGAGTATCGGCAGTTCATCGCTGAGGCTTTTAAGGGAATTACTTTCGGTTTAACTAATCCTCAAGGTGGATATATTTTATGGTTACAATTTTCAGAAAAAATAGATAGTTGGGAGATGTATTGTTTTGCTCAACAGCAAGATATTAATATTGTGCCAGGCTTGGTTTTCGGTATAGGAAGTCGCTATAACAATTGTATAAGAATTAATGTAGGGCATTCTCTAACTAATGAAATTAAACAAGCCATACATATACTCGCATGTTGGGTAAGACAACAATTACAATAATTGTGATTATGTGAGCTTTAACATCGACTTAACACTTAAAGGAAATTTATTCTTCAGAAAATGACATTAGTTGAGTCGCAAAACTTTAAAAATGACAGCTTATGAGTCGCAACTCTTTGTCATTATGTGTCGCAAAATCTTATAAGTATTTAATTTTTAATTACTGCTTATGACAAATAACGTGTCGTTTGAGGAATACGTCATGCGACACATAGTTTTTCATTTGCGATGCATAAAATGTCATTGAACGAAACATAAGTTGTTATTAATAAAAACCGCTCATAGTTAGCGGTTTTTATTTACTAGCTACAATGGCTCTTAATTCTTAAAAAAAGATTTAATAACTAACCATAATTTTGAGAACCAGCTATCACTATCTTGTTCCGAATTAGATCCCTGCTTATTCTTGTTAGCAATATACTTCTGTTTATCAAAATTATCTTTTGCTTGAACACTAGCAATTTGCTTCTGGGTAAATTTATCAGCCCAAATAACTCGATTATTCGTAATGAAATAATGTGATTTACAGCGGTAGTTCCAATTACCTATAGATGGTCTAAGCGAAACTCTATTCATATTCTTTTTGAGTTGCCAATCGGCTGGTGATAGAGGTGTAACCACCTCTTCACCACAACCACAACAACACTTATGAATAGCAGTTTGATACACATCACTGATATACAATTTACCCTCTTCAATTGTTTCAGGAATAAACTCTATAAACACTGGTGTAATCTGTTTAACTGCCATTAACTATACCTCTATGCAATCATCACGTGTCAATGACTGGAAAGGGATTACAAGATTCAAATTATGAGCATTGAATTGATCAAGATAGAATCCCATAACTTGTTTCCAACGCATTACAGCTAATGCAGCATTTAATGCATTAAGATCAGCAACTTGGATATTACTACGATAGATAGCTTCGTCATCATCGTCCTCTAGATTTAACCGTGATGGTAAATGACTATTCAAAGTATCAGTTGCTAGAGTAACGCGACATGTACCTCGTAACTGTGGATCTCCATCCAAACCATTAGAGACCTCCACCCCGATTCCAACATCAATAAATGGAATGCCTTTTTTAACGAGATGATCTGTAATAACTCGCCGAGTCGTTCCATTATCTACAGCAACAAAAACGAAAGTACATTCATCCAATTCATGTATATTTTGCTCATCTAAGAAGTAATCATGAGCAAAAATACCTTTTCTCATCGCTGAATATATCTCTCGGAAATATTCAACCTTCTTAGGTATGGCTTGGAGCTGCTCCAATGATGCAGCGCCAGGAGCTCTAAACGCATTATGTGTTTCGAAGCTATCCGCATCAAATAAGTGAATCTCTTGAACTGGAGTCTTAGCAAGCAAGTCTAAAATATAACTTCCCGTCCCACCAACACCAACAATGCCTATTCGAGATTCTTCAAGCTTCTGGGTGATGGCTGTAATCCCTACACGAGATGATGCCGTATCTGGATAGCAGAATACTGATCTTTCATCACGCTGACCATGTACTACATGTGTTCGACCATCAGCATTTGCATCAACAACACGAGCTTGGCTAACAAACAGCGTGTGATAATGAACTACCTTGTCATAAAAATTGCTAAAAGGCTGATCATTTGGTTTATTAGACAAATAGTAATCAGCATTAAAGTCATCAAAGAGAATTGTTTTATTCTCACTATTTACAACTTGGGACATCCCATTACCTAAAGCATCATGAGGGTATTCACCCTTAAAATACATAGTATGGTCTTGGGGCTGTGTATCAATTTCTCCATTTTCAACAAATGGACAAACTAAAATTGCCTCTTTTATTTCACGTGACTGATTGAGGTAAGGAATAGAGTGCACCAGCAAATGCTGGCGCTTGATTTCAACCTCGAAACCGTCTTCAATCAATCGCTTTATTGAGGGATTAAGAACGGTTTGTTTTATTGACATCAAATTTCATCCCATTTCGAATAGCTACCGATTGTCCTGCAACTAGAGTTCCATCAGGTGTTTGTGGTCCAGCATATGCAATTGTATATACAATATTTGGATCAAATTGACCTGGAAAGGCTAGCTCTATAACCTCTTCATAGCTAATTCGATCGCCATCGAATTTTTTAGGACGCGCATTAACAATAATGTTAACGTCTCTATCTTTATTACCTTTGCTACTTTCTAAATGTTGTGACATTGTGTCACTCCTTTATTACTTATTGGCAAGGTCTTTTATTACAGTTATAATTATCTTCGCCAAAAGAAAACTGTTTAGACCTTGTCGTTTAATTTCTAATTAGATTGCTCTAACTAAACACTAAAGCCTCGATGTATTTTCATTGGGGCTTTTTTAATTCTCAAATAAATTAACTCATTAGATGCCACCTCCTATTAAATGAGTATTCGTAAACTACTCATTTAGTTCTACAACAACCATTAACTAACGCACATTGTTTAACCAATCCTCATAATCACATAATCA
>CANRNG010000040.1 GCA_947631935.1 uncultured Erysipelothrix sp.
GGATTTTTCATTTCAACCACATTTTCCTCATCAAATAAAATTTCTCCTGAAGTTGGAAACTCCAGTAAATTTAAGGTGCGTAGGAAAGTGCTTTTACCACTTCCTGAAGGACCAATGATGGTAATCATATCGCCATCTTGGATCTTGGCATCAACGTCTTTTAATACATGTTGTTCGCCAAAGTATTTATTTAGTTTGTTAACTTCGATCACTGACAGCCAATCTCCTTTCTAGCACACCTTGTATTTTTGTTAATAACATGACAAGGCTTAAGTATAATATTGCAGCAATAAATAGGGGTTCAATTAAAAAGGTACGTCCCTTAATTCTCTCTGCTACTTTTGTGATTTCAATTACCGCAATTGAACCTGCTACTGAGGTTTCCTTAATTAAAGAAATAAATTCATTAAAGAGTGCGGGCACGATATTCTTAAATGCTTGGGGTACCACAATCAACAATAAAGTCTTATTGGCACTCAGACCCAATGAACGTCCTGCTTCTGTTTGACCTCCGTCAACGGATTGTAAACCGGCTCTAAAGATCTCAGAAACATAGGCACCAGAGTTAATCCCAAACCCAACAATGGCAGCAGGTAACCCACTGGTAACAAAGGTTCCATATAGAATTAAAAGTTGTAATAAAACAGGAGTCCCACGAATTATGGTTGTATACAAATCCGCAATCATCTTAAATAGACTCAACAAGAATCCAACTTTACCTTCTTTTGATGCAGCTTGATATTTGTATTTAACAACCGCAATCATAAGTCCAATCACAATCCCAATCAAACAGGCCAAGAAAGAGATTAAGAGTGTAACACTTAACCCTTCTAAGTAATTCTTCCACTGTCCGCCTGTGAAGAGTGATTTATAAAAACCATCTAAACTAATATTCATTTAAAACACCTTTTTCTTATTGAACGTCATCTAAGAGTGCTTGGAAGTGTAGGTCAAACCAGGCTTCCATTTTACCTTCAGCTTGTAATTCCTGTAACAATTCATTCACCATGGCCAATAAAGATTCATTGCCCTTTTGGACTGCTGCTGCAGTTTTTTCACTTTCAACAGCATCTCCCAATAAGACAAGCCCTGGGTTGTTATGTACAATAATTTGAGCTGTTAATACATCCATAACCGTTGCATCTGCATTACCATTCACAACTGCCATACCAGCTTCAACCATACCACCAAAGGTCAATGCGTTGACGCCGTCAATTTTATCGATAAAGTCATTACCGGTTGTTCCTTGTTGAACCGCAACTTTTTTACCCACCAAATCAGCACTTGATTTAATATCTGACCCTTCGGGAACAACGATGAATAAACCATTGTCATAGTAACTGTTTGAGAAATCAACCACTTCTGCACGCTCAGGTGTATTGGTCATACCCGCAATAATGATATCTCCTTTTCCTTGTTGTAGTGCAATTGTCAATGTATCAAAATCCATATCCATGACTTTTAAAGTCACACCCAATTTCTCAGCCAAAGCCTTACCAAACTCAATATCAACACCCGCAACACCATCTACACTGCTTGGGTCATTGGAAGCATACTCGAATGGTGGAAATGTTGCTTCTGTTAATAACACAAGTTCACCTTTCGCTTTAATTTTGTCAACCGTACTAATGTTATCTTCTTTATTCCCGCAACCAACTAAAACCAATAAAACCAATAAAACTGTTAGAATCTTTTTCATCTTAAATTTCTCCTTTGCTTCTAACTCTCCTGGAGAACTAAAAAGTCGCCTCCAGAAACTAATTCCAGAGACGACTATATAATCGCGGTACCACTCTAGTTGTAAGACTTGCTTACCACCTCTTGATCTATAACGTGAATCATACGTTTAACCCTACTAAGCTTCAGATTAAATTCTCCCAAGTGCGCTTCAACTCATCTTCCATTGTCAACCTTCCACTCTGTGTTGACTCGCTGTAACTTCCAATGAATTTACTCTCTTGATCTTCGAATATTTAACTATGAACCCAAGTATAGACGCTATTTAAATTAATGTCAAGCAAAAAGATGAAAAACCTTTCTGAAAGCGATGAAAATAATAACTTACCTTCCTTTTAACGAAGGTAATATAACGTTTTAAACTTGTTACACAGTTTATTTTAGAGTAGAATATAAATATCACAAAGGGGGTTACTATGAAACAACTCAAATATATTTTGATCGCCGCATTGAGCTTCACGGGGATCTATTTTATATACACAATCTCAAAGCTCACATTCCTACCCAATAAATATTACTTACCCATGATGGCAATTACTATCTTAATCTTTATTGGAATCATTTACTACATTTATAAGTCCGATCATATTTTTTCAAAGATATTATCGATCCTATTAACAGTCGCAATCCTATTGCTCGTACCCAAGGTATCCAAACTCAGTGATACGCTGAGCGATATTACAGGATTGGGTAAAGAAACAAATACAGTCCTTGTAACCCGTCTTTAGGGTTTAGCACAAGAAATCTTTCGTTACCTTCACATACTGAATTTTCAAGATAGCCTTTAGTTAGAGGTTTTTTTTATGTTCTGAAAGTTTTTTTAATTATTTTTATTTTGGTTGTGAATGTTGTGCTATTGTGCTATATTGTAGGTAACAATTAAGGAGGCTGTTTTATGTCATTTTTCCTAAAGAAAACCAAGAATAAAAAAGGAACTTATCTACAAATTTATGAAGGGTTTTATGATCCCGTTAGTAAGCATGCACGTCAAAGATCGTATAGACCTTTAGGTTATCTTCATGAACTGATTGAACAAGGCATCAAAGATCCGCTTACTTACTTCGATGATGAGATTAAGCAATTAAATTTAGAAAAGAAGCATTTGAATGAAAAAGATAAGATTAAATTGATTGGTGATACATCCCCCGAAAAACATTTAGGTCATTTTCTTTTAAAATCTATTCATGATAATTTAGGCGTTAAGAATCATCTTGATTTTTTCCAACAAGTGTATGACTTTAACTTTAATGCCTTTGACATTTTATCGTCATTAATTTATGCACGGGTTATTTTTCCTACTTCTAATATTCAATCCTATCAACACGTTGTACCCAAGCTTTATGAGTCTTATGATTACTCTAAAGATCAGATGTATCGTGCTGTAGAATTTTTCGGCACTGAATATAAAAAAATTATTGAGATTTATAATCACTTTATTTCCGAGAAATATGGCTTTGACACGCGCTCCACTTATTTTGACTGTACTAACTTTTACTTTGAAATCGATAAAGAGGATAACTTAAGACGTAAAGGACCCTCAAAGGAAAATAGACACGATCCTATCGTTGGGATGGGCTTACTTTTAGACCATCATCAAATCCCAATGGGTATGACTATTTTTCAAGGTAATGAGTCAGAAGTCCGAAAGTTACCTGAAATAATTCACGATTTAAAATCATCACAAAACATTAAAGGAAAAACAGTACGTGTT
The DNA here is from genome assembly GCA_947631935.1 of uncultured Erysipelothrix sp. Lineage (GTDB taxonomy): Bacteria > Bacillota_I > Bacilli_A > Erysipelotrichales > Erysipelotrichaceae > Erysipelothrix. Next base: position 3,449 of record CANRNG010000040.1, read on the forward strand.
GCAGATAAAGGCTTAAACACTACGGGAAACATAGTAGACGCTTTATCTGAAGGCGATGGATACATCTTCACCAAGTCGATCAAAAAATTGCCAGAAGTGGAAAAGACCTGGGTGCTCTTAGAGAATGATTACATCGATGTATTGGATCGTGACGGGAAGCTTCTGTATCAATATAAAGAATGCATCGATGAATTCCCCTATACCATTAAAAATGAGCAAGGAGAAAACGTTACCATTCAATTAAAAGAAAAACGAGTCGTTACTTATACACCCAGTCTGGCAAATAAACAAACCCGAGAAATTAAAAAGCTCATTGAGAGGGCTAAAAAACATCGTGCATATAGCGCAAAAAGAAGTGAGTATGGAGATAGTGCAAAATATGTCATTTTTGAATCGACCGATAATGAAGGTGAAGTGACAGACGGAAAAATTAAAGTCAGCATGAATCAAGAGGCCATCGACAAGTCTTTAAGTCTGGCCGGCTATAATATGATTATCACATCCGAAACGAATTTAACGGCTGAATACATCATCAGTACTTATAGAAACTTGTGGCGTATAGAAGAATCATTCAGAGTGATGAAGAGCTATTTGGATGCCCGTCCTGTTTACTTACAAAAAGAAGCATCCATTATCGGACACTTCTTAATCTGTTATTTATCAGTTGTATTATTAAGGTTATTACAATTTAAAGAATTAGAAGATCAGTATTCTTCAGAAACGATCATTCACTTTATCAGAAACTTTAAGGTCGCAAACATGTCCCCAAGGAAGTATATGAACCTCACGAAAGCATCGTTATTCATATCTGATTTAAACAAAATCACTAATCTTCCCATTGCGCTATATTATCTATCAAAAGGACAAATCAATGACATCATCAATTTCAAATTTTAAAGTCATTTAGCACAAGGTTTTCAGTTGGCACCAAAAAGACAGGTACTATCAAATATTGGAGGATTAACACAACTACTAAATTTGCCAGGTATAGTGTAGTCTACCGTTAATTCCCTCAGTAATTAATAGCTTTATACCGTTCATTATTCACTAATATTCAATTTTTCTGTCCAAATAATTTCACCAAATTCATTAATATAATCCCTAGAATATTCAGTATAACCAATGGCAATACGTTTTTCATTATAAGGTACTATTTTTTGATAGGGTTTTTCCAGTTTGATTGAGTAGTCTTCATTGAGTATAAAATTATAATTAAAGTTAGGTCCCAGAAGCTTTATATAATTGAATTCCGGATAATACGGCGAATTATATAAAATACTCCCATGAAAATATTGCTTATCATATTTTTCAAACGAGAAAGATTCTGGGAGATTTTCCATCGCTACCTCTACTTTAGTAAACCAATATCTATTCATGTTCGCTTTTTCAAGAGCTATATTCTGACTAATTTGTAATAGTTCGTTGTATTCAACTACATCATTTGTACCTATTGTTCTATAAAGCCTTGTTTGATATTCATAGGGATTGTATGTTATTTCAATCTTATCTTTATATATGTTATTTCTAATATCACTAGTTGGAAGTTCTACTACCTCACCTCTTTGATTTATCACACCGTAAAGATTCTCATTAGGAAAATAAACAGATAAGTAGACATCATCCTCATTTATGGTATTTTCTAAAGTATGTGAGCTACTATATACTTTGTTTTCTATATCTGTTTTTTCGCTTTCTTGTTCTCTAATCATTTCAACCAAGCTATATCCTTTGCTAAAATGATCATAGTTTTTTGAAAAAACAGTCTCGAAATTCAACATGTAAGTTGATAATGTATATTCTGTTTGATAAGTAAGTGTTGTCAATTCTTTTGCAAGTGACACAAACGAAAATACAATTATAGATACTGTAGCTATCGTTTTAAGTTCTTTCTTTTCATATAACAACATAATGGACGGTAATAGTACAATCATAAGAAAATACCCATACACTGATATTCTACTTGCTAACAAGCCGGAAAACAGTGTGAAAAAGTAAATGACAAGACTTAACATTGTGAACTTTAACAATCTATATTCGTTTTTAGAAGTTTCTTTTAGTCTATCGTAGTGGCACCATAATAAAAAAAAGAAAAAGATTCGAATAGTCGACGGAAAAGAAATAATTGCTTTTATACTATTTTCATTTACGTAATATAAAACTTTAGCAAGGTAAGGGATTCGCTCTAAAAAACTCAAATACTTTCCAACAGGGATGACATTAAAAGTTAGAGCTATTAACAGCACAATTAACAAACTTTTTTTTGTCCATTTTAAACTGGAAATAAAATAGATAAAAAGAACAATAATTGAACTTGAATGAATAAAGAACATTGCGATACTCATTAGTACTTTTTGTAATATAGAAAACTTATCATCTTTATTAAAAAATACATACATTAGTATAGCCATCGCAATTCCTTGCCTTAGCGCACTTAGACCAAATACAAGAAAGAACATTACATAATAAAGTAGGACTGATAGTTCATATTCTCCGCTAACTTCTTTTATCCAAATAACGGTTACTATTGCGATTGCACTTGAAACTAGCCCCGCAAAAATACTATAGGGGATTCCAAAACTTCTCGATAATAAATTTATTAGCATATACATTGGCTCAATGTCTTTGAATAACTGGAAACTTGCATTTATATTGCTTGGGTCGGTAGAATAATATATATTCTGATAAGCAAAATAATCTGCTCCTATTCCAAACCTAATAAATGAGATTATAATAAGTGGGATTAATGATAGAATAACCTTATACCGATTAGGGATATTCTTTCTCAACAAATATAATAATAATAGGTATATAAATGATATATAAAACACTAACGTTCACCCCTTATGAATTGTTTGATTCCTTGTAGGGTACTAATCCCATCCTGAATTTTGAAAATTTTTCTAACAAAAACTGCCGCTTTTTTCTTTACCCTTAATGATATAGGCTGTAAAATAATCTCAGCAACTAGATTTTCATAGTTTTCATCGATTTTAATTTCGGCGGGGTGTTTCAATGGAAAATTTAAAGCGTAGCTCTCTATACCACAAAACCTCTCAACCATTATATTATTGAAGTCAGTCCCGCCATGAATAGAGTCAGCATCAACCCCAATATTCTTTATTTGGTTGTATTTTGGAGATATTCCAACAAGATTGTTTGAACGTATTGAGAATTCCATCTGATAATCCCAAGAATTAGGGCGTTCACCATTATCTATTCTATTTCTTTCTTCCAAAGTCAACTCTAGTTGTTGTTTGTATAACCTTTTGTCTTGATAATGCTTCGGGAGATCTGCCATAATTTCTTTGTTTTTTGTCCCTTCTAGGTTGCCATCATAATATTTTAAGAACTTCTCACTCCAAGATGCCCACCCACAAGGTAAAAGATGCTGGGTAAAGACATAGTCGCTACCATCAGCAGGTGAATATTTTTCGAGGTAATTTGTTCCGCAAATCCATAATACACGTGTTTCTTCCTTATATTTGTGTAGGAGGTTCTTACAATACTCAAAAAAACTATACTCAGGTAAATTATCATCTTCCAAAAATATAGCACTCTTTTCGCGTTCGAATACCCATTTTGCACCTTCTCCGATGTTATTGTAGACTCCTAGATTCGAATCGTTGTATCTTTTTATAACTGTACATGGCCAAGTAATACTATTTTCTACCTCTATTCTACATTGAGCAACAGCTTGGCTTTCTTCCTCATTTCTTGGACCATCTGCCAGTATATAGACTTTTGAAGGTTCTATTTTTGCAATCACCTCCATAATCAATTTAATTTTGTCTTTTCTTTTAAAAATCATTATTACAATAGGGATATCAAACTGTTTCATATTAATGCTCCTGTTCTTGCACTTGCTTTTTTAATAAACTTAATAGAATGTTGGTCGTGTATTGAGGACTATTCATTTCGAATGCTTTCGACTTGAGTGTCATATCAATTCTACATGGTTTTTCACCAAGATATAATTCAACTTTCTTTATATTTGATTTCTGGGTATTTCTTGTATCAACCAACAAACAGTTGCCATACTTCTCTAAATAGGGGATACTTGCGTCCTTATCATTATCATAAAAATGAATTATAGGTTTCCCCGTTGAAATATATTCAAACGTTTTTGATGGTATCATGTCTGAATGTGAATTACCAATACTTACGAGGATATCCATTTTTTCTATTTTTTCTAACAGTAGTTCGTGGTTTATAAATCCGTAGGAACTAAAGTTATCCTTTTTTGACATTTTTTTGAGATATTCTTCATAACCACCTTGAGTATAAAATTCAATTTGGGTGTCTATATTTACTAAATTTAATAAAATATCTAAAGCACCAATTGGGCTTCTTAAATTAGGTACAAGTGAACCACTATATATAAATTTAGTTTGATAGGTATCAGTAGTCACTGTTGTGTCTTGTTGAGTTTTGGGTTTAAACAAAGGAATATCAGTAAACTTTATTTTCTCTATATTTTCTTCAAATTGTTTAGACATATAGTGTAGTTTGTGGGACAGAAGGACAAGTGATAAATCTGACTTGGATATTAGAAAGTTTTCCCACTTCAATGTTTTTTTCCTTACCCATTCGTCAGGTAGAAATTTAACCGTTGCACCATTTGATAACGTATCCACTAAATACTGAGCATGTTTAATTTTGGGGTATTTTCGCTTTAATAGGTAACCAGCAAGAAGTGAGTCTATAGGGAAATACTGCGAGACAATAATATCGAATTTTTCTTCTTGATGAAGTTTATCTAAAAAAATATAATATTTTAAGATAAAACCTATTGATGTGATGGGGTATAAGGGAAGAAATATCATTTTTTTTATTTTATTAAATATCAAAGATATTTTATATAATAGTTCTTTTGAGGGAGTGGTCTTCCCTACCCTTGATTTTTCTCTCATTCTATAAAACAATGTTGGTTTTACTCGCTTATACACAACACGATTGATTATTTCCGTTGCTTTTGTATTTCTTACTAGGTAGCTAGAAATATAACAATCATGCTCAACAGATAGTTCCTCCGCTAAAGTTTCGATGCATATTCCATTTGCATTCGCTATAGGTTTGTTAATCTCACCAATAAATAAAATCTTATTTCTTTTCATACTTACTCACTTTCTACATTATATATTTCTGTCATCTTTTTCAATACCATATCAATGCTATATTTTTTAGATTTTTCAAGGTTATTTTTTGAGTAAAATAATCTGATACTAGGGTTTTGTATCATTTTAATAATTTCTTTGGCAATCTCTTCTTTATCATAATCCACAATAACTCCATTTTCCCCATCAACTACTAAATCTACATGTCCACGACACTTTGTAACAATCAATGGTAGTCCCATTGCCATTGATTCGATTATATTTATAGGGAGCCCTTCACGTAATGAAGTAGCCACTACTAAATCAGTTCCCTTTAAAATGGTTTCAACATCCTTTCTATATCCAGTAAGTTCAATCGAATCATTTAGGTTATTCAACAAAATATAATTTAAAATTACATCTTCTTGCTTTCCCGTTCCTACGAGTTTTAACTGGAGTTTAGGATATTTTTTGAGAGCTAATTCAAATGCTTCTATTAATAAAATATGGTTTTTATTTTTCGAAAATTCTGCAATATAAGATATCGTAAATGTATCGTTGGGATCCCGCATTACATAGTCGTTTGAAAATCTTTCTAAATTAACACCAACACCACTAATTAAATGGCGTTTTGCACCCATGGAATATTTTTCTGCTAACAAAAAGTCTTCTTGATTAATCAATATCAGGTCATCCGTTATTTTTGAAAGAATATACTCCACCGGGAAGAATAAAATCCAACTTAATTTGGATCCTCCTTTTAGAAAGTGAAAACCATGAGCTGTGTAAATAACTTTTGATTTTTTACTCTTTTTACGATTCACTCTATAAGCTACAATTCGGGTAAGGACACTCGCAATCGCAGTATGAGTATGAATAATTTCAAATTCATTTTCGTCCATTATCTTATATAATTCTTTATATGCGGATACAATCTGTTTTGAAAAAGGATTGGTCCCAAACTTAAGATTATATTTGAAATCACAGTATTCACTTTTTTCATTGCCTTCACTTGCGACGTGAACTTGAAATCCTTTTTGCTTGAAATATTTTAGATAAGGGATATGAAAGTGTCTAATATGTGAATCAACTTTTGCTGTAAATAAAACTTTTCTCATTTTATTATCTCCTTATAATCCTTCAACAATCATTTTTATACCTGTTCTCCATCGGGTAGCATCTGTATATATTGTCTTGTCATTTTTCATGTTATTTTTCATTCTTTCATACAGTTTTTTTGAATTTAAAAGTAGGAGTGTTTTTTCGACAAACTCTTCTGTGTTTTCACAAAAAAAACCATTCTCTTTTGTAACAATTGATTTTAAACCTCCTACTGGAGTTGCTAGTACTGGTATGTTAAGTATATTTGCTTCTATCGCATTAAGGCCAAACCCTTCCCAAATAGATGTTATCAATAATATTTTAGATTTACTTAAATAATTGTATGGATTCTTTTGGTACCCTACGAAAGTTACGTTTCCAGATAAATCTTTATCTATGACATAAGTTTCTAGTTCTGAAACCAATGAGCCTGTTCCAATAACCAAGGCTTTTATATCTTTTTTTCTTTTTTTCAGTATATTTACAACTTCTAAAAACATTTTAGGATTTTTCACTTGTTCTAATCTACCAAGAAAACATATATCATATTGTTCATCATTGCCGTCTATTTTTTTAAAAGAATCATTTAGGACTTTTTCACTATCAACATAATTTTTTAGAACAACACTTTTTTTCCTGATTAACTTTGAAAAAACGTACTCATCTCTCGTCTCCTGAGAAACATATACAATCTTCTTCATGAATATTGTCGAAAATAAAAATAGAATTGTTTTTACGTTCATCTTTGAAAACCAATCAGGATTTTGATGTATATGTGAGACAACCGGTTTTCCAAAAGAGATAAGACATGCCTTAATTGACGCTTTGAAGTCATGTGCATAAATGATATTTGCTTTAGATACTTTGATTCCATCATATATCGATTTTAAACTATTTCTTTTTAATGGAAAATATTGTACGTTATTTTCCACAAGCACCGCTTCAATCGGACCATTAATAGAAAGGTACGCTGAATCAAACTGATTAGGCGTATTCTTAATAATATTTATAGCAATATTTTCTGCTCCAGAATAACCCCCACTACTCAATAAGTGAACTATTTTTTTCATTCTCTACCCCCTTATTTGAATTTACTGATATTATACCAAGCATATATTGAACAAGGAAAAAACGTGAGTTTAATATATCAGGGATAAACATTGCTCCGACAAATGAAACACAAATTCCAAGAAATAAAAAAGTATCTTTTTTACGAATTTCATTTAATAATAATGTGAGTGTCATTGTCAATGGAACCAGGAATATGAGTCCTGCTTGAACCATGAATTGAATGAAAAAATTATGGGGAACTATAAAACCATACCCCATCCAGCCTAACCCTTTCCCTATGATCGGACTCTCCATGAAATCTGCGACTGCCTCTACATTTATTCGATTCCTACCAGAACCTTTAAAACCGCGTCCTGAGGCTATAATATATAAAATAACTAGCGATACTATAACAGCACCGCTAAATAGCATCACTCTCTTTCTTAAACTAATTTTGAAAACATTCAAAAGAATTACATATACAAATGCTGACAGAAATAGAACAATTACGAAAGCTACTAAACCTGTTCTTGCAGACGTTAGGTAACTAGCAAAGAGATGGAGTCCCACAATAGGTAGTGCGTAACTGATTTTTATTTTCTTTTTGGAAACTGCATAAAATATGTAGAATATATTATTAACCAAAAGAAGAGATAAAAAACTGAAATCAAAATTAATCAGTCCGAGTGCTAGTCTACCATTGGAAAAGTGAATTAACCTGCCAACTTTTATATTATTCAAATAAAGTACCCACTGAACAACAATACCAACAGATAGTAATACTATAATTTTAGAATATGATGTCAATATTTTATCAAGTTCTTTTTTTCCTACTTTCATATCTTTAAAGTAAGTATAACTCAGTAATATTGTAAGCAGAAATAACATTATCATAATAAATTGACTACTATTTTTAGTGTTCTTGAATACAAGATTTAATACATATGAAATAATCAAGCCAACCATCGTAACGATTAGGGTTTTTACTATCAAATCAAATTTTATTTTTTTTATATTATCCTTTGTTCCTATGAGAATAAATATAATTAATATTATTAAAAATACTGTGAACCAATTAATATAACTTAACTTAGATTGTTGTCCAAAAATGCTAACAAAAGAAACGGGGAGTGAATATACCATTAAATTGAATATCTTCATCACTCTGTTTTCATTGTCACTTGATAAATAAGTGTAAAACCAAATCATTGAAGCTATCACAGGCAATATTACTGATAGCTTTTCCATTGTTGGTATCAAATACAACAAAAAGATTCCGGTGGCAAAAAATATACCTTTATTTTTTTCAATAATTTCTCTCATTAATTTCAGCTCCTATTCATTAATGAATCATAAAAGGGATCTCAGCCCCACTGTCCTATCTTTAAGACTTTTTGAATTCTTTCAACTCATCTTGTATTTCATAGAGCCCACTAAGTAATTCTACAATTTCATTTACTGTTAGTTGTTGGGTATTATGAGAGTTATACTCTTCATTTGCAACAACTTCTTCTTCACCTTCACTAAAATACTTATCGTAATTTAGATCGCGTTGGTCCATAGGCACTCTAAAGTAATTACCCATATCCTCTGCTTTTAAAAATTCTTCTTTTGTGAGCAGTGTTTCATATACCTTCTCACCATGTCTTGTACCTATTATTTTTGTACCAACACTAGAACAAGTCAATTTCAATACAGCTTGCGCCAAGTCTTCTACAGTACTTGCTGGAGATTTTTGAACAAATAAATCACCTGCATTTGCATTTTCAAATGCAAATAGAACTAAATCGACTGCATCATCTAAAGACATTAAAAATCTCGTCATTTTTGGATTAGTTAAGGTTAGTTGTTTCCCTGATCTTATTTGCTCTAAAAACAAAGGGATAACCGAACCTCTTGAGGCCATAACATTACCGTAACGAGTTCCACTAATAATTGTTCCTGTATCTTTTGCAATACGTGCCTTTGCTACAAAAGCTTTTTCCATCATAGCTTTTGATATTCCCATCGCATTTATTGGGTAAGCCGCTTTGTCCGTAGATAAACAAACGATACGTTTAACTTTTGCTTCTATTGCTACTTCTAGCACATTATCAGTCCCGATAATGTTTGTTTTAACAGCCTCCATTGGAAAAAACTCACATGAAGGAACTTGTTTTAAGGCTGCTGCATGAAATATATAGTCAACTCCTCGAACAGCATGTATCAAACTAGATTTATCCCTTACATCCCCAATATAGAACTGTAATCGTTCATCACTGAAAAACTTTCTCATATCATCTTGTTTTTTCTCGTCTCTAGATAATATTCTAATTTCACTATAAGTATTTTCTTTTAATAGGCGTCTAACGACAACTTGTCCAAACGATCCTGTTCCACCTGTAATTAATATTTTCTTCATAAAATCCTCTTTCTAGATATTACATATATCTTTATCCCAAATATTTAAATTTATACCATCTTCATTATATTTAATAATACCCCTAAATGATAGATATATCTATTGCTTTTCTATTTTCTCATTTCTCTCCATTTTAAGAATTAACTCTGCTGCTTTCCTGACTGTATCATAATTTGGCTCCATTACATACAGAGATCTACCTGGTAAGCTATATACATTATTGCTTTTTGATCCTGTCCCACTAAGTTGAATTGGGATTATTTCCCAACTTGGCATTGAATCGATCTTTTTCTTAATTAGTTTATTTAAATCTCCATCATCCATCGAAAACTCGAATTCCCCCTTAATTGACGAAAGGAAGCTACTAAAATTAGTGATAATAGAAGGTGACATTACCTTGTTTAACACACCTGTCATTAGTGCTTGTTGGTGTTTTACACGAACGTTGTCTCCACCTTTAAATTGGTATCTCTCCCTCGTGAATGCGAGTGCTTCTTGCCCATTAACGTAATTTTCACCTCTGATAAACTGTTTTCCACCAGCTGTAAAGTTCTCTTCTGCACGTACGCTAACGCCACCTAACGCATTAGCTATTTTTGTTACAGATGAGAAATTAACCCTTAGGAAGTAATCTACATCAATCGTTTTTTCTAGGTTACTTGAACTATCATTCAATAAATCTTCTAAAGTTTTCATAGATTCATCAACCCCATACAAACCCGCATGTGTTAGTTTATCTTTTTTTCCGTTTTTATTTAGTTTTACGTAGTAATCTCGTGGAATAGATGTAAGTAATATTTGATTTGTTACCGGATTTACCGTCACTAACATATTAACGTCGGATCTTGAAACAGACTTAATCGACCCGTAGGTGTCGATTCCTGAAACAAACACCGTGAATGTATCTTTAAGGACATTTACTGGTTCTTTTTTATTTACTATTTTCTCAGTATACTCATAAGAAGCAATAACACGCACCTCTTTTTCGAAATTTTCTTTTACCTCTGTAATCAAAGGAATATATGCTTGATTTAATATGATCGCGTCAAGCTTGCCATCATATAGGGCAGCGACTAAATCAAAATAGTTCGAATATTCTTTTGGAGTAACTTTTAATTTGTCGGTATCCTCCATTTGTTTTAATGCATTATTAATGTGCTTCGCGTCTGCTAAAAGGTTTGCACCAACCTTATCGTCCGAATTCATATCTTTTACTGTCTGAAATTTAGATTCATTCATAACTAGAACATTTACTGTATGTAATTTTGAATCGGCTCCTGTTGCCGACTCTATTAGATTACTTATTTTTGAAACTTGTACAGACGACAACAACATTACAACGGTTAGAACGACTGCGGTCACCCTACTAAAATTACGACTAGACTTTTGCAACCATAACACAAACAATATCGTTATAATTGCGAGCGTTAGAAGTACTGGTACTAACAATTAAACTGATAAAACATTCAAATCAAATATTGAA
>CANRNG010000041.1 GCA_947631935.1 uncultured Erysipelothrix sp.
CATCTAAAATATAATAAATAAGATCCACACCATGAAGTTGGGAATAGGCAGATTTGTTCATACGGGTTCCCAACTCATGTTGGGGCTTATGAATACCAGGTGTATCTACAAAAATAAGTTGGTACTCATCCTCTGTTAAAACCGCCGTAATGGGGTCACGCGTTGTTTGTGGTTTATCTGTTACAATCGCCACTTTTTGTTTCACCAAGGCATTGAGTAGTGTTGATTTACCTGCGTTGGGACGACCTATAATAGATATAAATCCTGATTTAAAATTTTCCATCAATATCTTTGCTCCCAAATTGTAACGGTAATAATGCATCAATGTTCGTATCCATTGACGCTTTTCCATTGGATAAATAAATGGGTGTATCTCCATTTAAGAGCTCACTGAGCACTTGACGACAAATGCCACATGGACCTGCTAAAATCTCACCATCAGTAACAATCGCAATCCCTTCGATGTCATCTTTACGATACCCTTCTGAATAACAAGCAAAAATGGCACTTCTTTCACCACAGTTGGTTGCTCCAAAGGAAGCATTTTCAATATTTGCACCTCTAAAGAGTTTACCGTCTTTGGTCTTAACACAAGCACCCACATGATACTTAGAATAAGGGGCATACGCATTTCCCATTGCCACAAAGGCTTGTTCAATTAATTTATCTTTCATAATATCCTCCGTCCTATAATAATAAAGGCAACTACAATAGCATAAAATGCTGCTAAAAGCACAGAAGCAGCCGCTATATTTTTAATTTCTTTAACATGTAAATCGTACTTTTGAACCAGCAAATCACAGACATCTTCAATGGCTGAATTAAGGTATTCAGATATCAAAACAAAAAAGATTGCAGATATAATGAATAACCATTCAATATAGTTGAGTTTCATAAATAAAAAAAATATAACCGAAATCGTAGCCAACAATATTTGAATAGAAATACTGCGATCATAGAGTATGCCTTGCCAAAGTCCTTCAAAAGCATGCGAGAACTTTTCTATTAATCTTTTAATCGACGCGATCAGCCAGTCCATCTAATATCTCCTTTTGAAGTTCAATCATTTCTTTTTCTGTATCTGGTGTTTGGTGATCAAAACCAAATAAATGTAAGTAGCCATGTACAACCAAAAAACAAAATTCGCGCTTAAGACTGTGTCCATAATCTTTTGCTTGTCTTCTAATTGCATCTACTGAAATAATAATATCCCCCATTTGGAAAATACCATCCTCAACTTCTCCATTTTCAAAACTCAAAACATCGGTCTCGCGATCAATATTTCTAAACGATTTGTTGTATTGGTGAATCGTTTCATCGTGCACAAGTACAACACTCGTTGCAACATTATTATCCTTACCAAGAACCTGACACGTTTTATCAAGTATGGGTTCTAGAAATTGTTTATAATTTTTCCAAGATGTTTCATTGGAATTGTTTATATAGTTTATTTCCAAAGTAATCACTCCTTAATTTATTATACCACAGTTTTTCCTATTTAATGCACTCCTATGGCATGAAAAAACGACTCAAATACTGGATTTAAGTCATTTTTGTAAGGCATTTAACGATTAGCCGAATTTACCGTTAATATAATCAGAAGTGCGTTGGTCTTTTGGATTGTTAAAAATAACTTCAGTCCGATCAGATTCAACGATTTCTCCATTTAAGAAAAATACAGTTTGATCACTAATACGTCTTGCTTGTTGCATGGAGTGTGTTACGATCACAATCGTAAAGTTTTTCTTAAGTTCCTCAATCAACTGCTCAATTTTTAAAGTTGAAATGGGATCCAATGCTGACGTTGGCTCATCCATGAGAATCACCTCAGGCGAGAGTGCAATGGCACGTGCAATACAGAGGCGTTGTTGTTGTCCCCCAGACAAACTTAAGCCCGATGCATTTAAATTATCTTTAACTTCTTCATATAGGGCTGCTTTTTTTAGTGCATCAATGACCAATTCATCTAATTTTTGACGGTCCTTAATACCCTGGCATCTTAAACCATAGGCGACATTATTATAAATACTCATTGGGAACGGGTTGGGCTTTTGAAATACCATACCAACCTTTGTTCTTAAGTTTATGACATCTGTTCTGGCATCATAGATATTTTGTAAGTTGATGATGACATCTCCTTCAATACGGCAGCCTTCAATTAAATCATTCATTCGATTTAAGGTTCTGATAAACGTTGATTTACCACAACCTGAAGGACCAATCAAAGCTGTTACCTCTTTTTCGTTGATGTTGACAGCAACATCTTTAAGGGCTTGTTTTTCCCCATAATATAAATCAAGGTTCGATACTTCTATTTTTCTCATGCGTTCCCCTTTCCAAGTTTGAAGAAACTTCCAATATAATGGACTGATAAATTTAAAATTAGGACTAAGACTAAGATAACAATCGCAATTGATGATGCGAGTTCAATATTTGGGTTCTCATGGGATAGTAAGGACCAAATATGGACGGATAAGGAAGTCCCCCCTGTACCCAATGTAGGGTTGTCATTCACAAAACTTCCCATGGTAAAGATTAAGGCCGCAGATTCCCCCATGATTCTTGAAATTGCCAAGATCAATGAACTTAAAAGACCAGGAATACTAGAGGGTAGAAGCACCTTAAAGATGGTTTGTGTATCTGAGGCTCCCAATGACAAGGATGCATAGCGTAAATCATTGGGAATGGTAATTAAGGCCTCTTGGGTGGTTTTAATAATAACGGGCAGTAAAACAACCGACATGGTTACCGAACCCAAAAGAATGGATCGTCCACTTTGGACAAAAACAGAGACGACCGGATAAAGTACAACCATTCCCATTAATCCAAAGATAACAGATGGGACTCCAGCCAGTAAATCAATCAATTGTTTAAATAATCGATTGATTTTAGTGTCTTTTGCGATTTCATTAAAGAAAATGGCCGCGAAGACACCAATTGGAAATGCAATCACGATGGATGTGGCAATCAATAACATCGTCGCTTTTAATGAACCATAGATCCCCCCACCTTTTGTTTTATAAAAAAGTTCGATAGCGTTGCTGGGTTCATTTAACTTTTCTGCTAAAGATGCAGCATCATCTCCATAAATAATTCCCCCAATTTTGGTTCCTTCATCGGATACAATTTTGATGCTTTCAATATATATATGGTTGGGTAATGGATAGGGATCTTTTTGAATCCCAGTTGCAATTGAAGTGGCAATGAGATCATCCTGTACATCAAATATTTCAATCGTCTTTTCATTTTCTAAGCTTCTAGAATCTTTAATGTAGAATCCATACGCTTCAATAAAATAGACGCCTTCTTCAGTTTCGACGGATGTTTGTGGTTTTGAGTCAACCACAACCAAGCCCGTTTCTGACCAATATTTTGTTTGAAAGATTTCTAGGTTAATGTGTTTTGCACCCCTAATAAACACAAAGCTGAGAATCAAGACAAGTACGATAATGGAAATGGAGGAAGCGATAATTGTAATTGCTTTTAAAATATTATCTTTTAATTTTCTTGTCATGCTTCTAATCTCCTTTTCACGTAATTAATCACAAAGTTTGAGATAAAGACTGTTAAGAGTAAGACAATTCCCACACTAAAACGAATATCATAGTCAAGACCAACCGTTTCATTCATGCCCAGCAGCATTGTTGAAGTCAATGTACGGGTGATATCAAAGGGATTAACAGTTGGACCATACATTTTGTTTCCGGCGACCAAACTCACCGCAGTGGCTTCTCCAAAAGCTCTGGAAAGGCCTAGGATTAATCCCGCGAAAATACCACTTTTTGCTGAAGTTAAAACAACTTTAAAATTTGTTTGTACGGGTGAAGCACCCAAAGCCAATGAAGCTTCGGTCATGGACTTATCAACCGCTTCAATCGCACTAATTGACATGATAGTGATGGTTGGCATAATCATCAATGCCAATAAAATAACCACCGATAATAAGGATCTTCCGCCAAAGGTGCTGGCACCAAATATATTTGACGCAAACCAATCTACCATTGTAACAATGAAGCCACTTGCGAATAGACCGTAAATTATGGATGGAATTGCTGATAGAAGCTCAACAACCACCCGCAAGAGATTTCCCAAAGCCTTGGGAGCCATTCTTGTAATAAAAAGTGCTGTTAATACCGAGATAGGAAAAGAAATTAGAGCGGCTAAAAAGCCAGTAACCAGTGTGTTAATGAAGATAAATAATACACCATATTCCTGAGTATCACTTCTCCATACAGTTCCAGTTAAGAATTTCCATAAAGAGATACCATCTTCACCCATAAAAACAGAGCTTCCGCGTTGTACAATAAAGTAGAAGATAATAACAACCATAATTGAAGATAAAAATGCAGCGAGCCTAAATACAGATTTAAAAGCGAAGTCTAACGTTCGCTTTCTCTTCTGATAATGATATGAGGTTTCAAGTCTCATGTTAGAATTAGTCTAACTCTGCCCACTTTGTTACTGAACCTTCAAAGATGTCTTTAACATTTTGTTGTGTTAGGTTCGTAATAGGGTTGTTTTTCTCAACTACTACAACGACTGCATCTTTTGCATATTCGCCTGATAGTAATCCATCTGAGACTGTCTCGCTGTCTTTGAAATCTCTAGATGCAAACCCAATATCCGCTTGGTTGGCTGAGTCTTTTTCAGTTCCAAGAGTAGTGTCGAATGCAGCTCCTGATCCTGTATGGTTCATTTCAAATTGGAATCCACCAGCTAATGGCACAAAGGCTTCAAGTGCTTTTGTTAGGGTTCCTACAACTGATGTTGAACCACCTGTTCTAATGGTTAAACCAGAATTGTCTTGATCTACGATTGGGTGATTTGCTTTCAATTCATCCCATGGTGTACCACCATCAACATCTGTAATTGCTCCAGCTGCCAAAACAACTTGGCGACCTTCGGTTGAGTTTACTAGGAAATCAATGAATGCTGCTACCAAAGCTTGTTTATCATCAGATTCAAAGTTCCCATCAGCTCTTGTAACATATGCAAATGGACGTGCCAATGCATAAGATCCATCAATAACAGTTGCAACTGAGGGTTGAACACCTTCGTATGCAAGTCCTTTAATGTTGTTTGCTTCAAAGTCTGTTGATAAGGATACGTACCCAATACCTTCTTTGTTTTGTCCAACTTGTGTAGCCAAGTCTCCGTTACCTGATGCAATCGCTGCTTCTTGAGTTAATCCCTCAACACCAACAATTTCTTCAAAAGCACCACGTGTACCACTTGACTCATCACGTGAGTAAATCATTACATTTTCTAAAGTAGATGTATTGTCGCCTGTATTGTCGCCATCGTTTGTATTACCACAACCAACAAGTACAAGTCCTAAAACGAGTAATAAAGTTAATTTCTTCATATTTCCTCCTACAACAGTTTTTCACTGTACGACCATGATAAAACATGAATGTTTACTTTTGATATCCCCATTGTTAACATCGCGTTAACTTACAGTAAAGAAAAAAGCCGAATTGGTATCCGGCTTAATATTTCTATTTTAATTTAATGAGGAAATTTGTACCTTCCCCTACTTTACTTTTTACTTTAACTGTACCCCCATGGGCTTCAATAATGGCTTTACTAATCGCAAGACCCAATCCAGTGGAGCCATTTGCACGATCGCGACTGCTATCACCACGATAAAATCTTTCAAAGATATGTGGAAGAACGGCTTCATCAATCCCGTCTCCAGTATCTTTAAACTGAATTAACCAATTATCTGCTGTGATATCACAATCAATTTTAATCTTTCGATCCTTGGCATAATTAATTGCATTGTTAAATAAATTACCAAACACCTGCGTTAATCTAAAGTGATCAGCTTCAATCATGACATCAGAGGGACAATTCAAAGTGACATCAATATTACTGCTATGAAGTTCGCGTCGTTTTTCATAAATCAATCCTTCAAAGAATTGTCTTAAGTTAAACTCCGTCTTCTCCAAATGAACTTTATCAGCCATTAACTTAGATTGAAGCAATAAATCTTCAACAATCGTTCCAAGTCGCGCAGATTCGATTTGAATTTGAGCCAAGAACTCTTTAGAAGTCTCTACATCTTCAAAATCATCACGATTTAAGATTTCACTCATCCCTTTAATAGAGGCAATCGGCGTTTTTAGTTCATGAGATGCGTCCGCAATAAAACGTTGTTGCATACGCTCTCCATCCAACAAACGTGTCACATCACGTAAAACAATCATACACCCATCATAACGATAGTCACGCATCATCGGTATCGCAAGGACTTGGTAATCAATCCCATCGATTTTGACTTGACGCATAAATTGTTTCTCATTTAAAAATGCATCCAATAAAATCTCTCTTAAAGGGGATTCAATTTTCGCATCATAGACATTGGGTGCATTCACTTTCAACAATTGTTCAAACTTACGGTTATAGACATCAAATTCTCCCCGTTCATTGACATAAACTAAAATAGATGGAATGGATTCAATAATTGCATTTAATTTCACCTTAACATCATCCGTTTTAGTACGTGCTTTGTCTTTAATTGCGCGTTTTTTGGCTTCATCTTCCAAGCGAATTTTTTCCATAAAGACACGGTCTATATACACAATCCCAAGTACACCAAGTACCAAAGCCAATCCTTGTACTACAATCACACCACTCGCGGCAATCATGGCCAAACCTGTTACAACCAAAATTATAACAGTTGCATTATTTTGTTTTCGCTGCATAACCTACTCCTCTTAAAGATTCAATGTCGATACTGGACGCCTCCAGTTTTGAGCGTAATTTAAAAATATGTACATCCACAATTCGGGTGTCACCATCGTAACTGAAATCCCAAACTTCATTTAAGATCATGTCACGAGATAACACTGTATTCATATTTTGAATCAGATAATAAAATAAGTCAAATTCCTTCTTGGTAAGCTCAATCTTTTCGCCATTGATTTCAACTTGATGTAAATCAAGATTAATATTTGTATTTCCAAATTCTAAATTGCGACGTTTGGATACGTCATAATAGCGTCTGAGATGGGCTTGAATACGTGCGCCCAATTCTCTTGGGGAAAAGGGTTTTGTGACATAATCATCCACTCCAACCTCAAATGCATCCAACAAATCTTCCTCATTGTTTTTTGCGGTTAACATGATCACGATTCCTTTTTTATTGTGATCTCGATATCTTTTTACAATGTCAATGCCAGACATTTTGGGAAGCATCCAATCAACAATCAAAACATCGTAATCCCCTGATAAAGATTTATCAAGGCCTTCTTCACCATTACTGGCGGAGTCAACGGTACATCCAAGTTGTCTTAAATCATATTTTAACAACCTACGGATATTATCTTCATCTTCAATAACTAAAACTTTTGCTTTATCCATTGTTTACCCCTTTTCGAATGCATCCACGATCTTAATTACCAGTGGGTGACGCACAATATCAGCACTGGTTAAAGTCATGAAACTAATTTCCTTGATATGTTTTAATTTTTCAATTGCAATTTTCAACCCCGATTCTTGGTTTTTCAATAAATCAACCTGTGTTAAATCTCCCGTAATTATCATTTTAGAATTTCTTCCAAGTCTGGACAGGAACATTAACATCTGTGACTTCGTCGTATTTTGGGCCTCATCTAATATTACAACTGCATTATCCAAAGTACGTCCACGCATGTAGGCTAAGGGCGCAATCTCAATAATACCCTTTTCAATATAACGTTCTACCCTTTCACTGGATAACATTGTATCAAGTGAATCATAGAGCGGTCTTAGATAAGGATCTACTTTCTCTTTTAAATCTCCGGGTAAGAAACCCAAATTTTCGCCCGCTTCAACAGCAGGTCTTGTGAGAATGATTTTTTCAACATCGCCTTTTTTCAAAGCTTCAACTGCCAAACAAACGGCCAAGAATGTTTTACCCGTTCCAGCAGGCCCAATCGCAAAGGTTAAATCATGATGCATGATTTGGTCCACAAACACTTTTTGACCTAAGGTTTTGGGTCGAATGGGTTTTCCATTGTGTGTTCTTGCGATGATTTGATCCAAAGCCATAATAAAATGTTCTTCTTTATTATTTTTAACCGCATCATATAATTTTTGGACATCATAAACATCCAAAGATTGATAGCGTTCAATGACTTTAAAAGATGCCTCAATCAGACGGTGTGCCAATTCAGGATGTTCTCCCTCAATATAAATAACGTTACCGTCATAATGAATAGAAACGTTTCCCAACTCTTCAATTAATTTGACATTGTTGTCTTCAATACCAGTAAAAATTTGCAACTTAGACTGATACTCATTTAAGCTAAACGTTAGTTGACTCAAAGACTTCACTCCTTTGTTTATACATACATAATACCTTAACATTTTTGAAAAAACTACAAAAAAGAGTTGAATTCATGAATCCAACTCCAATTATTAGTTTTATCGTCCTTTTTTACGATTTGCCTTTTTAGCAGCTTCGGCCTTTAATTTGCGTTTTACGCCTGGCTTAATATAATATTCTCTTTTGCGAGCTTCAGCAAGGTTACCATTGCGAGATACTTGTCGTTTAAATCGGCGTAACGCGTCATCTAACTCTTCGTTCTCTTTAACTATAATTCTCGACATGACTTACCTCCCTTCTGATGCAAGCAGTATAATTATAACACGCTCAAACGAAAAATCAAGATTTAAATCAGAAATAAGAGAAGAAAGACCCACTTAATTTTAGCTTAAACTTTAAATCTTAATAAAGCCGTCATTCTATCAGCACCTAAGCGTCTATCTGCATTTAAAATAAATACATCCCCACCCGCATTTAAAACATCAATCACGATTTTATTAGTCTCATAGTCGTGAATATCCAATCGTTCTTTTGACACCAACAAACTGTGAACTGCCCCAAACTGGGCTTGGTCTTTCAATAAAGTTTTGTCACTGTTGACGCGCCCAGCTGCCTTATAGCGATCTAACATGTCAAAAAGACTTTCCACTGTGCGATTTGTTTTATTATGCATCGCATCCAGCGCTTCGTTAAGAATTTTTTTGGAATTAAAATCTGAGGGTGAAACTAAAATCCCCATATTACGATCTAAGTTAATTAATTTGGAAAGCTCTAAATAGACAGAACGGTTTTCTGGAAGTGTCATCAATTCAATGGGCAAACTTGAATCCAAATCTTCAAAGTCATTAAGAAAACGATCTACCACGTAGAAATAGTTTGTACGGTCTACTGCCCGTTCATCACGGGTTGTACCCACACCCCCATAATAACTTTCAGAACCTCGACCCGAACCATGCGCAACCCCTGAGGTTGATAAATCATCACCCAAGGCTTTTTCAAGTGTCGTAGGAGCGTCATCAGGTAAGACCACTTCTTTGATTTCATGACCACTGATTTCATAAATTCTAAATGAATCCCTATTTAAACCCAACAAATAGAAATGCCCTAAAAACTGCACATCTTCAATTAAAGGTATAATATAAGGCACATCATCCACGTAAACTTGTGGCTCTAGATCAATACCCAACTTCAATACCTTGGCATGATTACGGTTAACCACAAAGATAAATGAAAGTGCACCCCCTTGCCAAAGGGTACGATCTTCATAAAACGATTGTAACGCATTTTCATACATCTCATAATCCAGATCTGGATATTTTTCAACAAACATATCCTTAGAACTTCGCATGAGGTTTTTAAAATGAAGTCTATCTTGTGTCATATCACTTACCACAAAAGTTGAGGGTGATGTTAAGGTCACAAAGGGGCCTTCATCATTGAGCCAATTCAATTGATCGAATATTCGTTTCTTCATAAGATACCTCCTAGTATTATTATACCAAACACGAAAGCGCTATCATACCCATAAACACAAGAAAGATAAAGAAAAGGTCCCTCAGGACCTGTTTATTTAAATATTTAAAATACGACGAATCTCTACTTTATCACTATCAGATAGCTCAAAATCAAAGAGATTAATATTATCCTTTTGACGTGCTTCATTGTGTGATTTTGGAATCACATTCACACCACGACTGATATGGAACTTCAATAAAACTTGTGTCCAAGATTTACCATAAGGCTCCCCTATTTTACCCAATGCATCTTTAACTGCATCACTAACTCTAGATACAGGACCCCATGCTTGAGGAATGATATCATGGTCTAAGCAATACTGTACCAATGCTTCATTCATCATATTCGGTGAAATACGAATTTGGTTAACTGTTGGTTTAACACCTGTATGTTTCTCTAAGTATTCAATTTGTTCACCTGAGAAGTTCGAGACACCCACTGAGGTAATCTTCCCTGCATCACGTGCCTTCAATAAACCTTGATATACACGTAGGTTATCCGCATCATTATCTGAAGGATGATGCACCAAATATAAATCAATGGTATCCAAATCCAATAGTTTTAAACTTTCATCAATCAAAGCCGCAATGGTTTCTTCATTTTTATAAAATTCAGGTTCCATTGGAAACTTAGTGGTAATAAAAAATTCAGAACGATCCAAGTTACTTTCACGCACAGCTTTACCAATCACACGCTCATTACGATAAGATACTGCCGTATCAATCAAACGGTAACCCGCATCAATAGCTGACACCAATTCCTTTGTATCGTCATTAATTTCTCCGTAATAATCATTATCTACCTTGCCATAAGTATTGGTTCCAGTTCCAATTATTGGAATTTTATGACCATCATTCATTGTTTGATAAATCATATATACACCTCTTTCATCAATAATTACCTTAACATGAATCTTGAGTTTTACCAATTATTAAGCCCCATACAAACGAAATATTTGTTTACAAAATCAAAACAATAAAACATTGAATTATGTTATGCTTTCGACTTAAACCATTTTAAAATTGATTGCTTCGAGATTCAATATTTATTTCAACCAATCAAAACATAAGTAGAGAATAAAACCAATAAGTACACTTAATAATGTCCCAATAAGATATTTTGAACGAAAATTACTGTCTTTTTCATGATAATCGAATTGTCCATATCTTACCATTGTTTTTGCGGCAACCAAAAGTCCGATTCCACTTATTGATCCAGAAATCCCCATTACTAAAATCAGCATTCTCTCAAGGATTCCTATAAGAGTTCCTTCATCTAAAACAAATATTTTCGGAAATTGATCTTTATTAACTGTGCTAAGAACTTTATCTATTAGTGTACTTGATGGCATTATTAAGTAAAAAATAATCGTCGTAAGCAAGAGAACATGGTTGGCTTGATCCCCAATGATTCCAACCTCATTATATACTACTAGAAAACCAATCAAAATAACTAAGTGAAATGCCTGATCCAAGATAAATATTAATAAAGCAGTGTTTGGATATTTCCTGTTTAAAAATAGATTAATCCTATCAATTAAAAAATGTGAGCTCATAACTATTAAACCTAAAAATACGACAGCATGCGAACGGGTCACTAACCAATAAATTACCATCATCGTTGCTGTGTAAACAATTACATGTTTAAATAAATATTTCCCCTTCTCACTGGCCATTCTCTTTGTCTGAAAATAAAAATCACCCAAGGAATGACCAAGCAACATCCACAATATTAAATTCATTGGATCACCTCGTTCATAAAGTTGACCAACGATGCTGTGTACGCTCTCTCATCTGCTACTCCTTTTGAATAATATTTTTGAACATTTTGTCTAGAAGTTCCAATCACATTTGCAACACTATCCTGAATTCCTCTCAAAACAAAGTCAGAACTGCTTAGGTTTTTTCTTCCATAGCTATAAGATTTTGAGATTATAAAGGGTTCAGATTTATTCGTTGGTAGGTTTAACAAATCATTTCCTGTTTTCTCTCTATGATTACTTCTTTGTTTGAATGAATTTTTAACAATTTCGCTTATAAAATCAATTTCCATATTGTTGCTATTCTCAAGATAACTCACTTCGCCATTTACCGACATTGGATTTAGCAACTCATTAACTAATGATATTCTTAATGAATTCGAACCAAATGTTTGTCTTAACTTGTAGTACATATCAAACATGACATTAAGAGAATCGACAAAAACTTGATTTGAGTTTTTAATAGAAAAATAGACTGCTTCTTTACGTGTAGAACTGATACCTTCAATTGCGGTTTTGGCGTTATGAAAAGCTTCTCCATCAAGTAGATTTGTTCCGAAGTTTTTGTCCATATAATCTAGAGTACCAACACCAATTCCAGCTCTTATTTTTGTTGGATATAGTAACATTTGGGCCATTCTTATGTACAAAAAAGCGGAACCTGGACTATCGAATAATCCTTGAAATGAATCACCTGATGAAATTTCAACTTTTCTTACCAAGTTGCTTTCATAAGACTTATTAAGAAAATCAATAATCAATACCATCTTTTTCTGGATATCGTAGCGTTCCTCTGACTTTCTCGATTGAATAATATCTGCAATGAGTACTGTTTGTTGATTCATGCTTTCACCTCTTTATTCTAATTATAGTTTAGAACACAATAAAAAACAACCAAATATGGTTGCTTTTACAAATAGCAACCATATTTGGTTGCTTTAAATTTTAATAAATTACGTCGTTCTTATCACCTTGCATCAGTTTGACCAAAGTTCGTTGACTTAAAAGATAGCGTAATCACATGATAAAGTCTTGATAAACAGTAATTCTATTGAAAAATGAATTACTCAAATTTGTAGATACGAGACTGTTCTCCCCAAGGGTGATATCCATCACCGATATACGTAAAATTATATTTTTCATAGTACCCAATGTGATCTGTGCATAAATATAATTGCTTATATCCCAGTTTATTGGCATCTTTAATAACAAATTCAATCAGCAACTTTCCAATGCCTTTATTACTTTCGGATTCCTCAACAAAAAGTGCGCATAACCAAGGCCACAAATCCATACGACTGATAAAATCATTTGTAATTAATCCAACACATCCCACAATTTTTGAATGCTCAATTCCAATATACCACTGCGGCAACGGTGAAGTTGAAGTTAGTGATGATTGAATACAATCATCATAGAGTGCCATACTTTCTTCACTTGCCCATTTATCTTGAATATATCTAATCGCTTGTTGTGAATATTCCGGTTGTTCTCTCAGTGATATGATTTTCATGAAATATTTCTCCTTGTTAATCGCCTATAAAATAATATTAACAAATTGTTTCAATAAACTGCTTATACAACACAAAATAAGGTTCCGTATGCTCTAGATAATAGCCATCCTTAACATTGTCTTTTTGCACTAACTTCATTTAGCGAGATGCCTATATCAAAATGGATTCAATAACCATACTATTTTCTACATCCTAACTTCATTATTGCTCGGTTTTTTATTAAACTGATTGATGTGTTGTTGTTTAACTTCCGTTGATTGATTTGCATATTTCATCATGATGTTGTAAAACTCATCAATCTGTTCATTTGTATAAATCACAGTAGCCAAATCTTTTTCAATCGTCTCTATTAATTGTCTTCGATGAATCACTATATTGCTTCCAACATCCAACTTTTTAAACTCACATCGATCGCTAAATACGATAATTGATTTTGGTTGCGTGTTTTCCAATATCTTCGATAAATAATTTACATGTTTTCTGTTTTGCCAGATTGGATTGAAAAATTTATATTTTGAATCGAAAATAACAGTCATCCAATTTCTGCTATTTTCAGATCCAAAAATCCAACCACTATAATTTTTACTCTCTATAACATAAATTCCTGAAGGCGCAATGAACAACAAATCGATTTCTGTTGTTCCTTCTTCTGTCGGAATATAAAGGTTAGTTAGAATTTTAGAGTATGTATCAATTCTTTGCAATTCAAAGAACGTGAACGCTTCACCAGCCTTACCCTTATCAAATAGATAACCACCTCGATATATGCGAATCTTTGGCCTATAATTTGATTTACAGTGTTTATGCTTAGAAGGCGAATATATTAAGAAATAAATAACCAATACAAATATAAAAATCATAAACAAACCTCATACATATGTACTCTTCCTCGCTATATTCAAATCCAATTAATTATTCTGTAAGTATCGC
>CANRNG010000042.1 GCA_947631935.1 uncultured Erysipelothrix sp.
TAAATGGCAAGCTGATTTGTGTATTAATGGTTGAAGAAAGTTCTTTCTTCGCTTTTTCTGCCGATTCTTTTAAACGTTGCATTGCCATTTTATCTTTTGATAAATCAATGCCGTTTTCTTTCTTAAAGATATCCACAAGATGGTTCACTATGAGATCATCGAAGTCATCCCCACCCAAGGTGTTATCACCAGCGGTGGCCAATACTTCAAAGGTTCCTTCCGCAAGCTCTAGGATTGAAACATCAAACGTTCCACCCCCCAAGTCAAAGACCAATACTTTTTGTTCTTGATCAGTCTTATCAATTCCATAAGCCAAAGCAGCTGCTGTAGGCTCATTAATAATACGTTCTACTTCAAGTCCTGCGATACGTCCCGCATCTTTTGTCGCCTGACGTTGTGCGTCACTGAAGTATGCAGGTACAGTAATAACCGCTTTGGTTACTTTTTCTCCCAAGTAGTCTTCTGCATAGCTCTTGATGTATCCAAGAATCATGGCAGAAATTTCTTCTGGGGTGTATTTTTTTCCTTCCAATTCAATTTTCTGATTGGTACCAATTAATCTTTTAACTGATAACACTGAGTTAGGGTTGGTTACAACTTGTCTTTTCGCTGCATCCCCTACAATTCTCTCTCCGTTTTTAAAACTTACAACTGAAGGGGTTGTACGGTTCCCTTCTGGGTTGGTGATAACCTTTGCTTCACCGCCCTCAATAACAGCTACTGCTGAGTTGGTTGTTCCTAAGTCAATTCCTATTACTTTACTCATATAAATGTCCTCCTTACTGACTTACTTTTACCAAGGATGCACGTAATACGCGGTCCTTGATCATATATCCTTTTTGTAATTCTTCTAATACAATATTGGGTTCAACACCTTCAACCACTTCAGTCATTAATGCCTGATGTATCATGGGGTCAAAGGGTTTGTTGATTGCTTCAATGGGGGTAACCCCTTCTTTCTCTAAGGCTGCAATAATTTGTTCATAAATCATCACAACACCATCGCGATAAGACTTTACTGTATCACTTTCATCCAAAAGTGCGCGTTCTAAGTTATCAATTGCCGGTAAAATAGATTCCGCAAAGGATTGAATACGATACTTCATTGAAAGTTCAAAATCTCTTTGTTGACGTTTGCGAATATTTTCCGCATCCGCATAGGCCTTATAGTAATCATTTTGAAGTTTCTTTACTTCTTCTTTTAAATCAAGATTTTCTTGTTCAATTTCACTGAGAACCTCAGTTTCTGAAGTCACTTCTTCATTTTTTACTTTATCTTCTTTTTTCTTTTTACTCATCATTCCCACCTTTTCCATAAACTGATTCAATCATCGTACTCACATACTCTACCAAAGATAAAACGCGGCCATATTCCATTCTTGATGGCCCCATAACCATGAGCTTATGTTCTTCATCGTCCCCCAAGTCAATGGAAGATTGAATAAATGCCAGGTCATCGACCCAAACCAATTCTGCATGTTCACCCTTTTTAAGGCGTAAATTAGAATGGCTTGCACTCATTTCCTTCCAAACTTGCGAGTTTTCAAGCATGTCTGTGAGTTGTCTTAATTTATCGATATTCGCAAACTCTGGTTGGTAAAGCATGTTGTCTTTACCACTGAGATAGACTTCGTCTTGGGCAAATTTCATGAAGGCATTCACAAACGCCTCAAATAAAACTTCATATTGCACCATACGCTGCGATAAAATGGGTCGAATTAACTCCATCTTATCAATCACTTCGTTAAGTGGTGTGCCTTCTAAACGATCATTTAGAATTTGTGTACAAGCTTCCAACTCTTCAATTGAAATTTCTCCTTCAAAATTAAAAATTCGATGTTCTGCATGTCCCGCTTGGGTCACAAAGACCACCATTGCATTTGATTTTGAAATAGGAATCATTTGAACACTCTTGAGAGCATCCGTTTTAGAAGTCGGTCCCAGTACCATGGATGTTAAATTGGTCATTTGTGTCAGAATATCAACACTTTGACGAATGGCTTCATCCAATCCCAATTTACGATTCATAAAAATCTGAGAAATCACATTCTCAATCCCTTCATGAATTTCATCTTCCATTAAATGTTCAACATAAAAGCGATATCCCTTAGATGATGGAATTCGACCACTAGAGGTATGGGTCTTTTCAATCAACCCTTGCTTTTCTAAATCAGACATTTCATTTCGAATGGTCGCCGAAGAATAATCAATATTGTACTTTTCAATTAAAAGTCTTGATCCCACTGGTTCAGCAGTTTCAATAAACTCTTTTACAATTGCCTTGAAAATAATAATTTTTCTTGGTGTTAGCAAAGCATTCGCCTCCATCTCTTTTGATATCCTAGTATATTCTACAACATCGTTTTAGCACTGTCAAGTATTGAGTGCCAAAAATTAAAAAAATGCCTCATGGCATTTCATAAAAGCTTAATTTAGCAAGACCATAAACACGTTCATCTACGAGTTTGAGGTCTATATTTAGCACAGTATTTTTTTCGGTTTCAATTATAAATTGACCAGATACATTTAAGTAAGGGATCAATGAATCGACAATTTCTTTCAAATCCTGCATATGATAAGGCGGATCCATAAAGATAATATCATATTTTCCCTTAAGTTTCATTGAAACGTGATAAATATCACCACGAATCAATTCAGTTTGTGAAGAAACATCCAAGGTTTTAATATTATTTATAATAACCTTTTGGGCTTGGGCATCTTTTTCAACAAAAGTAACCCGATCCATCCCCCGACTCAACGCTTCAAGGCCCACTGCCCCACTCCCCGCAAAAACATCCAAGAAATGGCCACCATGAAAGTACGGCCCAATGCGATTAAACAAAGCTTCTTTGAGTCTATCAGAAGAAGGTCTTGTGGTATCACCCTTTAAGGTTTTTAATGTACGTGATTTATAGGTCCCTGCAATAATACGCATCAGTGAATGCCTCGCTTGTGTCTTGAAATGACATTTTGACATAAACCAATGGCCAACATAATCGCAAGACGGGATGAACCCCCTGCTGAAATAAACAATAAAGGCACTCCCGTTAGTGGGATAAAGGCTGTGACGCCGCCTACATTAAAAAGAAAATGCACAAAAATATATGAAATCGTACCCAACAAAATGGCTTTATCTTTCTCAGACTCAACTGCGAAAGTATATTTCATGAGTTGATAAACGATGATGCCATAGAATACAACAATGGGCAAAAAGCCAAAGATAAATCCAAGCTCTTCGACTATAATCGCTAAAATCGAATCCGATTCAGAAGCAAATATAAAACTAAACTTAAGAAATCCTTTATTATAACCTACCCCAAATAAGCCCCCATTCACAAATGCGGCCAAACCATTGAAAACTTGTGCACTCGCATTGTGTCTGTCAAAAAAAGGATCGGCACTTACTTTAAAACGATTGACCATATATTCTGGAACGCCCATTGATTCCAAAAAGTTTATAAAAGAAGGATTGGCAGCCAAGAGTAAACCAAATAAACCAACCACAAATAAAAGTAATAAAATTCCTTGAGAACGTTTTAAAACTTGATTCCCAAAAGTCATATAACTTAGAAGCGCGATGGTGAGTATAATGGCGGCTGTGCCCAAATCACTTTGAAGAATGAGCACAATAAACGCAATGGCCAAGATCATGACCAAGGGATGGGTTATTAAATCACTTAATTTATGTCTTGGATTCTTTTTGTCTCCCAAAGAATAGGCCAAAATCAAAATAACCATCACTTTCGCAAACTCACTGGGTTGAATGGAGACGGGACCCAATTGAATCCATGCTTTTGCGCCCCCAATGGCTGGAAATGCAAGTGTAGCCAATAAACTAACAAAGGTGAGGATTAACAAAGGAAAGTAAAATTTATTAAGTCTTGATAATGAGAAATTTCGTGCCACAAAGACCATTAAAAAATAGGAAATCACAATGAAGCCAAATTCCTTAAGTATTATTCGTAGCAAGATGGTCCATTCTAATGCATTAATGGTGGCATTGGCCGAAACAATCATCACCACGCCAAAAAGCGTCAAAATAAGGACGGTTGCGTGAATAATTTTTGAAAACCCTTTCGGCATCGACAGTGAGAACATGTTTTTTATCATAGGTATATATTAGCACAGATTACGGGTGTTTAAAATCATGAAATTCGTTGAACTGTTGTTCTAAACACTTTAAAAATGCGTGAATTTCATGTATTATATAGGAAGAAGTTAATTAGAGGTAATACAATGACAAAGAAAATTAATAAGGATACGATTATTATTGATCCAAATCCTGTTTTACGTGCGAAAGCAAAGCCCGTGTCTTTCCCTATGTCTGATGCGGATAAAAAAACACTATTAAAAATGTTGCAGTATGTAAGAGACTCTCAAGATGATGAAGTGGCTCTAGCCAACAATCTTCAACCAGCAGTTGGTATTGCAGCACCCCAAATCGGTATTTCAAAAAGTATGTTTGCGGTGTCTGTTTATTTACCTGTGGGTGAAGATGATTTTGTTTTACATGAATATGCGCTGGTCAACCCAAAAATGATTTCACACTCTGAAAAGAAAGCTGCACTGGCAAGTGGTGAAGGTTGTTTGTCGATAAAAGATGAATATGAAGGATTGATCCCCCGTTATCAACGTATTAAAATTAAGGCTTATGATTTACTTCAAGATAAAGAAGTTGTCCTTCAGTTTTCCAATTATTTGGGCATTGTGGTTCAACATGAAATGGATCATTTAAAAGGCGTTCTTTTTTATGATTATATTGATAAGGATAATCCTTGGAATGAAACAGATATTAAAATTATAGAATAGGAGAAATTATGAAAATTCAAAAAAATGATACCCTTGTCTATGCCTTAGGTGGTTTGGGCGAAGTGGGTAAAAATATGTATGTTATTGAACATGAAAATGAACTCATTATTATTGATGCTGGCGTCATGTTCCCTGAAGAAAATTTATTGGGG
The DNA here is from genome assembly GCA_947631935.1 of uncultured Erysipelothrix sp. Lineage (GTDB taxonomy): Bacteria > Bacillota_I > Bacilli_A > Erysipelotrichales > Erysipelotrichaceae > Erysipelothrix. The sequence goes on from CANRNG010000042.1 coordinate 4,962, forward strand.
GTGGATTATGTCATCCCAGATTATACGCATTTAATCAAACGCCAAAAGAAAATTAAGGCACTCATCATCACCCATGGTCATGAGGACCATATTGGAGGGATTCCTTTCTTATTACAGAAAGTGAACATTCCTGTCATCTATGCAACCAGATTTGCTAAGGCACTCATCAACCGTAAATTAGAGGAAAGACGCATACGTAATCGTGCGAAAATTATTGAAATTGATGGGACATCTAAAGTCAACACAAAACACTTTAGTATTGGTTTCTTCAATGTGATTCACTCAATCCCAGATGCTTTGGGTGTGTTGGTAAATTCCCCTAACGGACGTATTGTCTCAACTGGAGACTTTAAGTTTGACTTAACCCCTGTCGGTGCAAGTTCAGATTACCAAATCATGTCTTATATGGGTGAAATTGGAATTGACTTACTTTTAAGTGATTCAACCAATGCTGAAGTTGAAGGATTCTCTAAATCTGAATCCGATGTTTCAAGATCTATTTTGGATATTTTTAGAAAAACTGAGGGTCGTATTATATTGGCCACCTTTGCATCAAACGTCTATCGTGTACAACAGATTATAGAGTCTGCCATCGCATGTAATCGTAAGATTGCAGTCTTTGGTCGCTCCATGGAAAACGTCGTCACAATCGCACGTAACTTGGGCCATATCAATGCAAAAGACAATAATTTCATCAATGCAAGAGAATTAAACAGACTCCCTGCCAATGAAGTTTGTATTATCTGTACCGGTAGTCAAGGTGAACCTATGGCAGCCTTAAGCCGTATCGCAAATGGTACGCACCGTCAAATTAGCATCATTCCTGGTGATACTGTGGTATTCTCATCCAGTCCCATTCCAGGAAATGCACAATCCGTTGATGGTGTGGTAAACCAATTAACACGTGCGGGTGCCAATGTCCTCACAAACTCACCTCTTACATCTATTCATACGACAGGACATGCTTCTCGCGAAGAACAGAAGTTGATGTTACAACTTGTAAAACCGAAATACTTCATGCCCATGCATGGTGAATATCGTATGTTAGTGACCCATAAGAAAACAGCAATGGAACTTGGCATTCCTGAAGAAAATATCTTTATCTGTGCCAATGGAGACCAATTGATTTTGCGTGACCATGAAGTTTTCCAAGCTGACACCCGTGTTCCTGCAGATGATATTTACGTAGATGGTAAAGACTCCAGTGGTTTATCCACGGCTGTCATTAAAGATCGAAAAATCTTAGCCGATAATGGAATGGTTTCTGTCATTGTTACCATTGATTCTCGCTATAACAAAATCATTACCAAACCTTCAATCGTAACACGTGGCTTTGTGTTTATTAAAGAAAACCAACCGCTCTTACGTGAAGCTGAAAATGTGGTCTATGAAGCGCTTAAAAAGCGTATGCAACAAAAGACAACTTTTGGAGAACTCAAAAACACCATTCGTGGTTCATTAGAGCCTTTCTTGTTTAAGCATACCCAACGTAACCCATTGGTCATCCCTGTTATCTTGAATCAAAAGGCTGCCATGCGTCCTCAAGTAACAAGAGAAAAATAATCGTGATTAAAAAATTAAAATTGTTACTCATTTTTATTGTGATATTATCACTTGGATTTTTATACTTAGAAGTCACATATTTCAGTATCAATAGGCTCAAGGTTCGCAATATAGAAATTATAGACGCCAAAATCCCCTATGACTTTGAGGGTGCTAAAATTCTTGTCTTTTCTGACAGTTATGGAAACGAATCACAATTAAAAAAAGTACAAGAACTGGTTCTCAATGAAAATCCTGACTTTATTATTTTTTTAGGGAATTTGCTGGATGAAGAAACAGTAGAAACAGAAATCATTGAAAATACTTTAAAATCAATGGAAGCCCCTTTGGGAAAATACGCAATATTGGGAAATGATGGCACCCATTATGATCTAGAAAAACTGAAAACAATCTATAATAATGCAGGCTTTAGATTTATCGATAACCAAATCTTGCCCATGCATCGTTATACAGATAGTTATATCAACTTTGCTTTATTTGACAATAAGAGTGCATCCTTTGATGAAATGTTTTCATTCTTATCAACCGATACATTTACATTAATCTTCAATCACAGTCCTGAAATTATTAATAGTTTAGAGGATGCTTATTCTGTCTTTTCAGGAGAAACACTTAAGGGGCAAGTAAACCTCCCCTTACTGGGTTCATTATTCTATAAAGATAATATAACCACAGATATAATCACTCAAAATGGAGCAAAGCTTTACTTAAGCGGGGGTATAGGGACACCCAAACCAAGAATTCGTTTCAAGGCCAACCCTGATATACTGCTCATTACCTTAAAGTCTTCCTAATCGAAGACTTTTTTAAAAGAAAGGACACGCTATGAATATTTTAAAGAAATCGCACCAATGGATTTTAGATAACACTGATAATTTTGATTGCGCCATTGATATGACCACCGGGAATGGTCATGATACCGAGTTTTTAGCCTCACACTTCAAAGAAGTGGTTGCACTTGACATCCAATCAACAGCAATCCAAACGACCCAAGAAAGGCTTCAATCCTTCTCAAACATCAAGTATCATACTATGGATCACAGCCAATATGTATTCAATCAAAAATTCAATGGTGCCATCTATAATCTGGGTTATCTTCCAGGTAGTGATAAATCCATTCAAACAAATAAAACATCGACCATCACCTCTTTAAACAACCTCTATCCAAATCTAACCGATTTTCTAGTAGTGGTTTGTTATGTCGGACACCCAGGTGGACAAATAGAGGCTGATGCAGTTTTAGAATGGATCGAATCAAAATCACTCAATCCGACTATTTATAAATATGAAGGCAAAGAAAAAAGCCCCATCGCTTATTGTATAAAGCTTTGATAGGCTTTTAAAACTTCGTATTCCCTTTGATGCACCAAGCGATCAACCTTATTTTCACCCTCACTTAAGATTTTTAACCAAGATTCAATCGACTTAAACTCAATATCATGCATTAATAGAGATTCCACATCCGTACGATGTGGATTTTTTTTATTTGTAACCCGACAAACATAGTATCTCGATATTGAAATCATCGAGATTAAATTGTAGCGATTGATACTCATTCCTAGATAGTCCAATACATCACATTCATATCCAGATTCTTCCAAGACTTCACGCTTAACGGCAGTAATCGCATCCTCACCCAACTCAATTTTACCCCCACAAGACTCATAATGACTTCTCTTACCAAAATCATCTTCCCCTTTAATATAAATATAACCCAGTTCACCTGCATCATTGATTAAAATAGCACGCGCTGTATTTCTAATTTTACTGAATCCATTAAAATCATACTCATGATCATAAAGTTCGGCTATCATTTCTTATCACCTATATCTTCTTTAAAAAAAGACGCAAATCAATGCGTCTTCACCGGTCCAGTTCCAGACGTCTTGTATGGGGGAAACGCCTGAAACAGTCTATTTCTAGACTAAGTAAATTATAAGAGGTTTTAAAATCGTTGTCAATCACCTAACCCAATATTAATCACTTTAAAAATAGCTTAGTTGGGTTATAACAAAGTATATTTTTTCAGTTGTCAAATAAATATTAAAATGGAGGGTGTAGAAATTGTGCGGGTATAAAATAAGCGTAAATTTCTTTATAATATAGTAAGTAATCTTACTATATTATATTTTATCAAACAATTTACTAGCCATAGAGCGCAGACTTTAAGATGTAAAGTTTGGAATTTCTCATAACTTAGCAGGAGTTTATACCAGTCGCCGAAAGCTTATAAAATAGATAATTCAGAAACTTACATATACTAAAGAGACTTTAATCAAAATCTACATAAGATCAATCATCAACTCCTAATTGGCTTGGGGTATTTAACGTTACGACTTTATTTAGCTCAGTATATTTAACCATCCTTTTTAAAACAAAAAAGTCGACCCTTTGAGGATCGACTCATTTCAAATTATGATTTAGTTGAAGAACGCTTTGTGAAGAGATAACTTAATTCAATTTCACGGTCATCAATTTCTTCGTCATGTAGCATCTTGGTTAAGACACGCATTGCAACTGCACCCAAATCATAGGATGGAATCGCAAAGCTGGATAGTCTTGGTCTCACCATATTGTTGTATTTACTGTCAATGAGACATACTATTTCGACATCTTCTGGGATGGATAGACCATTTTCTTTTGCAGCATTTAATGCAGCAATGGCTTGAGAATCACGGTTAGCGATTAAGAAGTTATATGGTAAATCTTTGATTGAATCATTGAAATAGTCATAAGATCTTCTGTATTCAGCGGGGATTTCAATATATCCATCTTCTTCGATGCCCATTTCTTTATAGGCTTTTTGGACACCGCGAATCATTTCGCGTGTGGTGAAGTCATTCACTCTATCTTGAATAACACCCACACGACAGTTTTCGTTTTCTTGAAGCTTGCCGAGTGCCAATTCGTAGACTGCATTTTCAATGTCAACGAAGACTGATGCGATATTATCATCTGAAATTCTATTACCGATAATTACAATTGGGAAGTCATATTTACTGAATTCAGCCATTTCTTTTTCAAGTAGTTTGTCATTATAAATGATAACACCATCTACTCTTGATTTGATGATTTCATCCACAATATCTTTAATCTCAACAATACCTTCACTCATTGTGTGTAGAATAATATTGTATTTGTAGATTTTTGCGACATCGATAAGGCCATTTATAATTTGACCTGTATAACCAAAACTTGCTTCAGGTACAACAAGTGCAATATTGGTTGACTTTGATAAGGCCAATCCTTGGGCAATTGCATTGGGTTTATATCCGAGTTTATCGATTGCGGCTTCTACTTTTAAGCGTGTTTCTTCACGCACAATTTCTAAACCATTAATAACTCTAGAAACTGTTGCTAAGGAAACCCCTGCTTCTTTAGCTACATCATAAATTGTTACTCTCTTCATACGTCTTCATTCTCCAAGTTTTCTAATTGTTTGCGGGCAGCTTCTAAAAAGTCTTCACCTTCTTCAGCTACATCTTCTCTAACATCTTCATAGGTATCTTTTAAGTTATCGATACCTTCTTTAACTTCATCAACAAGGTTTGTTGTTTTATGTTCTGTTTCATCTTTGACGTCTTCATAAACGTCTTTTGCATCGTCAACTACATCCTCTACTACATCTTTGGCAGCTTCGAACTTGTCTTCTACATCATCTTTGACATCTTCATATACATCTTTTGCATCGTCAACTACATCTTCGACTGCATCTTTGGCAGCTTCAAACTTGTCCTCTGCTTTATCTTTGACATCTTCATATACATCTTCAACGTCATCTACAACGTCTTCAGCATTACTTTTGGCGTCATGAACCCAGTCTTTGATTTTATCAACACCTTCACCGACGACTTTTTCGCCTTTGTGATAGAGGTCTATTGATTTATCTTTGACAGTTTTAATGCCATCCTTGACACGTTCATCTTCTGAGACATCTTTTACCTTATCTCTGAGACGTTCATATCCCTTTACAGTTCCTTCTTTAATGTTATGATAAGTTTCACTATTACGTACACCACTGACAAGGTCTGAGGCTTTACCCAACATTTGAGAAGCAGCAACTTTAACCTCGTGCATCAAATCACCACGAGAAGGAGCCGTTTCAATCACGTTAAGCGCTGAATTTAAAATTTCTTCATTACGTTGAATTAATAAATTAGCACGTTCTTCAACCAACTCTTTCTTTCGAACATCGGCAATGATTTCCAAGGATCGAACATTCATGTCATTGATGGTTTCAATCGTTTTGTCACGGTACTCAAATAATTTTTCTTGGTTGCGTTTTTTTGAAATTAATTCATTACTTTTTTGATAAAAATCATAAATTACATCATCAATTTCATAAACAACATCTGTTAAATAGGCGTCATATTTACTCATAAATACCAAAATCCTCCTCTTTTAGTTCTGTTTCTTCTGTTTCTTTATTATCTGATTTTTTAAAGATACCCTTTGCCCACCCCATTATGGCATCTGAATTTTGCATTGTATAACTGGCAATAGAACTCACAACACCTGTAGCAGATTTATTAATCACATCCACCGTATTAGAAATACCAACAATTGTTTCCAAAGGGGCTTCCAATTTTTGAATGGATGCTTGCGCGGTATCAATGGTATCATTGACTTTACCCATGGTGACTGGAATTGCATTCACTACTTTAATTATTTTAAAGATTAAAACCGCCAATGCGATAAGTACAACCACCCCCGCAATTGGTAGCAATAATTTTGCAACATCATATAATGTAATCAATAAATTGTCTAACATATTGTCACCTCTTCCTAAATATTATACAATTTTATGAAAGTGTTTTCAATCAAAGCAATTCTTCAAGTGAAGATTCCAAATCATAGATATTTTTAGAACTCATAAATACATAAACACAAGGAGCGAAACTTGCAAGATGTTTGATGTCCGCTTCATTTTCTTCAACGATAAAGGATCCATCAATCATATCTTGTAAATAAGTGATATCAATATCAATCCCCTCTTCTTGGTCATCAATGCTGGTAAATGGACACAAACCCACAGCATCAGCCAATTCTAAAGCTTCTTTAAATTCATTCGCAAAATAATAAACACGTCCCACACGATGGGGTTTAAAGATTGCCACGATCTTTTTATCAGGATAACGTGTTCTTGTTGCTTGAAGTGTTACTTTAATTTCAGTAGGATGGTGTGCATAATCATCAATAATTACAGAATCCTTAACTTCTTTTACAACATAACGTCTGAGTGCGCCTTTGAAATTCTGCAGCCCTTTTTCAATTTGATCCAGGGGCGTTTTTTCATAAAGACCCACACCAATTACAGCCAAGGCGTTCAAGACCATATGGTCCCCAACTAGCGGTAAATTAAAGCGTTTAATAAATTCATTTTTAAAATAAACATCAAATTCAGTATAATCTCTACCCTTTTCAACATTATGAACCGTAATATCGTTTTTATCATCAAAACCATAGGTCCACATTTTCTTTAAAGGCAGTTCCATTTGCGCAATATGGGGATCATCCCCCCAAACAATTAAGCGCTCCTTTACATTTTGAGCAAAGGATTCAAATGCTTTTAAATAATCAGCTTCACTTTTAAAATAATCAACATGATCAATCTCAAAATTTGTCATAATGGCGATATCAGGATGATAACTCAAGAAATGATGGCGATATTCACATGCTTCAACCGCAAAATATTGATCACTATTCTCAAGATTACCGCGACCATCCCCAATGAGATATCCCGTATCATACGAAGCATCCAGCATATCTTTGAGTAATGTCGTGGTGGTAGTCTTTCCATGAGATCCACTGACCGCAACCGTTCTAAATCCCTCCATGACTTTTCCTAAAAAGTCATGATAACGATAGAAATCAACCGCAGGATTTGCTTTGGCTGCCATGATTTCATCATGGTCATCTAAAAAAGCATTTCCAGCCACGACAATCATACCCTCTTTAATATTCTTTGGATCAAAATCCAAGATTGGTATGTTGCGGGCTCTTAAAGGATCTTCTGTAAAGAAATGGGTAGGAATATCTGAACCCAAAACATCATAACCCAAGTTATCACAAATTAAGGCTAAAGATGCCATTCCTGTTCCTTTAATCCCTATAAAATATATGGTCTTAAGCATCATCGTCAGACTCCGTCATAAAATCAAATAAAGAAGCCTGAACCTCTTCTTGGACAGGTTCTGATGATAACATGTCTTTTAAATCCAAGTTAAGATCCACATATCCATCCTCTTCACCCTCTTGTTTAACAGAACCATACATCGGAGATAAAACATGCATCTTTTGTTTGGTTTTGGGAAGTGCATAAGCATTGCCATGGTCTACGACAGCTTCTTTTTCAGGGCCACCGTGAATGGGCGAGATTACATTGCGACGACGGTATTCAGATAAACTCGCCTGAACTTCTTGGACAGGTTCACGTTTGGTTGGGTTTGGTTTTTCTTCCAAGTCAATCATAACGGACTTCTTAACCAATTTCTCTTCTTCAACAGGCTTTGGCTCAATAGTAACAGGATTGGGCAAAGATTTGTCCTCCTCTAAAATTGAAGCAGCCCTTTTTCTAAGTGGCTTTTCCACCAGGGGCTCAAGCGGCTTAATGCTTACTGGCTCAACCGCATGCTCCGCCTCTTCTATAATAATTTCTTCTTCTTTAAACAGAAAAGATGTTAGTTTCTTAATCATATAATCACACTTTCTATTCTTGATTATCGGGGTTTATACGATCGTACATTTCTTTTAAAGTCCCCGTTTCAGGTGGTATTTGTTCAAAAAACTCTGAGTAAGTTCCCCTATTTTCATTTATCTCTTTATTTGAATAAGCTGTTACAACTTTATCATCATCCACTTCGGTTGATTTTAAGATAATAATCATGGTTTCAAGATTCAGATTCAAGTTAGCCTTATTGACTACTGAAATCATCTCTATACGATCATTATCCGCAAAAATCGCAAACTCTCCCGTGTCTAACTCATAAACCCTAACATGTAATGACTTCATCATGTTATTCACATCTATATATGAAGCACTTGCTTCAAAGTAAGGTTCTTTTTTAATATCTTTTTCTTGTTGTTCGTATTCAAA
>CANRNG010000043.1 GCA_947631935.1 uncultured Erysipelothrix sp.
AAATCATGATTGATCATCTACTTAATATATTGATTATGAACGTTATTCGAAGAACAGTCTTTGATTTAAGAGTCCACGAAGGAAATCGTAACGTTAATAAAGACTGCGTCTTTAGTGAAAACTATATTAATGTTCACTTCAAAGAACATATCACATTGGATATACTTGCAGAATTAACCTTTATGAACAAGTATTATCTATCCCATGAATTTAAAAAACATACCGGTTATTCTCCCATTGATTATTTAATTAATAAACGCCTTAAAGAAGCAAAGAAATTACTGGGATCAACAGACCTCTCCATTACACAGATCTCTGGTATTGTCGGTTTTGGGTCATCATCATACTTTTCACAATACTTTAAAAAAGCAACGAACATGTCTCCACGCGAGTTTAGACTACAAGCAAAAGCAGACGATAAAAAAGGATCTTGAGTTTCATTTCAAGATCCTTTTTTCATTTCCAAGAATCATAGTTTATAACCTATTCAGAAGGTTCCAATTGTAAGAAATTTGAATTATAGAAATCAGAGTTCTTAGCAATTTCCTCATCCAATCCATCCATCGTCAACCGCTCAATCAAGGTTAGTTCATTAGAAACCAAGTTTACACCCAATCCCAAACGATCGCCTTCAATATCAACACCCATGGCTGATAAGGTTGTTGGAAATAAATCCAGTACAGAAAACTCACGATAAATTAAACGAGATAAATCATAGGATTCAAAATCAGCATTGATAAAGGCGTTATAGATTGTGCGCGTTTCTTGGTCATTCATACCCAATGCAAAATCCTGATTCATGGTTTGGTGATCTCCAGAAATAACAATGGTTGTGTTCTCATAGAAATCTTGGGCTTGAATCCACTTCACAAACTCATAGACCTTGCTGTCTGAACAATGAATCGCATTCGCATAGGCTTCTTCATAGTAAAAGTCACAACTTAAATCTGTATACCCATCTGTAAAGTGGGTATCCACTGTCAACATGGTAAAGTTAAACGGTTCTTCTTTTTCAGAAATAGTTAAGATTTCTTGTTTCGCATACTCAAATAACTTCGCGTCTTCAAAACCCCAAAACACTGAATAATCCGATTCTAAAATGCCTTGTTCCTTATAGTGTTTGATATCTAAAATTTCATAGTTACCATGGGTTCTATAGTAAGTTTCTCTTCCCCCAAAGTTTGCATCACTGCCTGCTAAGAAGTAATTGGTATAGCCTGCATCCTCTAAGACATCACCCAAAGAAACCACCCCGGGTAAAAATCCTTTTTCCTCACCAAAGCTCACATCCATTTTTGTGATTTGAATGGGGATACCACTACTTTGCCCAACCAAGCTGGCGGCGGTCCAACTGGCCCCGCGAATCATCTTTGATCCCCCAAAACCATCCGTATTGGAGAATGAAATATGATCATTTGCCAATCTTTGTAGGTTGGGAATTAAATTCACGGATTCACCACTCTTCAAAGTCATATCAGAAAAGTTTGTTTCAACGGATTCCAATACAATATAAATTAAATTTCTTTTTTCTTCAGGGAACGTCAAATCTACATCATTTGGATTTACATAGTACTTCTCATACATATCACTGTCATCACTACCATTAATAAAGAAGGATGATACTTTAAATTGTTGATCATACGCAATAATCATGGCAACGGACACAATCACAACTGCCCATTTCAATCGATTAGAACGATAATTAATTTTAATTTGTTTGCGCTTGATAATGAATAATATGAGACCCATTACCGACCAAACAGGAATGAAGAACAAGAAAAATTTACCAATGGTCGACCAATCAACGGTTGAACCTTGGCCATCACTCAATAATAGGAATAGGATTTGTTCAAAATCCAGATGTCCGAAATTCTGGTTAACCCAAATGGGCAGCACTAAAAGCGTCCCAAAGACGATGACACCCAAATCACTGAATAATCTTTCTTTTAACTTCATACTCACTATCCTTTTGTACCATTTAAATAACACAGTATCACAACGTGTTTATTTCGTCAAACATTATTATGAATAACCGATATACTCTATAATACATTTTATCAAAAAATGGGGTTATATGTGTAATATTTCACCTACTATTCATTCTAAACATAAAAAAACCTTAAGAAAAGGATCTTAAACCTTTCTTAAGGATTTCTTTATCAATCTTAACGATCTCCATTGAAAATAGAGTTCTTCACAATGACGTAATCTACTTTACGAATCGATTCAATATCTTTACCACCTGCATAAGAAATGGCGGATTGAAGATCTTGTTGCATTTCAATTAACGTATCGGCAATATTGCCCTTATGTTTAATGAGGATCTTTTTGCCTTCAACATTTCTCTTTTCGCCCTTTTGGTATTCAGAAGCTGAACCATAGTATTCTTTATAGCGCTCACCATTCATTTCAATGGTTTCACCAGGAGACTCTTCATGTCCCGCAAATAAGGAACCCACCATACACATGGTTGCGCCAAAGCGAATGGACTTCGCGATATCACCATGATCTCTAATACCACCATCGGCGATTAATGGTTTACGCGCGGCTTTAGCACACCAACCCAAAGCTGACAATTGCCAACCTCCAGTACCAAAACCAGTTTTTAATTTTGTAATACATACTTTACCAGGACCAATTCCCACTTTAGTAGCATCTGCTCCCGCATTTTCTAACTCTCTAACGGCTTCAGGTGTTCCCACATTACCTGCAATCACAAAGGTTTCTGGTAAATATGCTTTAATATGTTTAATCATGTCAATGACTTGTTCAGAATGACCATGCGCAATATCAATGGTAATAAACTCAGGATTTAATGCATCTTCACTGAGTTGTTTCACAAAATCATATTCAGTTGTTTTAACCCCAACTGAAATGGAAGCAAATAAACCTGCTTCATGCATTCTATTAATAAAGGCAATACGACGGCCTTCTTCAAAGCGGTGCATCACATAAAAATATCCATTTTCAGCAAGCCAATAAGATAAATCCTCATCTACAATCGTCTGCATGTTGGCAGGGACGACTGGCATTTTAAAAGTATAGTTACCCAATTTAACGGATGTGTCACATTCTGAGCGACTCTTCACAATACATTTATTTGGGATCAATTGAATGTCTTCATAATCAAATATTTTCATGGTTTTTTGCCTCCTCTTAAACCCATGATATCGTACTCAATAAGTGGCTCATTGTCAAAAGATTTGGCACATTTCACAAAAACACTTTAAGCAGTGAAAGTATTCAGTGTGATTCAAGAAATTAACAGACGCTCTGGAACTTACTATCTTCAAGAAAAAAGGCAGTGATGCATCACTGTCTTTTATTAATTTACAAGCTGCTTCTTTTCTTTAAGTTTGCCATCCACAATTTCAAAAATACGATCACAGCTATCAAGCATTCTTGTATCATGGGTTACCATGACTACGGTGGTATTCATGGTTTCTGTAATCTCTTTAAGCATCTGAACCACTTTATATGACTTTTCAGTATCCAAGCTGGCGGTCGGTTCATCAGCTAAAATAATATTGGGTTTTAAAACCAAACTCAACGCAATCGCAACCCTTTGTCTCTCTCCACCTGAGATTTCATCTGGATATTTTTTAACAAGATGCGCTATTTCTAAATTGTTGAGTAAATATTCATAATGTGATTTGTCTTTATTCTTACTCTTTTTCAGCTTCAACTCAAACTGTTCTTCTACAGTTAGATAAGGAATTAAGTTTGAAGCTTGTAATACAAATCCCAATTTCTTAAAGCGAATATTGGAGCGCTCTTTTTCTGAAACATCATAGAGTTCAACGCCATCCAATTCGATTTTTCCTTCACTGGGTTTTTGTAGGGCACCCATAATTGTAAGTAAGGTAGACTTACCTGAACCACTTGGACCCACAATGGCCGCAAAGGTTCCGTCTTCGAGTTCCAAACTGATATTGTCAACTGCCAAGATGTCAGATCTGCCATCGTCATATGATTTTGATATATTTTTGATTTTTAACATTGTTTATTTCTCCTTTTTTTATAATGCTTCTAGTGGATCAATCTTAAGGACTGAATATGCTGAGAATAAGCCACCGAGTATAGATGTGAATAAAATGAATATGGATACATAGATAATTAATTCAACATTGAGTAAGAGCGGTACTTTTGATGAGAGGTTAACCACTGTCAATTGATTTAATCCAAAGCCAATTGTCAATCCAATGATTACCAACAGAATGATTTGAAACACAATCGAACTGATAATGGTTTTGTTTTGGTAACCTTGAATTTTAAGAACCGCAAAGATCGCTTTTTTCTGCATGGTCAAGATGTACATGAAGATTCCCATAATAATCGATACAATCACAGCCAAGCTGATAATCATTAAACCAAAGGTTAGAATTTGGGCTGTATAACCTGGTAAGGCTTCGATTAAGGTATCAATATCGATATATCTTAATTCATCATCCAGGTTGCTCAAATCAATTTGACTGCGGTCTTTTACCAATATGAATGAAATGCGGTTTGGCATATTGGGTGTTGCGGTTGAGTTCGCATCATTTTGTGTACTGGATGTATCATAATTCATCATCATTTCAGATACCATTTCTTTATTTGCGTACACAACAGGAACTGTATTATAATTCGAATCTTCTGTAAATCCCGTAACCGTGAATTCTCTTTTCGTATTTGAGATGATGATTAAATCCCCAACCTCAACCTCAAATTCATCACGGATATTTGAACTGACCATGACTTCAAAATCATCTTGAGCCAATTTGCCTTCAACTAATTTTGGAATGATTACTGAATCTGTGTTTTCATATCCCATAAATACCAAGGATGTACTTTCGCTGCCATTTACTTTCGCGTTGGCATTACTGATTGTGAGAAATTCTACATTTTCACTTTCTAAGTCTATGACATCCTCAACATCGATCACCGATGCGTATAGGTTTTTATTGGATGCTTCACTCACAATGACCCCGCCGGCATTCCAATGATCAATGGCGGTTTTATTGAGTTCTGACAATCCGTAAGCAAGACTGGATAGAAAATATACCAGGTATGATATGAGGACAATGACGGATAAAATCATCCCAAATCTTAGTTTTTCTTTTTTTAATTCTTTAATTGCAATGTACATATGAATACTCCCTTATCGTTTTTATACAACCACCTTATCAAGTGATAAGTTAAATTTAGCATAGTTTTTTTATATTTAATAGCAATTTGCTTTTAATTTGATTAAAATGTTTGTAACCTAAGAGATGAGGTGGTCATTTATGTCAATCAGTTTAAGGAAACAAATCATCAGTGTTGCATCTGAATTGTTTATGAAACAAGGTTTTGCTGCAACATCAACCCGGCAAATTGCGGCCATTTTAAACGTGACCCAACCTGCCATTTACCATCACTTTAAAAATAAAGAAGAAATTTTTCTAGATGTTATTTCTGAATTTGCTTTAGAGATTGGTCAAAACCTTCATGACATTTTATTAAAAAAACAATCCAAAAGAGATTGTCTTGTTGAAATGGCCGTTTATCTAAAAACAAACCATGAAATGAATTTTTCTTTGGTGATGCATGATCTACAAAATGTTATCTCAAAAGAAACAGACCAAAGTATCTTCTATATTTGGAATGAAAATTATTTTAGACCCTTCACTAATTACTTTGATTCGATCCAAAATTACATTGTTCCAAGTTTGAATGCTTCTGTTGCTTCTCAGCACTTTCTACGCATTCTATCCGCTTATATTTCTGTGTCTTATACCAATGAAGCCATCAACCCCATTACCATCACGGATATGGTGGATATATTTTTAAGAGGTGTGACAGGTCACAATTTCGATGAAATACAAAAAAAGGACGCATAGTCCTTTTTTACTAGAGTAAGTTCAATTGTTTTAAATACATTTCAAACATAGATTCATTGCCATTATAATGATAACCATGAATGCCCAAGGTCTCTGCGGCAACAATATTTTCACCCAAATCATCAATAAACATACATTCACTTGCATTTAATTCGTATTGATCTAATAGATATTCATAGATTCTAACATCGGGTTTTGAGATTTTAATATCCGCGGAGATTAAAATGCCATCAAAATACTCAAACACAGGATATTGATCTTTATAACTGTGGAATAATTGCGCAGCATTGGAACAAAGGTAAATACCATATCCCTTTTCTTTCAGTGCTTGAATCAGAACTGTCATTTTTTCTCTGGGTAATTTATGCTTATACCAAGTATCAAAGAAATCTTGAACGATTAAATGGTATGCCTTGGGAATGTCTGCCATGATTTTTATCTTAGCATCCTCAAACTCAATCAAACCTTGATCCAACTGTTTCCAAATTGTGGATTTAAAGATCAGTGTTTTTAAAGTCGCAATCAAGTCCAAGTCCTGCGTATACTGGGATAAAATATAATCTGGGCTAAAGTCCATTAAAACATTTCCCATATCGAAGATAAAGTTTTTAATCATGATGCCTCCCTGGATGATTGATAGTAATTATACAATTCATTTTTGGATACGTTGTTGTCTTTGGCTACTTTTGAGATGGCTCTTGAAGGAGATAAACCCCCTTCAATTGTGTCAT
Organism: uncultured Erysipelothrix sp.; assembly: GCA_947631935.1. Lineage (GTDB taxonomy): Bacteria > Bacillota_I > Bacilli_A > Erysipelotrichales > Erysipelotrichaceae > Erysipelothrix. Next base: position 6,593 of record CANRNG010000043.1, read on the forward strand.
TGATTAAATCAAGGAGGTGTTCCATATCCAAGACTGTATCTTGTGAGAAACCTTCTATCACCACCACAAATTCACCTTTTAATGTTAAATTTTCTTGGATAATATCTTCAAGATGACCCCGAATAATTTCTTCATGTTTTTTGGTGAGTTCTCTGGAAATTGATACCAAACGATTTCCCAAAACTTCATAGATTATCTTCAATGTTTTCTCTACACGGTGTACCGATAGATAGAAGATTAAGGTATGATTCAGTTTTTCAACCGCCTCCAATTGTTTCTTCAAAGCCGATTCTTTTTGTTCGAGAAAACCCATAAAACTAAAGGGTTGCGTCACAATTCCCGATACCACCAAGGCATTAATAAAGGCTGAACTTCCGGATATCGAAACCACATTGATATCATTTTCAACCACCTTATTGACCAAGGTTTGACCTGGATCACTGATTAAGGGATAGCCTGCATCACTGATCAAGGCCACATTTTTGCCTGCTTCAAGAAGCATGAGTATGCCCTGAGTGGATTGTTTTTCATTGTGCATATGATAACTAATGGTGGGCGTATCAATCTTAAAATGAGACAGAAGTTTACCTGATGTACGGGTATCTTCTGCCGCAATGATATCAACCATCTTTAATACTTCAATGGCTCTGGGTGTCATTTCACTCAAATTACCAATGGGCGTTGCCACGATATAAAGGGTCGGATTTTCATTCTCAAAACTCTTTTGAATTTTCATGATATCCCTTCTTTCATGGTTTCATTTAACACATACACAAATTGATCAATCAACATACTGGATACCACTCCAGGTCTAATTCTGTCTTTGATATTCAGTGCGACTTTCACTAAATTTAGATTGGTTTTAGCATATTCAATTAAGTGTAAATCACACAGCCAAGAAATGGCTTCTAAATCAAATTTGGCGGTTTTAATACCTGATACTTGTAGATGGATACCCGCTTCAATGTAACGTTTGTCTTTATAATACATTTGAAGTTCATTAAAAGTATCCATCACTGTATGGAACATGGGGTTTCCGTCAATCTTAAGGGCTTCTTCCATATTTGAAGCCATCTTAGATATCACCTTGGCATTTCTTGAATCCAAACCACTTTCCAATAATTTTTCTTCCAAGACAATGGATTGGGTTGGTTCTAGGTGTAAAATAACACAACGGGATTTGATGGTTTCTAAAACTCTGTTGAGATTGGACGTGGTCAAAATGGCCACGATATCAGATTCAGGGTCTTCTAAAAACTTTAAAAAAGCATTCATCGCTACAACTGAAGCATTATCAACATCTTCAATCATATAAACTTTATAATCAACATCTTCCAAAGAAGTTTGGAGGAAACGTGATTTAATTTCCATAATGTCTTCTTTTTTTATCAGTTTGTCTTTCCCACTCACAAAAACAAAGTCACCGTGTTCGTGATTTTTAATCCGCTGACATGTGTTACAAATACCACAACCCCCTTCTTTACAAAACAAGCTTTGGGCAATATGATATCCCACTTCCTTTGTGTCGGTGTCGCCTACCAATAAATAAGCGTGTGATATTTTATTTTGAACTCTTTGTTTGTGTAGAAAGTCGAGTACTTTGGGTTGACGCTCTTTTAAAATCACGTATTTAACCTCGCTTCAATTTTTTCAATAATTTCCTGTCCAATGGCTTCTATAGATCTTGAAGCATCCACAATCACAAACCGCGGATTGTCTTTAATAATTTCTTGATAGCCATCATAAACACGTTTAAAGAAAGAATCACCCGAAGTTTCCAGTCGATCCTTTTCAGCACGATCCTCGACACGACTTAATCCTATTTCTAAATCAACATCTAAAAAGAAAGTGATATCGGGCATGTGATTTTCAATCGCAAATAAATTAATTTCTAATATCTCTTTAGGACCGATTTGACGTCCATAACCTTGATAAGCAATAGAACTATCCACAAAGCGATCACAAAGCACCAAGGTCCCTTTATCAAGCGCAGGTAGAATTTTTTCAACCAAGTGTTGACGTCGACTTGCGGCATACAATAAAGCCTCTGTACGATCATCCATCATGTCATTGACTGGATCCAGGATAATGGCGCGAATCTTTTCCGCAATCATATTGCCCCCAGGTTCACGCGTCATCATCACATGCGTCCCTTTATTTAAAAAATAATGATAGACATATTGGGTAATGGTACTTTTACCGCTACCATCGATTCCTTCAAAACTCACAAACAATACGATCACATCTCATTTCTACTTTTTATTATTATACCATAAGAAAAGGTGCTTTAAACGCTTAGTTAAGTTCTAAAAACCTTTGAATCAAGGCCCCTGAAAATATAACGAAAACAATCGGTCCCAACACAAAGGGGGCACCCAGTGCAATCGCCAAGATATAAAGTCCAGCATCCAATCCCATTTTTGAAATGGAAAGGGGCTTGTTGAAAATCTTCATAATCGACGCAATGGCACCATCATATGGCGATTTACCCAAATCCTGTTTTAAATAAACCGCAATCCCAAAACTGTATATAATCATACCCACGATAAATGTTATAATGCGACTCAGCATAGATTGGGGTGTAAACCCTGTCTTTAAGAGTAAATCAAATACGATAGAAATCACAACAGGGGATAGAATGGTTCCGATATGAAGATGATTACGATCATATAGTAAAACTAAAATCACCATTAAAAACGCTGAGATCAGATTGGCCTGTCCCATCGATATACTACTAAATTTATGCGTCATCCCCACCCATAGGAAAGACAAAGGGTCTGGCCCAAATTGCGACATAGATGCCAAATAAGCACCCAACGCTAAAAGGGCAGAGCCCAACACTACTTTTATAATTTTCATTGTTAAATGTCCTTTTCATTAAAAAAACGACCGAAGCCGTTTAATCTTTTGCTTTTGGCAATACGAATACTTGTTCATCCGACTTTGACATCAGATGTTTACCACGTGCATAGTTTTGTACGTAGTCAGCATTTGATAACTTTTTCTTTAAGCCTTCCAGTTCGACTGTTTCTTGACCTAAACTATCAAGTTCAGCTTGTAACTGCGTTAACTCTTGTTTTGACTTGTAATTTTGGGTCCATTCTGTAACAGAACTGCTCACTAAATATACAGATGCTAAAACCATAGCAACTGTCAAAAAGTTAGAAAATAGTCTTTTAAAACGAAACGATTTTTGCCGTTTGTTCGCCATTCAATATTCCTCTTTTCTTTTTGAAACCAAGTATATTATACTATTTTAACCATAGTTTACAAGTTTTGTCACGAAGATTTCATTTACATGTACAGATAATTGAAAAAATTCCTACACAAAATCATGCCCATTTATTAAAGGTATTACTACACTTCAACCTTCTTATCTGAAATCAATTCAAAATAAGAAGGGGCATTCTTATGCATCTTTTCACTCATGTACGTGATTTCTGCCTCAATATGTCTGTGTTCAAATCTGATTTCAATAACATCTCCCACATCCACATTGGTGGATGCTTTGGCTTCTTTGCCATTGATAAAAACACGGCCTTCATCTGCCAATTGTTTGGCGATGGCCCGTCTTTTAATGAGCCTTGAAACTTTTAAATATTTATCCAATCTCATGTGTTTTTCTCCTTCATATTTTCTAGTATATAGATCAAATCTTCAACCCAGTCTTCATTTTGAAGTAGGGTTAAAATGATTTGTTTGTTGAGGTACTTGATCTCAATGTCATAGGATCTATTTGAAACAATCTCAAATAGGTGCATGCCATCAATGTTATCACTGTAGTCTTGCGCAAATTTAACTTCAATCTTATCTTGAAATTCCCGATAAGCATCGATTCTATCATCATTTAAGAATATTTCCAAACGTTTTTTCTCCAACAACATATTAACCTCATTGGGGAGTTTTCCATAACGGTCCTCGAAACTGAGATAGAAGAGATTGAGTTCGTGGCGGTTTTTAATGTTATTGATTTCTTGATAGATATCGAGTTTCTCTTTATCATCCGATGTGAATTTATCGGGAAGGTATCCGGAGACATTGATGGTACGTTGTTCTTTTTCTTTTTGAATGGGGGTATGACTTCTCATACTGATTGCTTCTCTTAGCAGTTCTACATAAAGTTCAATCCCCACAGAATCAATAAATCCTGACTGGTTTCCACCCAAGAGTTCTCCAGCACCTCTGATGGTTAAATCTCGCATCGCAATCTTATAACCCGATCCCAGTTGGGTGAATTCTTTAATGGCTTGAAGGCGTTTTTGGGCAACTTCGGTTAGTGCTTTTTGAGCAGGTACTAAGAAGTATGCATACGCCAAGCGATCACTTCTACCGACTCTACCTTTAATTTGGTATAACTGACTCAACCCAAAGTGATGGGCATTGTCAACCAAAATAGTATTGGCATTGGGTATATCAATACCTGTTTCTATGATCGTTGTACAAACAAGTGTATTTATTTCTTTATCTATAAATTTAACCATAACATCTTCAATCTCAATGCGATCCATCTTACCATGAATGACGCCCACGTTTGCGCCTTCTATTTGGGTTTGAATATGGGTTGCGACTTGGTAAATACGTTCTACATTGTTGAATAAATAGAAAACTTGACCTTTACGATTCAGTTCTTTTCGAATGATATCGTAGATGGTTTTTTCATCTTTTTCAATCACGTAAGTCATCACAGGGAGACGGTTGGATGGGGGTGTATTGAGTTGGGAAAGGGATCGAATACCGACCAATGACATTTGAAGGGTTCTGGGGATAGGGGTTGCACTGAGGCTTAACACATCTACTGTCACTTTAATTTCTTTGATTTTTTCTTTATGTTCTACCCCAAAACGTTGTTCCTCATCAATGATGAGCAGTCCTAAATCATGGGGTTTTACATCTTTTGATAAGACGCGATGGGTTCCTATTAAAATATCAACAGACCCCTCTTTAAAGCGTTTTAAGATGTCTTTTTGTTTGGAGGGGGTTACGAATCGATTTAAAACTTCAATCGTGACAGGGAAGTTCTTAAAGCGCTTCTTGAAGGTTTGGTAGTGTTGCGACGACAAAATGGTGGTTGGACATAAGAATATCGTTTGTTTCTCATCCACCAAAGCCTTAAACGCAGCACGAATGGCCACTTCTGTTTTACCAAAACCCACATCTCCACATAAAAGTCGATCCATTGGAGAATTGGATTCCATATCTCTTTTAATTTCTTCAACGGCCGTTTTTTGGTCAGGTGTCAGTTCATAAGCAAAATCTTTTTCAAATTGAATTTGGTATTCCGTATCTTTTGAAAACGCAAAACCCTTTGTTTTTGAACGTTCTGTATAAAGCGCAATCAGTTTATCCGCAACCTCTTTAACATTTTCTTTAATCCGCTCTTGGCTTTTTTTCCATGCAGATGAACCCAATTTTGAAAGTTTAACCGATACTGCTTCTGAGGATATGTATTTTCTTACCAAGTTAAATTTCTCTAAAGGTACAAACAATTCATCCCCATCTCGATATTGAATTCTCATGAAATCTTTCATGATACCTTCAACTTCTTTGGTGGTGATCCCCATGTATTTACCAATACCATATTGTCTATGAACAACGTAATCAAAGGTATCCAATTGCGCAAGTTCAAACAAACTTTCTGCCTTAGAAAACATATTGTCATAGCGATAGCGTTGTTTTTCAAATTTAAAAAGTTCTTTTTGGGTATAAATAATGGTCTTAAGGTCTTCTAAAATGAATCCGGTACTGAGGCTACCCAATTGTAGGTAGATGCCATTTTTATTTTGACCATTAAAGATTTGGTAGTGAATTTGATTTTTTAAGAAAATTTCAATCATTTTCTCAAAATGAACTTCATCCAAAATCACCAAGACACGATGGTCAATGGCTTCTTTTTTCAAGACATATAGGATGTCTTCTAATTGCTCAGAAACAACATTGGAACGATGCCAAGGTAAATGTAGTTCTTGGGGATGTTGAAATTCATAGAAATGATAGGCTTCTTTACTTAATAACCGCTGCTTATCTGCATAGAGATTCATATTGGGCAAAAGGAGTTTATTCTCAATGCGTTCTTTCATGAAGTCCACCACTTCATGTTCAAGATCATCCAGCGTTCTATCTAAAGCTTCGATGGGACTATAGAAGAGGTGATTGTCTTGGACATAATCTAAAATGGTCGCATAGTTTTTCAGGTATGCAAGTAGTGGATACATGGATGTTTCATATTGTGCATGAGTCAGCAAATCAATTTGCATTGAAATGTTTTCAACCAAAACTTCATCCTTGTCCTTTAAGGCTTCTAAAATGGATGTGTTGAGTTGGTTTAAATCATCTGTATCCAAAATGATGTCACTGGCTATGGGAATATGGATCTTATCAATATGATCCATAGAGCGCTGTGTTTCAATATCAAAGGTTCGCATGCTTTCAATTTCAATATCAAAGAATTCAATCCGAACTGGATAATCCATCTTAACCCCAAAGATATCACAAATTCCCCCACGCATCGCATAGGTAAAGGGCTTTTCAACATACTTAACACGGTTATAACCCATTTTATGTAGCTTTTTTTGAAGGGTATCCATTGATAATTCTTGGTTTAGACTTAAACTAAGTTGATTGTTTATTAAAGTTTCTGGTGTTGATATTTTCCTTAAAGCAGAAGAAGCATCCACAATACAGATATCAAAGTCTTTGTTGATGATTTTATCCAAAGCCAAAACTCTGTCATATTTTAAAAGTTCTGAAGCAGAGATAGCCTCAATTCTAAGAGAGGGGTCATAAATAAAGGTCACAACATCCAAATCTTTATTAAGATTAAGGAGTGTTTCTTTAAGCTCATTTACTTGTACATCGTTTTCTTTCACGACAAAAATTGGCGTTTCGGTTTTTTCATAAACGCCAAGATATAATAAGCTTTCCTGGGTAAGACTTAAATGTGCCCCAACTTGTGTATGATCCAA
>CANRNG010000044.1 GCA_947631935.1 uncultured Erysipelothrix sp.
CAATAGTATCGTTAGCAAACTGATATCGGATATTACAATCCAACCCAAGTTGAGAACTACGGACACCATTATGGCTAAGCCTGCAATTGATACACCTTTGAGTGCTTCTCGGACAATATCCAACTTTTTAATTTTTTCGTAGACGGGAAATAAGATACCTATTAACAAGAAGGAAGGAACAAATATCCAAAGGGTAGCAACAATGCTACCAGAAATCCCGCCCAAGAAATATCCTACGGCTGTAGCGATGGTGAAGATGGGCCCAGGTGTAATTTCACCAATCGCAATCAAGTCAATGAGTTGTGAACTGGTGAGCCAACCCAATTTTTCCACAAACTCAGTTTGAATAAATGAAATCAATACATAACCACTACCATATAAAACTGCGCCAATTTTCAAGAATGTCATAAAGAGCACGACAAGACTAACGGGTTCGACAGCGAGAGTGTTAAATCTTGTACGAACTCTTTTTAACAAAAAATACAAAGCACCACTTAAAAGTACTATGATTTCTGGAACATTTAAAAACGTCATGACAACTAAAATTGCCAACAAAACCAAATGTTCAATCTTATTCACAGTTTTTATTCCCATCTTATAAACAGCAAGAAAGATAATAATGAAAAGAATGGGGAACAAACCACGAAGCACAGCTTGTACCTCAGGTAAAGTATTATAGGTTGTATAAACGGCTGTTAAACCCAAAACAATTAAAACAGCAGGCATAATAAATGCAAGACCCGCTACCAAAAGACCCTTAAATTTCGCCTGAGTATATCCAATTAAAATGGCCATCTCAGTAGAATTGGGTCCAGGAAGTAGATTTGTGAAAGCAATCATATCCATATATGACGCTTCAGTATACCAACCCCTTCTGACAACCACTTCATCATGCATCATGGCGATGTGCGCCGCTGGCCCGCCAAAAGCAAGAAAACCAAGTTTTGAAAAAATTATAAATAACTCTTTTAACATATAACCCGCCTCCTTAACAAGTCCATCATATCGTATTCATCTTAGAAATTCGTTGTTTTTAACAGATGCTTTACAAAGTTAAACAAAGAAGAACAGTATATAAATGATATTTTGTTAACCCTTGCAAATAAAAGAAGGCGTCTTTATAATAGAAATAGATATAAGAGGTATTCATATGAAAAAATTATTAAAAATTATTGGGGGTTTAATCGCTTTTTTTATTTTAGCATTTTTAGCCTTTCTAGGATTTACAATCTTCACTGACTATAAACCAGAAGCAACACTCGACTTAGCCATTGATACCGGCACCACAAGCAGTGAAATCAATACCAACATACCGTATACAATCGTCACCTTTAACACCGGATATGGTGGTTTGGGTGAAACACAAGACTTCTTTATGGATGGGGGTGAAGGTTCAGGAGCCGATTCTTTAGAAGAAGTTGAAACAAATACTGACTTTATTGCCAATTATCTTGACAATATGGAAGCGGATTTTGTGCTTTTACAAGAAGTTGATATTGACTCCAAACGAAGCTTCAGTATAAACCAATATGAATCCTATTTACCTGAATACCATCGAACCTTTGCACCCAATTATATCAATCGTTTTGTGCCAGTTCCGCTCACAAGTCCCCTGGGTAAAGTTGAAAGTGGTTTGGTTACGGCCTCAAAATCATTACCAACCGCTGCCACAAGATATGTTTTCGAAGGAGAAGAATCCTTCTTTGTTCAACTCTTTGATTTAGACCGCGCCTTTACTGTATCAAGATATCCAGTCGGCGAGCATCAATTGGTGGTCATCAATGCACACTTCTCCGCTTATGATAAAGGTGGACAAATTCGAAAACAACAATTAAATCAAATTAAAAACATACTCCTGCATGAGTATAATATCGGTAACTATGTTATTTTGGGTGGCGATTTCAATCATGAACTCCCAGGAACAGATTCAACCATCTTCTCCTATACCCAAGACTATCCTGATTGGATTCAACCCCTACCCGAAACATTTAATATTGAGGGGTATAGATTCGCAATCGATCCCAATGTTCCCACAGTTAGAGACTTAATGTTTCCATATAAAAATGGTGAAAACTTTGTGGCTGTCATAGATGGATACTATATTTCCAATAACATTGAAGTCCTTGAAACTAGAACTGATAACTTAGAGTTTAAATACTCAGATCACAATCCCGTTATATTAAGATTTATATTACGATAAGGAAGGTCTTCTATGAAAAAAATAATAGTAATACTGGCATTGGTTTTAGTGGGATGCAAAGCACCCAAAACCAACACTTATACGATTACTGTGGTCACGGGCAGTGAACCCTTGGGTCAAGTTGTCAATGTTGAAATCAAAGAAGTAGATAAAGACAGTATTACACTTTATTTATCCAATCCAACAGCAGAACCTTTCACGTTCTCACAATACTATACGTTAGAATACTACGAAAACAATCAAGCACAACCAATCCCAACTCCAGATGGGCATGTTGTAGAAGATATCGCATATATATTGGAGCCACAACAAGTGGTTGCGTATGAAATCGGTTGGAACAAAACCTATGGTTCACTTGAAAAAGGGGTCTATCTTATGACAATCAGTCTTTATAGCCATATGGGAATGGAACATATATTCACACTCAGCTTTGAAGTATAGGAGATGTCTTTATGAAAAAAATATATATCGCATTTATTTTATTACTCACATCCTGCACAAGTTCTGATTCTTTGGAAATAAAAATAGTTACTGTGGAAAATACCCTTAACAATAAAGGGGTGAGTCTTTTGATTACCAACCTCAGTTCTGAAACCTATACTTATGGTTCAATGTATCATTTAGAACATAAAGATAATGGAAGATGGGCAGAAATGGAAACAATCAATGATTGTTATTTTACCGCAGAATTACGAAGTTTAGAGCCCCATAGAACCGTAAAACGTGACTTCATGTGGGATTATTGTTATGGTGAACTCGAAGATGGAACCTATCGCTTGGCTTTTGAAATGGAAGATGTTACTTTGTATCATGAAATTGTCATAAAATGAAAAAAGAAGTGAGCGATCACTTCTTTTTATATTTACTATCTTCCTTTAGGTAAGAACAAACCTTCATCTAAGAGTCTCATGACTTCATCCACGATGGAATCAAAATCATCCGTATCTTCAAAGACAGTCCATCTAAGACCCACAAAGTTCGCAATCCCCATTAATACATAGGCAACGACTTCATTGTTGTAGTCCTTGATTTGTTCTTCGTCTTTTGCTTTGTCTAAGGCTCTAACGTAGAATTCAGCAAAGGTTTTATAATAATGCACAAACAAACTCTTATCAATATATAAAGATTCCCAAATAATGTTATAGGTATGAGGGTATTTTTTTATATACTCCAAGAAGGACTTAAGTCCCACGCGTTCCATTTCTTTTCTTGTTTCAAGATCTGCAATGTTAACCGCAATATGACGACGAATTTGTCTGGAGTATTGTAATAATAAGTATTGGTAAATACTGAGTTTGTCTTCAAAGTAAACATAAAATGTTCCAAGTGCAACATTTGCACCACGAATAATATCTACGATCGACGTGTTATAAAATCCTTTTTCTAAAAAGTTGGCTTCTGCTGATTCGAGCAAACGATTCATCGTAGCCTCTCCTCTTTTAGTTTTTGGATGATATACAGTTGGTTTATTCATGATTACCTCCTATTGCAATATGAATCCTAAAATTAGGGACATAAAAATGTCTGGTACCTCATACATGGATGCATGACCCACATTGGGTATTAAAACAAAGTTGCTGTTCTTTAAATTTTCGTGGATAAAGATCTGTTCATTTTTGGGTGTGATAAAATCGTATTCAGATGCGACAACCAGAGTTCTATGGCCAATCTCTTGAAGTCGATCTCGGATATCATACCCGATGGATGAGTTGGTTAAGCGAACCATACGGTCCATAAAGTCTCGATTTGAAAAAACAGGTTCGAGATCCCTTTTCCTTTGATTCATCCATTCAATATTTTTTACATAAAAATTCGGAGAATATATAACTGGGATTGTTGTTGCATAATAACTTTCCCAATGATCAGATGCAAAATTCCACGCATGTCCAACTTCTTCAAGCCAAGGACTGGTCCAAGAAGTGGTGTTAAATAGTAATAATTTGTTAATCAACTGTGGATATTTTACCACAAATTGTAGGGCGATTTCACCCCCATATGAAATCCCAAATAAATCAGCACTCTTAATATTTAAATGATCAAAGAGTGCCTTAATGACTGCTACTTGAATATCATGTGTATAGGTAGTGGGGTTGGCATCAGTTTGACCTTGATCGATCATATCCACCAAAATCAACTGACGGTATTGGGTAATGGGATCAATGAGTTGCTGCCAAGATTGGGTCGACATCATGATGCCATTTAAAACCACAAAAGGAAAACCGTCCCCATGTACTTCATAATATACGTTAAATTCTCTAAATTTAAAAGTACTCATTACTGAATATAACCAAAATTCTTGGCAGCTTCAGTTAATGATTCACGATAATCTGGATGTGCAATCGCAATTAAACGCTTAATACGTTCTTTTAAATTCGTCCCACGCAATTGGGCAACACCATATTCAGTCACAACATTATCAACATCATTTCTGGAGAGTGAAACAATCGCACCAGGATTAAGGGTAGGCACAATTTTGGATACTTCCTTCTTCTCACCAGTTTCTTTATCCGTAATCGTTGTGGTTGAATAAAGTGCAATAAAAGATTTACCATTCTTTGATTTTTGTGCACCTGTAGCCGTATCAGATTGTCCACCCGTACCTGAAATTTGCATGGTACCAATGGATTCTGAGGCACATTGTCCTGTTAAATCTACTTCAATGGTCGTGTTAATGGAAACCATATTGTCATTGAGTCCGATTACTTCCGGAGCATTGACATAATGACCATCCAACACCATGATAGATGGATTCCCATCCACATATTCATAGAGTTCTTGACTACCCATAATAAATGTAGTCACAATTTTACCCTTATGTAAGTTCTTTTTACTTCCATTTATAACACCTGCTTTGGCCAATTTAGCCATGGTAGATGTCATCATTTCTGTATGAATCCCAAGATCCTTCTTATCAAATAAGAATTCCGCTACCGCATTTGGAATACCACCAATACCCAATTGGATACAATCTCCATCTTGGATGTGTTCAGCAATATATTTTGCGATCATACGGTCTTTATCATTGGGCTCAATCGGTGCGAGCACTGGAACAGGATAGTCTGCCTCAATGATCATATCAATATCATTGACATGTACTTCGACGTCCCCATAGGTTACCGGGAAATTAGGATTCACTTCTAAAATCACAATATCCGCTGCTTCCATCATCCGTTTTTCGTAAGTGTTGGAAGTTGATAGTGATACGAATCCATGTTTATCCACACTTGAGCAGGACCCAACATAAATGTTGGGTCTGACAAAGTCAATTCGCTTCGTGGCTGCTAAGTGTAAGTGGTTGGGAATGTATGAAACATTGCCATTTTTCATCATTCTACGAAGACTCGGTGTGAAGAACCAACCATCAATATTGAAGTGGTCCTTATAAGCTTCACCAAAGAATTCATAGTGATTCATCGGTAAACAGTTGGTGACGGTTACGTTCTCTACACGATCAGAAATTGTATGCAGCGACTCAAGGAATAATTTACCCTCAGCTGCTCCCAAACCCGTCACGATAACTGAGTTTGTATTTACTTTAGAAAGTGCTTCTTCAACACTCACTACTTTTTCTGAATAGTCGTAACGCATAGTCCCTCCTTAAATTAGTTTCCTAAAATTTCATCAATTGATTGAAGTGGTTTGGTTGCTTCCCAACCTTCTTTAGAAGCGATTCTTGAAAGGTTCATAACTGTTGTACCTTTACGTTGACCGTTTGTAAAGTCAATCATACCACCAAATGGGTTTTGAATAGGTGCTTTTTCAAGTGCATCAATATATGCATCCCATGTAGGTGTTGCATCGCCCATTTCTTCTAGACCTTGAACAAAGAAGTGTCCTGCGATCCATCCTGTAATTGCATATGCATTCCATGCATATTCTTCATCAATATTGGCTTGGTAAAGTGCAAGTGCTTCAGCTTGTTCAGCATCAAAGCTTACCCATCCATTACCATAAACATCAAATTTACCATTAATTTCATCAAATACTTGTTCTGAAATTGCAGGTGCAACGTTAACGTATGTTGTAATAACATCTTGGTTTACGTTTTGTTCTGCTAAAGCTTTAATGATTGTTGGGATGGTTCCTTGAATTGCAGCACCAATTACAAAGTCTACACCAGCTTCTTTGATGGTTGCGACTGCAGATGATACGTCTGTTGCTCCTGCTGCTACTTGTGCTTCAACAAGTTCAATACCCAATTCTTGAGATTTAACACGTGCGCCTTCTAACATATCTTTTCCAGCGTCATCGTTTGTATAGATAATACCAATCTTTGTTGCACCAAAGTCACCGACTGCACGGGCAACCATGATTTGACCTTCTGTTTTATAGATAGGTTGAACAGGGAAGATTGCTCTTTCTCCGTCTTTTGCTTCATCAAAGTATAATTGACCAATTCCTGTTGCAAAGTAGACTGCAGGAATGCCATACTCTTTTAAGTCTTCAATGGTAGCTGCAACAACAGGTGTACCAAAGTGTCCAACAACTGCGAATACTTCTTCAGTTTCCACTAAGTTTTGTAAACAAGCTTTACCTTTAACTGGATCAAACTCATCGTCTGTATGGGTCCATTTTAGTGTACGTCCATTGACACCACCGTTTTCATTAACATACGCAATATAAGCTTCAATTCCCGCATTAAACGGAACACCAACTGGCGCATAAGCACCTGATGTAGCCGCACAGTTACCAATCAATACTTCAGTATCGGTGATCCCTTGTGCAGTTTCAGTCGAACCTGTTCCTCCACAGGCAACAAGCATCAATGATACTAAGACCACTACGATGCCTTTATATAACTTATTCATAAAATTCCTCCTTTATTTTTTTATGTTAAGTTCCCAAGTAAGCTTCAATCAATGAAGCATCATTTAATAAGTCATGTCCCGTTCCTTCGGTACTGACTTTACCCACTTCAAACACATAGGCATAGTCTGCAATCTTCAGTGTTTGAGCTGCATTCTGTTCAACAATCACAACCGTTGTACCCTCTGCAGATATTTCCTTTACAATTTCCATGATATCTCTAACAATCAAAGGCGCAAGACCCAGTGAAGGTTCATCCAAGAGTAAGACTTTTGGACTGTTCATTAAGGCTCTACCGATTGCGAGCATTTGTTGCTCACCACCTGAGAGCGTTGAACTCACTTGATCAAACCTTTCTTTTAGAATCGGGAAATATTTAAAGACACGTTTTAAGTTTTGGTCAATTTCTTTTTTATCACTTAAAGTGAATGACCCAATCATTAAGTTTTCTTCCACAGTTAAATCGGGGAAAACTTGACGCCCTTCTGGTGATTGACTGATACCCGCTTTCGTAATTTTTTCTGCTTCAATTTTAACAATATTTTTTCCCAGGAAATTAATTTCTCCAGACTCAGCTTTTACTAGCCCAGATATCGTACGAAGTGTTGAAGTTTTACCCGCACCATTGGATCCCAACAGCGCAACCACTTCCCCTTCATAGACTTCTAAATTAACACCCTTAACTGCCTTTACAGCACCATAGGAAATATATAAATCTTTGAGTTCAAGCATCAACTTTTTATCACTGTTTCTCATTCTGAATCCACACTCCCTAAGTAAGCTTCCTGTACCAATTTATTACTTTGAATTTCTTTGGGAGTGCCTGTTGCCAGGTGTCTACCAAAGGAAATGGCAGTAATACGGTCACATACATCCATTACGAAGCGCATATCATGTTCTACCAATAAGATTGAACAATCCAACTTCTCGCGAATATCACGAATTGTTTGAACAAACTGCAAAGTTTCAACATCATTCAATCCAGCAGCAGGTTCATCTAAAATAATTAACTTTGGATCAGAAATTAAAGTTCTTGCCAATTCCACCTTTTTCAAGACACCGTAGGGTAAGCCCCCCACAATTGCATCTTTTAAATGTGTAATGTTTAGAAAATCAAGGATGTTTATTGCTTTTTCACGCAACAACAACTCTTCTTTTCTTGCCTTTTTTGTACTAAAGAATTGTTGGGCAATGCCTGTTTTAAATTGAACATGAGCCCCTATTAAGACGTTATCAATGACCGATAATTCACGAATCAATTCGACGTTTTGAAATGTTCTAACCAAACCGTATTCAATAATTTTATGAACTGGTTCATTCATTAAATTAATGACTTCACCTTTATTTGTTTCAAACATTGCAACACCTGAATTGGATTTATAGAACTGTGTAATACAGTTAAATACGGTTGTTTTACCAGCCCCATTGGGTCCAATTAATCCAAATATTTCACCTTTTTTGATTGAAAGCGAAAGATTATCTACGGCCTTAAGACCTCCGAAATGGATTGATAAATCTTTAACATCTAATACATAATCATTCTGCATGGGATGCTTCAACCCCTTTCTTCTTAAATAATTTTCCTACTTTATTTTTTATGTCATCAATAATTTGGACCGCTCCCCTTGGGTAGTACATAATGACCAAGATAATTAAGATACCTTTAATGATATACGCAAAGTCAGCAATCATCGGGATATTCTTAAAGAGAATTTCATTGAGACCATATACAAAGAATGATCCAATGAACGTTCCTGGTATACTTCTAAATCCACCAATTACAATGACAGCTAAGATATCAAGTGAGTGGTTGAAAGTCCATGATGTTGGGGTAGATAAACGGATAATGTGTACGTAAAGTACACCCGCCAAAGCTGCAAGGGCTGTTGCTAAAGCAAAGGTAATCAATCTATATTTAAAGATGTTTACACCCATCGCTCTGGCTGCATGTTCACTGCCTCGCATGGCGTTAAATGCCCGTCCCATATATCCTTTTAAGAAGTTAAAGACCAATATCAACACAATCATCAACACAAATACAATTAAGACAAAGGTCCATGTTCGATCCAAGCTCACTGCACCAAAGAGTAAACTCGGATAGGCAGCGCCTGCGCCTGAAGCACCACCTGTAAACCAATCAAATTGAATAAAGATTTCTCTTAAAACTTCTGCAACTGCTAAAGTTGCGATAGCAAGGTAGAGTCCTTCAATTTTCAGGGATACAAGTCCAACCAGGATTCCCAGCAGCGTGGGTACTAAAACTGAAATAATTAATGAAATTTCGAAAGTTACATTCATCTTTTGAGTCAAAAATGCAGAGATATAGGCACCCAGTCCCATAAAACCAGCTGTACCCAAGGATATTAATCCAGAGTAACCCAGTAATACATTAAGACCCAGAGCCGCAATCCCATAGATAATGACACCCGCAAAGATGATCGTATAGTTTGGCGGAATAATTCTCGCTTTTCCTAAGAAAGGAATGGTCATTGTGATGAGACATAACAGCACAATTTGTGCAATTGGATTTTTAATAATTTTCTTCATCTTATTAAACCTACACTTTCTTAATTGTCTTTTTACCAAAGAGTCCAAAAGGTCTTACAACAAGTAATGCCAATATCATCATGTATAAGAAGGGTTTTCCCCAAATGGTTCCCGGTGGCGTTTTCATATAGAATTGTAGTAAGTTTGTGGCAATCGCAATGATATAAGCCCCCACAACAGGACCATGGAAGGTTTGAAAACCACCCAATACTGCCGCAAGCAGTGCGATTACTTGTACATCATTCATAAACGTTAAGGAGACTGCTGAGAAGGGCGCTGTCATGGTTCCTGCTAAGGCAGAAAGCATTCCCGCAATTCCCCAAGAAATCATCGTGACTGTTTTAGTAGGAACACCCATCAAACGTGCTGTTTGTTCGTTGGATGCCGTTGTACGAATTGCCAATCCCCACTTCGTTTTTTGTAATACATAGAACATCGTTCCCATAATCACAAACCCCAAACTGATGTTTAAGATGGCATTATAAGAAAGCGATGCGCCAAACAAGGTAATCGACCCTGATGGAATAAACTTCGGTAAACTTAGATCATAGACCCCGAAAATCATGGGTGCAATACCTAAGATAATCGAGATTAAACCCAAAGTTATAATCTGTTTTGATACTGGTGAGACATGAGACGCATTTCTAATGATGATAATATCAATTAAGAAACCCATCATTAACGCAGATAACATACCACCAAAGACAGCAACGTAAACTGGAAGTCCTGTTGCGATCACAATTTTCGCAACCACATAAGTGTTAAACATTCCGATGACACCTTGGGCAAAGTTTGTAATATTAGAGGTTCTAAACACCAATATAATACTTAAAGCTGCCAAGGCATAGATACTGCCGTATTCAATTGATCTGAATACAATTTCTAAGAAAATACTCATGCTTTACCCCACTGTATAATATCAGCAGCCCACACATAACCAATACCGGCTGCAATCATACAGATCGTTGTACCATCCTTAATTTTCCCTTGTTCTAAACCCAGAACAAGCGACAAGATTTGGTCCACTTGACCAATATGACCATAGTTCTCTAGATATACTGTTTGATCTTCTGTTAATCCCAAATCCTTCAACATTGACAAATGACCAGAACGTTTAATATGTAATATGTTTAAATAGTCAATATCTTCTAATTTTAAGTTACCGGATCTTTCAAGTGCCATATCAATACATTTTAGCCAATTTGAATGTGACACCTCATTGAGTCGGTTTTTCATTTTTTCAGGTTCCAATAATCTCAATGATTTATAAGCTTCACCCATATTTTCCTGAGTGATTGGGTTCATGGTACCCCCAATTTCAACCCCTGCCGTTCTAGCAAGAGATCCATCAGACATAATTCCAGTTCCCAATAATAAGTTTTCATTGTGGTTGCGCTTTAATAAAATTGCGCCCCCTCCAGCAGATAAGTTAAACATCATAGACATATTGCGATCTGTATAGTCCACAAAATCTCCATTTCGATATCCCCCTACCACAAGCACGGTCTCAATATGTTCATCCGCAATGATCATATCTTTTGCCATCTTTAGCGCTGTCACTGAGGTACAGCATCTATTTTGAACATCCACACCCCAAGCATTGGTTGCACCAATTCTATCTTGTATATAGAGGGCTGATGTTGTAAGTGGATACTCTTTCCACTCTTCACCAAAAGATAAAATAACGTCAATATCCAAAGGATCAAAGCCTGTTTTTTCAAGCAAATCCAAGGCTGCTTTGGCACCCATTTCTTGGGTACCATCCTCAGGTCCAGGAATGTATTTTTCTACAATTCCAAGCTTGTTAATGATATTCTCTTCTGTCCACACACCGTTGGTTTGGTCTGCAATTTCTTTTGCCGTCATCTTTGTTTCAGGCAAATACAATCCCAATCCAACAATTCCTACATTTACACGCATCTTATGCCTCCACTTCCTCTATGATGACTTGCTTTAACAACTCTAAATTATCTGTTATTAAAGCATGCCCTGCATTTTCAAAGACAATAAGTTTCGCTTGTTCACCGAAGGCTTCTTTGGTTTTCAAAGCTTCAGAAACATTCACAACCAAATCCTTTTCACCATGGAGAATCAAGACAGAAGCTTTCACATCCCCGATACGATTGCTTCCCTTTCCCAGACCATTGTCTTCATTTGTAAAATTAAAGTGAACCAATGCATAATCCACATCAACCAAGTTTCTTTGTTTTAGTATCGCATCCAAATAGATATCATATTCATCTTCTTCTGGTTTATCATTAATATAGATGGTATTATCCCAAACAAATTTAATGAAATCTTTGTTACCCGTTTTATATGCTTCTAGGATCGGTACAACTTGCAATGGATGACTGGCGATTTCAGCTTTTGTTGAAATCCTATTTCCAACCGCATCCACCATCACAAACCCTTGTAATCCCACGGAGCTCAATAAGACCAAATGTTTGACTGTATCCTTTAGGGATGCTGCTACTTCTAGTGCAATACCGCCACCCGTAGACCAACCTACTACTGTAATATCTTTGAGTTCTTTTAATTCAATGAAGGAAATGACATCATCCGCAAAATCTTTCAATGAATTGATTTCTCTATTGTAAGAGGAATCCCCAAATCCCACCAAATCCAAGGCAATCACATGGTAGTTTTCAGCCAAGTGCGCCATCAGTGGATTAAAATGTACAGAGGAGGACATGTTACCGTGAAGTAGTAAAATCGTTTTTCCATTTCCCGCTTCACGGTAAGCAATTGTTTCATGGGTGTTTACATCTAAATATTTTAGTGCAAACTCAATCATAGACGCATGCCGCCATCAACACTTAAAGTTTGGCCTGTCACATAGGACGCATCATCACTGGCTAAGAATAAAGCCGCTTTCGCAATTTCTTCAGGTTGTCCCAAACGACCCAACATGGTCATTTTTGCAAATTTATCAAGTAAATCTTGAGGCACTGTTTTTAGAATATCTGTCATCGTATAACCTGGTGCAATCGCATTAACACGCACATTGGCACCTTTCATCGCAAACTCTTTTGCCCAGCTCTTGGTCATACCCAACACACCAGCTTTGGTGGCTGCATAGTTTGCTTGTCCGATATTCCCAAACACACCCACAACAGAAGATATATTGATAATAGATCCACTGCCGTTTGCTTGCATTTGAGGTCCAACCAAACGGGTAAGATTAAAGACACCTGTTAAGTTAACATCAATAACCACATCAAATTGTTCATCTGTCATTTTACGGGTTAAGGCATCTTGGGTAATCCCAGCATTATTAACTAAAATATCGATTTTTCCATAATCTTTAATGATTTCATCAAAGATACGTTGTACTGCTTCTCTATCGGTAACATTGAGTAATTTACCTTCAACATTTTCATGTGAATAAGTTAACTCACCCATATCAAGCGCAATCACTTTCGCGCCTTCACTCGCAAATAATTCTGCCATTGATTGGCCAAGTCCTCTAGCTGCTCCTGTGATAACAGCAACTTTATTTTCTAATCTCATCGATTTTATACCCTTTCTAAGACGATCGCAGTACCC
>CANRNG010000045.1 GCA_947631935.1 uncultured Erysipelothrix sp.
GGGACAAAAAGAATATCGAGATATCATGGCCTATATGCCATCTGATTTTATGTATCAAGATTTTATCAATGTGAAATCAATCTTAAACTTTTATAAAGGCGTTTATAAGCGTTTTGATCAACCGACTTGTTTAAACTATCTCAATCGATTTGGGATTAAGCTGAGTGATAAACCCAAGAAACTATCGCTTGGGACCAGGCAAAAATTAATGTTGGCAATGGTGCTATCCATCGATGCAAAGTTAATTGTTTTAGATGAGCCCACTGAAGGGATTGACATCTTTGTTAGGGAAGATATTTTAGAAATCTTACAAACCTATTTATACGAAAGAGAAGTGACGCTAATCATTGCGACGCATGAATTGGAAGCCTATGAAAAATTGGTAGACTATGTTTTATATTTAGAAGATGGGAAACCTTTACTTTATGAGGATATGATTGCGTTTGAATCGGTTTCGAAGCAATTTGCGAAAGATGCGACTGATTTAAAATCATTTTCATATTTCAGACAAAAGGAGGTTACCTATGATCAAGATCAAAAATGGTAATTTAAAAAGAGGTGATTTTGAAGTGAATGACATCAATTTAGAAATCCATCGTAATAAGATTACTGCCCTTGTAGGTAGAAATGGGACAGGAAAGACCAGTCTCATTTATGGTTTGATTGGCAGTATCCCTTTCACAAAAACCAATCCAGAATTAAAAATAGGTTATGTGGGAAATGATGCCCCATTCTATACTGGCTATAACCTCAATGAAGTAGTAAACTTATTAAGAGTGATTGAACCAGAATTCGATGTGATTGGCTATAAAAAATATTTGGATAAGTTTAACCTGCATTTGTCTTCAAGATTCGGTGAGTTGTCAAAAGGAGAAGTGAAGTCTTTCATGTTGGCAATTGCGCTCACAAGAAATCCTGATGTCTTAATTCTGGATGAAATGGATGTTCATCTAGATCAATTTAAAAAGGAAGACTTAAAAGGAATCTTATTGGATTATATGAAAGAAGGCGATAAATCCATCATCATGTCAACCCATCAAATTGAAGCATATGAAGATATCATGGATGACATCATCTTTATTAAGGAGAATCATTTATGCTACTTTGGATCTGTTTATGATTTAAAAACAAATCTAGAGATTGTGCAATGTGATGAAGATGCCTTGGAACACTTTGAATTGATTCATGTTGTCAAAAATAAATATCATACGGAAGCTTTAATCCAAAGAAAAAATGATGGGTTAACCCCACTTAAAGACATACTGCTTCTTTTAGAAAGGAGCGCCTATGAGAAAATTTACTTTTAATCATGCTTCACTGCTCCTTTTCTTTATTCATTCGATAACCATATTTGTGGAACTATTAATTCTTTCTCTACCAAATATCGAAGCGCAAAAGATAATCTTAATGATCTGGATGGCGATTTATTTCGGACTCATACAAGATGCCTTTAGTAGAACGTATAATCCCATCACGATCAATTATTTATTATCACTGGGTGTGAAACGAAAAGAATTGTTAAAGGGATTCTATGCATCTTATATTTACATTTTTATAATTCAAATGGTCATAACCTTATTTCTAAGTCTTACTTTTTTAAATCAGACTTATATCTTGAATAAGCTTATCCTGATGATGGGATTTATAGTTGCTTCATTATGGGGTCTTGGTTGGATGCATAATTTAAAAATACTACCCGTCTTGTTGGTATTGATTCTAGCGATTATTAATATTGAGATCATGTTCGTTGTAGCATGCATATCCATTCCATTTTTGGTGCGATTACTACAACGAAGATTTATGGAGGAAAGCCTCATATGAAAAAAATTATGTTGATTCTATTACTGCTTCTAACAGGGTGTACCTATCAAGTAAATGAAGGTAAATACCACTATCACTGTGAAACCTCAGGTTTAACTTATGTGCATCTTAAAGAAGATGTGGACCCTAATAGTTGGAATATATATAATATAGAGATTGATTTCATGGTCGTTACAGATATGTACAGCGAAGATGATTTTATTTATGAAAGTAACTTATTGTATATTGTTGATAAACAAGACAATGCGACTTCTTTAGAAGAGATTAGTAAACTGAGTGAAGCTTCCTTTCTTGATTTGTTTCCAATACTTGAATACCAAGACTATACCACCAAAATTGAAACAGAATCCGAGTATCGATTTGGATTTAGTGAAACCAAGGCGCGCAAAACAGGCTGGCGAGGTTGGGTGATAGATACCTCCGATCGCTTGAGTCATTTTGTAGACAATAGTTACATGGGGCTCAATCCGGATACAGCATATTATACTGACGATAGTTGTACGTTAATTAAAGAATAAAAAAAGCGCAAGACGAATGGGGGGGAAGTGTCTTGCGCTGTCCTTTCGGACATCTATATTATATTATAGTTGAATTTAAATGTCTAACGACATGATACTACTTCATAATCCGTTTTACACGATGACTTAATAGCGTCGTAAGGGTACATCCCTCATCATCAAACTGTTGGGTGGTTTCATTGGTGGAAATATAAGCCCCTGAGGCTGCACTACCATATAGGGTCACAACGGAACCTACTTCTGGATCTATGTCATGCAGGTTGATGTAAGATTGATCCATCGCAACGGATAAAATGGTTGCCCGTTGGTTATCGACAATACACTCACGTTTAATCTGATCATCTAAAATCATCATACCATCCCCATATCCGACATTGATAATACCAATGTGGGTGGGCTTGGTGGCAACGTATGCTTTACCATAGCCAACTGATTCACCTTCTTGGATGGTTCTTTTTGCGATGAGTTTGGCATGCCAAGAACCTGCGTCTTTAAATCGATCTACTTCTTTTTTATGGGGACTGTCCATATAAAGTGCGCGTCCAATCCGGACTGCATCATAATACGCATCTTCATACCAATCAAAGGCACCACTGTCACAAAGATGTCTGATGCCAGGGTTAATCCCTTTTTCAACGAGTAAATCCAGTGCACTATCAAAGGCAAGTTTTTGTTGGATCGAGATGGGTGAATTGATTGTTGCGCCTTCAATGAAATGAGAATAAGTAGACATGATTTGAATGTGTTTATTATCCTTTATAATAGGAATGGCTTTTTGGAGTGTTTCTTGGGTGAAGCCCAGTCGATTTAAACCCGTATTGATTTTTAAGTTAACAGGATAGTTCTCAATGTTTTTTTCTTTAAGCACTTCAAGGATATTGAATAAGGAATCCAAGTCATGAATTAAAAGTTGAATATGGTTATTAACCATGGTTTTAACTTGGTCCTTTGTGATGCCACAAAGCAGCATGATATCTTTAGAAATCTTGTTTTCTTTAAGGGTAATGGCTTCAATGGTTTGGGCTACGGCCAGTGTTTTAATCTGTGGATAGTCTTCTAGTATTTGCGCCACCAAAACAAGCCCATGACCATAAGCGTTTGCTTTGAGCACAGGAATTACGGCTGTGTTTTTGGGTGCTTTCTTAAAAATTGTTTCAAGGTTATCTTGAATGCGTTTTTTTTCAATAATGAAAGTAGAATTGTAGTTCATAATTTCCTTCTTTCTATAATATAGATTATAATAGAGATGGATAATTTAAACAACGATAAGGAGAAAACTATGACAAGAAAAAGTGAGATTACCGATAATTTAGATATTTATAAAGGTTATTTAAAACGAATGATTGGGATTCGTTCAGTTATAAGTGAGGATGCATTGCCCTTTGGATCTGGAATCAACGAAGCCTTGGATGAAATTTTAAGTATTTCAAAAGAATTGGGATTTGAGGTCTATAAAGATCCAGAAGGCTATTATGGATATGCTCAAATGGGTTCGGGAGAACTATTTGGGGTTTTGTGCCATGTGGATGTGGTTGATGAGGGATATCTCAATGATTGGAATCATGACCCCTATACTTTACATGAAAGTGATGGCAAACTCTTTGGGCGGGGGACCATTGATGATAAAGGCCCTACTTTGGCAGCTTTATTTGCGCTAAGACTGCTTTTAGATGAAGGGTTTAAATTGAATAAACGTGTACGCTTTATCTTTGGAACCGATGAAGAGAGTTTGTGGCGCTGTTTGGATGCGTATAAAGCAAAGGAAGAGATACCGGTGATGGGATTTGCGCCCGATGCCGATTTCCCGCTTGTGCACGTTGAAAAGGGTCTTTTACAACTCTTAATTAAAGGTGAAGGCAACGCGATCGTCGGGGGTGACAGTTATAATGCAGTCGCATCCCATGCGACGATTCAAGATACTAAAGGATTAAAAGAAGCCTTGGATGAACTGGGTTATCGCTATGATAAACAAGATTCAAACATCCGTGTTTTGGGTAAATCAGCCCATGCATCAACACCCGAAAAAGGGGTAAACGCAATCTACCACCTATCCAAAGCCTTAAAAGAAAGTGGACATGCCAAAGATTTAGAAGCCTTTGTGGTTTCTGTATATGAGGATGGAAAATTGGATCACTTTGAAGACAGCGTCTCTGGTAAAATATCCTACTCAGTTGGAAAAGCAGATGAAGGATGGGTATCCTTAGATGTTAGATATCCTGTAACCTATTCAGAAGATGAAGTTATTAAAGCAGTTCAAAGTATTCATGATAAAGTCGTCGTTGAAAAAATTACGGGACTGGATAGTTTATATGTTCCAATTGAAAGTGAACTGGTCCAAGCTTTAATGAAAAGCTACCAAAGTGTTACTGGAGATCATGAAAATGAGCCCCTTAAAATAGGGGGTGCAACCTATGCCCGCGCCATGGATAATTTTGTGGCTTTTGGACCTTTATTCTTAAACCAAGAAATGACGGCCCATCAAGCAAATGAATATATTGAGATCAAGGGTTTGATAGATGCGATTGAAATTTATATGAATGCCTTTGAAAATCTATGTTAGGAGCAGGCTATGAAATTTGAAAAATTTGAAACAAAACATATCCCCTATTATTACGCATGGCGAAATGATCCAGAAGTGGCCGTTTTTGACCAAAGTGAATTCATCCGACCCCAAGGATTTGATGAGATTTCAGAATGGGCCCAAAGATTGGTGAGTGGATATACTTATATCGTCTCTGTTGATGATGTCTATATAGGGACCATTGCTTTGATGAATGTCGACCCAAGAAACAGACATGCAGAACTGGCAATTGTGATTGGTGAAAAATCATATTGGTCAAAGGGCCATGGCACCCAGATGATGGAAAAATTATTAGAGATGGGATTTGAGGGTTTAAACTTAAACAGACTCTACCTTCATGTCTTCTCATTTAATACACGTGCCATTAAATTGTATGAGAAATTTAACTTTAAACATGAAGGAACCTACCGTAATATGGTTTATCGTAATGGACAGTATCATGATGTCTTGGCCTTTGGTTTGATGCGTGATGAGCATATTACTTGATATTATTTCGAATTCGAAATAATATATACTCAAGAGGTGATACACATGATTAAAACATACGGACTCCATCACATTTCCTCCATTGTAGGACAAGCCCAAAGAAACTTAGATTTCTACGCTTCCGTTCTTGGAATGAGATTGGTGAAACAAACACTTAACTTCGATGATAAAGGAACTTACCATTTCTATTTTTCCAATACAGATGGGAGTACACCCTTATTGACAACCTTCCCATTCAATGACGCAGAGGAAGTTGAACTATCCGGGGGACAAGTGAAAACACAAATTTTAGCCATCCCTTTAAACACAACCGACTTTTGGAAGGAAAGACTACGCCATTTTAATGTCTCTTATCAAGACATTGAAGGGGGACTTAAGTTTAAAGATCCAGATGGTCTCAGGTTGATGATGGTGGAAAAGGATTACGAAGCCATGAATCCATGGGCATATAATGGTATTTCAAAAGAAAATGCGATTATCGGTTTGGACAGTGGTACATTACTTTCAGTGAACTATAAAAAAACCTTTGATTTATTGGTGAACATTCTTAAATATACATTGGTTAGCGAAGATGAAAAATCTTATACCTTTAAAATTGAAGATGGTTTGGGTGGGACTTTATTTTTACTCAAACAAAATGAACCGATGGGTGAATCCAGTCGGGGAACGGTACACCATATTGCTTTTAAAATTAAAGCAGATGAAATTGAAGCATGGCGCGAGTACCTGCTTAAAAACGGTTACTATCCCACTGAAATTAAAGATAGAAAATATTTCAAATCCCTTTACTTTAGAGATAAAGGGGGCCAAATTATTGAATTGGCAACATTTGGTCCAGGTGTAACGGTTGATGAACCCGTTGCGCACTTGGGTGAAAGCTTTATGATTCCACCGCACTATGAAGATGAAAGTGCCGATATATTGGAAACCATGTTCCCGGTATTTGTGAGAGAAATTGATGCGATGCAATCCTATGGCTATCGTAATAAATATGAGTACGAACTGTTGAAACAAAAAGAAACAAACCGCCTTGTGATTAAAAACCTACTTTCCAAACAAAAGAAAGAAGGCTTGAGTGAGCGCGAAGAAAAATTACTTGAAATAGAGAAAGCCAAATATCTCAGGAGGTCAGAAAAACATGATGAAAAATCTTAAAGGAGTCCACCATGTCACTGCGATTACCAGCAGTGCCCGCAATATTTATGATTTCTATACCCATATTCTTGGGATGCGATTGGTAAAGAAAAATGTGAACCAGGACGATTTATCAACCTATCACTTATATTTTGCGGATGATAAAGCCCGTCCTGGAACTGATATGACATTCTTTGATTTTAAAAACATTGGTCCCCACCAAAAGGGAACCAATGATATCTCAATGACCACTTTCAGAGTCAAAGATGATGCAGCGCTAGATTATTGGTTGAAACGCTTTGATCATTTTGAAGTTGAACATGATGGGATTACTGAAATATTTAATCGCAAGATGATTCGCTTCAATGATTTTGACAACCAAAAGTATGCCTTGGTTTCGGATGAAAATGATGCTGGTGTCCCTGCCGGGGAGCCTTGGTTTAAAGGACCAGTTCCCAATGAATTTGGGATCTTGGGTTTGGGACCGACTTTCTTAAGAGTGGCTCATTTTGAATACATGGACCAAATATTAACTAAGATTATGTTGATGCGTAAAACCAGTGCAACCGGACCCTATACCCTTTATGAAATGGGTGAAGGTGGCAACGGTGGATCAATCATTGTTGAAACCAATGAAGATTTACCTCAAGCACGTCAAGGTTTTGGGGGTGTCCACCACGTCGCATTTAGAGTTGAAGATGAAGCCCATCTATATGAGTGGATTGATTACTTCAATTCGCTTAACTTAGGAAATTCTGGATTTGTTGAAAGATTCTACTTTAAATCGGTCTATATTAGAATGTACCCAGGTATTCTCTTTGAACTTGCGACAGATGGGCCTGGATTTATCGATGATGAAGAGGGTTATGAAATCTTGGGGGAAAAACTAACCTTACCACCTCACTTAAGAGATAAGCGCGCCTATATAGAGTCACAGCTGGATGACTTTGATACGATTAGAAGTAATAAAAACTTTGAAAAGGAGTACTTATAAGATGGCAGAAGAAAAGGATCTTAAATCATTGATTATTCTATTTAAAGCCCAAACAAGCCTGGCCCTGGGTGTTAAAAAGTCATTAGAGGATACAGGGATCAATATGAATGAGTTTGTGGCGATGGAAGCCTTATACTTCAAAGGAGAACTCACAACCCAAGCCCTCGTGGATACGGTCTTAACACCCAACTCCAGTATGACTTATGTGCTTGATATCTTAATGAAAAAGGGTTATATCAAAAGAGAACGCTGTACCAGCGATAAACGCGTTCAATATGTATCTTTAACACCTGAAGGCAGTTCCTATTTTGAATCTATTTATAAAGAACATTTCAAATATATTCGAGATATTTTGGATGTCTTGGATGATGAAGAAGAAAAACAAATGCAAGAAGCCTTAAAGAAGGTCGGTAAAAGAGCCCTGGAAAGGATTCATGAATGAAATATACGATACACCCAGGAGACAATCATCACGTCATCTTTCACCTTCATGGAACCGGGGGTACTGCGGCAGGTCTATTTGGACTGGGCCAAATGTTGGATGAAGATGCCATCCTGGTGGGGATTGATGGTGAAGTCTTTGAGCATGGGATGCGCCGTTATTTTATAAGAAATGCGGATGGTTCCTTTGATGAGAAGAGCCTGAATGAAAATACAGATCAATTACATGCGCTCATGAAAGAAATCATTGAGAAACATCAATTTGAAGATTATAAGCTCACGGTCTTGGGTTATTCCAACGGTGCGAATATTGCCCAAAGTTTATTGAAAAAACACCAAACCCAAATTCAAAATGTGTTGTTGTTTCATCCAGCACCCACATTGATGGATAAACCTTATTTAAAACAAAATAAAATGAACGTCTTTATGACAGGTGGAGCAGAAGATCCATTTATTTCACAAGACGCATTTAAAACCGTTAAAAAGATGTTGAAGGATGCAGACTACGACGTGAAAACATTCATGCACCCAGGGGGTCATGAATTGATTCACGAAGAGATTATAGAAGCCAAAGCTTTCTTACAAAAAATATGATTGATATTAAAGTACCTACTCATAAGAGTGTAGGTACTTTTTTGTGTGCAACGCTAAATGATAAACATATAATCGCAAGTTCCATTTACTTTATGAATAAGGTGATCATCTTTTTATTTTGCACTAAAAAGAAAGAAATCCATGGTATTATAGAGGATAGAAGGGGTGATATTTATGACCTTTAAAAGTAAACATGAGTTTCTACAACATGAGATTCGGAAATTAATAAAAGACAAGGATTTGAAGCCTGGTGATAGATTGCCTTCAGAACATGAGTTTCAGGCACAATATAATGTGAGTCGCCATACCGTTAGAACGGCACTCAATCGTTTGGAAAATCAGGGTATAATCTATAAAGAACAGGGTTCGGGTTCTTTTGTTTCTGATAGTACCAAACAAAATCTTCAAAAAGAGATTGGTGTTATTACAACCTATATCTCTGACTATATTTTTCCATCCATCATTCGTGGAATTGAAAAAGAATTAACAGAATTGGGTTATTCCATGATTTTAACCAGTACCAACAATACAGTTGAAATGGAAAAGCGTGCCATCGAGATGATGGTTCAAAGAAAAGTAGATGGTTTAATTATTGAACCGACTAAATCTGCTTACTATAATCCCAATATTGGATTGTATCTACATCTTAAAGAAATGGGTATTCCAATAATGATGATCAATGCTAAGTATGATGAAATTGATTCTCCGATGGTTGTTTTGGATGACTTTCAGGCGGGTTATGATGTCACAAAATATTTGATTGAACAAGGGCATACACGTATTGGTGGTATTTTTAAAGTGGATGATAGACAGGGTAAAGAACGTTTGCGTGGCTATATTCAAGCATGTTATGAATTTGGAATTGAGTATAATTCAAAGAATGTCTTGATTTATGAAACAGAAACGCTTTTGAAAGTACTTCAAGATAGAGCCCATGATATCGTCAAACAAAAGAATGTAACGGGCTTTGTTTGTTATAATGATAAGGTTGCGATTGAGCTTCTAAATATTATATGGCAACATGGATTTTCTGTTCCAGAAGATTTCTCAGTTGTGAGCCATGATAATTCTAATTTAAGTTCCATGACTAAAGTTCACTTGACGGGTATTGATCATCCTAAGAGTGAGTTGGGCAAGGAAGCGGCACAGCGTCTCATTGCGTTTGTTGAGGGTAAAACTGACGCCATGGAAAGTAAAGTATTCAAAAGTCAGATTATTCAAAAAAATTCAGTTAAAAAGCTAGATTAACATGAGAAGGGAAACCTTCTTTTTTTTGTGTTATTTCATGTGTTTGGTTGAAAAGTACTTTAAAAGCTTCTATAATATGTACTCGATAGAAACAGGGTGATGTGCATGAAGAATTGTAAAAAAATATTAAAAGTCTTGTTATATGTATTTGTGATACATCTTTTATTGCTACCCTCTTTTATTTTTAAACAATTTGGTCAACTGGATTTGGAGCAGCTTCTATTTCTCTTCATGAGTGATGGTGCCGGCGCTGACTTGTCTGTGGTTAAGGATTTCTTCTTATATACCATCCCAGTTGTGTTGGTTATATTCATGCTTTATTTTGTGATGCATTTATTTAATAAGCGTTTTGGTGAAAAAATTAAAAACTTAAAATGGTTTGGTAAATTATATTCTATGACTTGGTTGCGTACGCTTCTTTCAAAATCCATTTCGCGGGTAGTGTTGGTCGTGGTGATGGTGGCCCTGTTCTTAAATTCTCAGTTTAATGTATCTGGTTATATTCTGAATTCTCAAGATACCACTTATTTATATGAAGTGAACTATATTGATCCCGATAATGTTGAGATTACATTCCCTGATGAAAAGAGAAATTTGGTCTATATCGTACTTGAATCGCTTAATACAAACTTTGGTGAGATTGAGATTGATGGCGATATTGTGGATTTGATTCCAAATATTAAAGCACTTGCTAACAGTAATGTTTCATTCAGTCATAGTACTGGCTTTGGTGGTTTTCAACACCTTAGAGGGATGACCTGGACTGTGGCCAGTCTTGTGGGTCAAACCAGTGGGGTGCCACTCAATGTTCCTCTTAAAAACAACAAGTATGGGACCACAGGTCATTTCCTTCCTGGCATTAAGACTATGGGTGAAATATTAGCCGACAATGGCTATTCCAATTATTTCTTGATGGGTAGTGATGGTGACTTTGGGGGTCGTCAGACTTATTTTGAAACACATGGTGATTATGAAATTATAGACACGAAGTATTTGAAAGAAACGGGTTATATTCCAGAAGATTATGATGTTTTCTGGGGTATGGAAGATTTAAAACTTTTCGATGTCGCGAAAGCAAAATTAACTGAAGTTGCAGAAAAAGGTGAACCCTTTAATTTCTCACTGCTCACAGTGGATACCCATTATCCAATTGGGTATGTGGATGAGACCTGTGATTTGACCTATGATAATGATTATGCGAATGCGATTCAGTGTTCTGATTTGAAAATTATTGAATTTGTGAAGTGGATTCAACAACAAGATTTCTATGAAAATACGACTGTTATTTTAACAGGGGATCATGAAACCATGAACAATGAATTTTTAAACCTCAGTGTACAAGAAGAAAAAAGAATGTACAATACATTCTTAAACTTACCCTTTGAGGTGGATGCAGATGTTCTTGTGAATCGGGAATTTTCTGCCCTTGATATGTTCCCAACAACGCTTGTGGCAATGGGTGCTCAAATTGAGGGAGATCGATTGGGTTTGGGTAGTAACTTATTTTCAGGTAAAAGTACTTTAATTGAAAAGTATGGGGTGGATTATCTGGATGAAGAGTTTGGTAAGAAATCTGATTACTACAATATGAAGTTCTTTATTAAAGAACTGGATGAAGAATAAAAAAAAAAGCTTTATGAAGATTCATGGGGTCGATTAAGAAAATTGAATTGTATAACTTGGGGTATTGATGACCCCAAGTTATTGAATTAGAAGGCTAGAATGAAAGTTCTAGTCTTTTTCTATTCGATATAATCGATGTGTAGCGCTTTTATTTAAAGAATACATGCCGCGATTTCTGAAACGGTCCCAATTCGTATATCAATTTCAATTTCTTTTAAGTGTCTTAATAGATTTATTTCTGTTTTCTATAATCGCATTGGATATTGTTTAACCCGTAGATTCTACAATAATAAAAGAATTGACGATTTCATTTTTCCAATTGATCAGTGTATTCGCAAAACTGTTCATTTCTTGAAGGTTAGAATTTTTAAATTTTTCTATTAAAGGATTTATATTTACTTTGGCTTTATCATAATTAGACTTTTATAATGTTAATCTCAATATAAACCGTGCATAAACAAATAATAGTTCTTTAAAATAGTAAGCGTTTCGTAATCAATTTCCACAAAAATTATCCCGCTTTTACATTATAAGTTCAGAAATGTTTGTTAATTAGTGAAGTGCTCGAACAAGTAAAAATAAAAACTCTTACCTATATGAAGATAAGAGTTGAATATGCAAAAAATTGAAAAATTAATCAACCGCTTTGATTAATTTGGGTACACTAATATAGTAATCTTTATAGCAAACTTTATCGTTTTTAGTATTTTAAATTGTCTCAATATCATTTTTGAAGAATATTTTTAAGGAAATATAATATAAGACAAACGTAATCGTAAAGCAAACTGTAACATCTGTAAAGAAGTGTGCACCTAGTATGATTCTTGAAAGTGCAGTTAGTAGACCAAACACCAATCCAATGAATATAATCATATCTTTATTCTTTGCGAAAACATTTCTGTATCTAGCAAATACACTTACAAAGAGTATATTCAGTGAGCTCGCAGTATGGCCTGATGGAAACGATTTAAACTCATTAGAACCCACTCCCATAGCAATATATTTATCCCTTATAGTCGACCCTATTTG
>CANRNG010000046.1 GCA_947631935.1 uncultured Erysipelothrix sp.
TGGACTTTCACCACCTAGATATATACCGTTCCCGGCACACTAATAAGAAACGAAATGTTTATATTTCTTTTCATCCATTTCTCTACCTTCATAAATAGTAAGTAAATTCAATGATTGCTCCATTGTCATATCAGAACTAGCAACAAAAACACCTAAATCTGCAGCAGGATCATCATTTCCAGCGTATTCCCAATCAATAATATATGAATTTTCCCCTTTAAACAAAATATTCGTATTGAAAAAATCACAATGACATAAATATTTTTCATCTGTATAGTTTGTAGTACTATTGTATATTGATTCTATTTTATCATAAAGATCATAAAAATTAGGATAGTTTGATCTAACTGCTTCAGAAACATTCGGCAACATATCCAAAGTTTTATGCCAAAGATTAGATTCGAAATCACTTTTAATTTTTGCATCGTGTAATTATTTAATTTCAGACATCGCCAACTTCAAATCTCTTTCAGAATGGTAATCGAGGATTCTGAAGTTCTCTATATAATGTAATATTTTAAATCCTTTTTCTTTATCCATGTAGATAAATGATTCATCTATTTTCAATTCTTTTGCTTTCTCTTGAGCGAATCTTTCCGCATCACGATTAATAATGTTTTCGGTTCCATCGCCTGGGTGTCTATAAACATACGAATTAGAATTTATATCAAATTTGAAAGATAGATTTGTAAGTCCTTCTTTAAGTTCATGAATATTAACAATATCTGATACTGGAACTTGGAAATAATTAGATATGTTGTTCAGCATTTCATTACCGGAATAATTCAAATAATACGAATCAAAATTACGCAGATCATTAAAAGAGTCAAACTCAAAGATAGAATTATTATCATCTATTCTAGCTTTTAATTTAATTACGTCAATATACTCAAGATATAAATATTCCCATAGATTTTCTTTTATCTCATCTCTATTATATTCTCTAACAAGAATTATTATATTCTCTAACAAGAATTTCTCTAAATAATTTTGAAGTTTCTTCATTGAAGAAGCATGTCCAATCATAAAGTAGGAACCCTTATCAAAGTGAATATCAATTATCGTACCATCATCATCTATAACAACAAAACATTCATTACTAATTCCATTTGCATCTTGAACAGAGTAAAAAGATTCTGACTCATCTGCACTAAATAAATTATCTTGAAAATAGTTGTCGGAGGACAAATATATGTATTCTTCAGCTTATCTATCACAAGTCTGAGAGAGGATGTATTATTATATCTAAAGTAGTCCTTATTATAGACAATATCAACACCAAATTGGTCCCTGAGATACTCAAATTGTTCTGCTTTGTATCCTGTAATAACAGTGATATCAACAATCCCTTTTTCTTGTAATTGTTTAATTTGTCTTTCTATTAGTATTTCATTTTTAACCTTTAAAAGTCCTTTTGGTTTTTCATAAGATAGGGGTGCGAGACGACTCGACATTCCGGCAGCCATAATTATTGCATTTATTTGTTTCATTTTTCCCTCGTATAATCACTATATTTGCTTATTGATTATAAGCTTTCTAGACCTAGTATTGATTGTATCATCTCACATGGCCATTTAACACAATTACATTAAAAATTATGTCACATTGTGGTGGTGTTTGAATAAAAAAAGATTATTATTAAATATCATTAATAATGAGGAACTTTTGAATAACTGTAACGTTTGACTTGGATTTTCTTTTTTTTTCAATTGTACCGGATTATTTACATCCGATACCTTTTGACGCCAAAATCAAGCTTGTTGAAGGCCCAATATATCTCAAGCCTATAACATTAACTAATTATTTGATACCCATTTAATTTTTAGTTCCTCTCTACTTTTAAATGATATAAAACCATCAAATATTCAATGAATTTATCTTCTCCACAATCTCATCAACACGCAACTGATATGTATTCATGGAGTTGTACTCTTGATCAACGCTGATTTCATCACCATCTTCGAAATATTTGTCATAGTTTAAATCCCTTTGGTCCATGGGAACTCTGAAGTATTGGCCTAAGTCTTCTGCTTTGGCGAATTCTTCTTTGGTGAGGAGTGTTTCATAGAGTTTCTCACCGTGTCTTGTACCAATGATTTTAGTACCATGGGTTGATTGGGTTATTTGAAGGATGGCTTCAGCCAAATCAGCAATGGTACTGGCGGGTGATTTTTGAACAAATAAATCACCGGGTTGTCCATTCTCAAAAGCATATAGCACCAGGTCCACCGCTTCTTCCAATGACATTAAAAAACGGGTCATTTTGGGGTTGGTGATGGTGATGGGTTTGCCTTCTTTGATTTGTTCAAAGAATAAAGGAATGACACTACCACGAGATGCCATAACGTTGCCATAGCGTGTACCACAGATCACGGTATTGGTATCTTGGGCCATGCGTGCTTTGGCGATATAGGTTTTTTCCATCATGGCTTTGGAGATGCCCATCGCATTGATAGGATAGGCTGCTTTATCCGTTGATAAACAGACAACCTTTTTTACGCCTTGTTCAATTGCGACTTCTAAGACATTATCGGTTCCAATAATATTTGTTTTAACAGCTTCCATAGGGAAGAATTCAGCAGAAGGTACTTGTTTGAGGGCAGCTGCATGGAAAATATAATCAACCCCACGCATCGCATGAATCAAGGAAGCCTTCTCCCTGACATCACCCAAATAGAATTTAAGACGATCATCATTGAATTTTTTTCGCATGTCATCTTGTTTCTTTTCATCGCGGGAAAGAATACGAATCCCTTTAAATTGATTCTCGTCCAACATTCTTTTGACGACTGCGTTCCCAAAGGAACCCGTGCCTCCCGTAACGAGCAATACTTTATCTTTTAACATCCAGGACCTCCGATACTCTTAATATAGTTATTCTATCAAATTTATACATAAAATGCACTTCTCCAAGTAAACAAGCGTTAGATTCCTAACGCTTGAAAGTTATTAATTAAAGGGCCAATCGGCTGCTTTAGAAACACGCAAGCCACTTTCCATTTTAAGAATCATTTCTGCGGCTGCTTTCACAGTTTCATACTTAGGTTCAGCCACATATAAATTCCAACCTGGCATACTGTAGGTTGTCTTGGAGTGGGTACCTGTACCTTGAAGTTGAATGGAGATAATCTCCCAACCTTCCATGGATTTAATTTGGTTTTTAATCAATTTATTAAAGTCATTATCAGGAATGCTAAGTTCAAAGCTACCGGCCACTGATGACAAGAAAGCATTGTATTTGGTGATGATTGCAGGCGAAGTTGCCTTATCAATAATACCACTTATCAGTGCTTGTTGGTTCTTAATCCGGTCATTGTCTCCATTGGGTAATGAATATCGTTCTCTAACAAAAGCAAGCGCTTGGGCCCCATTAACATGGTTAGACCCCTTAGTATAAACGTAGTTACCCACATTGAAGTTAAACTCAGAGTTAACATTTACACCACCCAAAGCATCCACAATATTAACTACTGAAGAGAAATTCACTCTGAGATAATAATCAATCTCCACTTTCTCACCGACTTGTGAGCTGAGCAAATCCTCCAAAGTTGACATAGACTCACGAACCCCAAAGTTACCCGCATGGGTTAGTTTATCTTTGGCTCCAAAAGAGTGTAGTGTAACATGGTAATCACGTGGAATACTGGTCAGTAAGATTTGGTGCGTTGTAGGATTTACGGTC
This sequence comes from uncultured Erysipelothrix sp., assembly GCA_947631935.1. Lineage (GTDB taxonomy): Bacteria > Bacillota_I > Bacilli_A > Erysipelotrichales > Erysipelotrichaceae > Erysipelothrix. The sequence goes on from CANRNG010000046.1 coordinate 3,683, forward strand.
ATGATCATATTCACATCTGAACGCGAAACAGAACTCAAAGGACCATAGGTATCAATTCCACTCACAAAGATTGAGAACACATCTTTTGTGATATCAATATCACGACCCGTTTCTTCAACTTTTTCTTCAAATCCATAGGTTTCAATAATTCTTACATCTTCTTCATAGCTTGGATTCATTTCTTTTAAGAAGTTATACTGAGATTCACCAATAATGATGGCCTCAACTTCACCTTCAAATAAAGCATCATTCATACTGATATAATCATCATAAGAAACCAAATTAAACTCAATTTTTGCATCCTTGATTTTTTCAATGGTCATATCAATATACGTTTTTTCACTGGTCAGGGTTGCACCAAAGTCTGCATTCAAATCCTTAAAATCAGAGATCTTCTCATAATCCGATGCTTTTAACACCGCAACATGTACCAAGTGCGTTTCAGTATCAGCACCCGTTACTTTTCCAATTAAGTTTCGAATGGTAGAAAACTGGGTTACCCCAAAAAGTAACGCCACTACCACCAACATGGAAACGACCTTGGATCCATTTCCTTTAGACTTCAATACCCAATAACTCAAGAGTCCTCCGATTAACAATACTACTACAGTTGCAGCAATTACGTATTTCCATGGCAGTACCCTTAGGTTATAGATTGAATAAATGAGTAATAAAGCAGAAACGACCACAAAACCAATGACCACCATGCCGATGGTTTTGTCTAGTTTCATTTTTTGGGTCGTTTGTTTTGTTTTTATAGTTTTTCTTTTAGTGTTTTTTTTCACGATTTTTCACCTCGAAAGTCAATTATAGCGAAGCTACATTACTTTTTCTATACTTTTCAGCATCTAACACATTTTAACACGATTCATACAATTCTAAATGCGATTTCACCATACTTTCTTTGTTGAAGAAAAGCGCTCGGTTTCTGGCTTTTTCAATTGTATAATAATCAAAATCAAAATTTATAATCGTTTGTGTTAATAATTCAATATTGTTGGCTTCAACCACAATCCCTGAGTTTGCATCCACGATTTCTGGAACGGCCGTCTTATCATAAACAATGGCAGGTGTGCCACAAGCCATCGCCTCAACACTCGTTAGACCCATTGTCTCTTCAACACTGAGGTTCAAATAGATATCCGCTTCCTGGTAGTACTTTACCAAAGATGCGATGGAGTCTGTTCTTGTGATCCCTTTGATATTCTCGGGTAAGGTGTTCACCTGTTCTTTAGATAAACCAATTAAAGTAATTTCGTAGTTTTGAGGAAGCTTTTTTGAGAGTAAGATAAAGTCATCCAAGCCTTTACGCGACTCCCATATATTCGCCACCCCCAACAATTTAATTGTATTTGAAGGGGTCTTTTTTATTTTGGGTATGAACACATTCAAATCAATACCATTATAAATTCGTTTGATATCATACGCATCTAAAAAAGTTGTTTTAAGCAGATTTTTTTGCCAATCGGATACCGTAATGATTGTCAGATTATTGAATCCAAGGAATGCATCTTGTTTCCACTTAAAATTACGCTTCTGATTGGGAAAAACCCACACTTCTGGATATTCTTTGGTGTTGGAACAAACCTCACAACCCCGATTCCATACCTCACACCCATCATAATCAAAATAAGCACTTGATCCAGAAACTGACCATGTATCATGTTGGGTCCAAATTATTTTTTTATTCAATGTTTTTAAATAATTAAACAACATGGGCACATTCAAATAATAACCATGGACATTGTGAATGTGAATAACATCTGGATTGAATGCATCGATTCTATCCATCAATACTTTGGTTTTAAGCGTTGAATGAAGTCCATGTCTTCCAAAAAAACGCGTCATTAAAACATGATACATAAAGCCAGGCTTAGAACCAAAGTAAAAGGTATCTTCAGTGGCTTCTTGTGGGTTTCGACCATAAGCCACCAAAACCTCGTGTCCTTCTTTTTGAGCCGCTTCCTTTAGCTCATGCACCAAACGCCCTGTACTTCCAAAACGATACACCGCGTTGATTTATAAAATCTTCATTATTTATGCCATACCTTTTGGTTAACATAGTCTGTATAAGAAAGAATAATTCTCAGTACTTTTTCACTGACATTGGGCATACTGTAATCGGAAACCAATCTTAATGTGTCTTTATCTTGTGTTTCAAGCACTTTTAAGCCCTGTAAAATGCGTTCATGGTGCAATCCCACCATCATCACACTCGCCTCTTCCATCGCCTCAGGACGCTCATGCGCCTCTCTTAAGTTAAGGGCTCTAAAGTTAAGAATAGAAGACTCCTCACTGATCGTACCACTATCACTCAAAACTGCGTTTGCGTGTTTTTGAAGTTTAACATAATCCATAAAACCCAGTGGCTTAGATAAGATAATCCGATCATCCAGTTTTACACCCGTCTCTTCAATTTTATGACGCGTACGGGGATGGGTACTTAAGAATAAGGGCATATCATATGTTTCAACCACTTTATTCATACTCTCAATTAAATTATAGAAATTTACTTCAGAACTGATATTCTCCTCACGATGTGCACTCACCACAAAATAGGAATTTTCTTTGAGCTGATATTGGTTCAAGATATCAGAAGCTTCTATTTTATCCATATGCGCATGTAAAACTTCATACATGGGTGAACCCGTCTTAATGATACGATCCGCTGGTAAACCTTCCCTTAAAAGATATTCACGCGCAATATCACTATAGGTCAAATTGATATCCGAAATATGGTCCACAATCCTACGATTTGTTTCCTCAGGTACCCGTTGGTCAAAACAACGATTACCCGCTTCCATGTGGAAAATAGGAATCTTATATCGCTTCGCTGCAATGGCACACAAACAAGAATTTGTATCCCCCAACACCAAGAAAGCATCCGGCATCTCTTTTTTCAACACGGGTTCAATATTAATTAAAATATTTCCCACCGTACTCACCGGTGCTCCCGTTGCTGTTTCTAGAAAATAATCCGGTTTTCTTAAACCAAAATCATCAAAGAAAACTTGATTCAACTCATAATCATAGTTTTGACCTGTATGCACTAAAATATGTTCAATGGCTTCTGAGTTCTCAAGTGCAGCCATGACCGATGACAAACGAATGATTTCAGGACGCGTCCCCACCACTGTCATTACTTTTAATTTCTTCATCTTAAACCTCCAAGAAATATGTATCCGGGTTATGGGGGTCAAAACTTTCATTGGCCCACATTAAGGTCACCATATCATGGGTCCCTGTATTTTTTATATTGTGTGTATAACCAGTTGGAATATCCACCACTTCTAATTTATCTCCCGATACGCTATAGGTATGGGTTTCGTTGGTAATAATGTGGCGCATTGAGATTTCCCCTTCGCCATACACCACCAAGAATTTTTCATTTTTACTGTGATGCCAGTGCTCACCTTTGGTGATGCCGGGCTTGGAAACATTAATCGAAATCTGACCCACGCCTTCTTTCTTCAATACTTCCGTAAAACTCCCTCTATGATCTTGATGCATCGTCAAAGGATACTTCATATTTTCAAGTGGAATATAACTCAAATACGTACTATACAGTTTTTTACTAAAAGCAGTTTCAAGATTGGGAAATTGTAAGTTATTTCTACTTTCCTTAAACGAAACCAAAAGATCTTTAATTTCACCCAAGGAAACCATATCAACAGGGGATACTTCCTGTAAACCAAAGTTCAATTCCCCTTTTATAGCTTGAATCATGGTTTTAACCACATCATCAATATACACAAAGCCCAAAGTAGTTTCAGGATTATCTACCCTGATTTCTAACCCCCTGGAAATATTATGACACCACGTTGCGATTACTGAATTATAATTGGGACGACTCCACTTCCCATACACATTGTGAAGTCTGAATATATACCCTTTATCATAAGCAGCCACTGCTTCTTCTGCCATTTTTTTACTTTGACCATAATCCGAATCATTTCCAGCTTGAACACTACTGGAAATAAGTAAGGGTACTGGATTATATTGTTTTAATAAATCTACGATGGTCTCAGTCAAGTTTTGGTTGCCTTCATAAAAATCCGAAGGATTTTGGGTTCGATTGACCCCTGCCAAATGAACCACAAAATCAACGGTCTTAATATCAGATTTCAAATCATCCAAACTCTGATTTTTATCAAAGGCAATCACTTCATAATCCATCTCTTTTAAGGTAACACAAAGGTTTTGGCCAATAAACCCCAGGGCACCTGTCACAAGTATCTTCATTTATCTATTCAATCCTTTCATAATAATGTCATAAGCATGATCCGTAGTAAAATTATGGATCAAGTAGTCATACCCCTTAAGACCCATTTCTTTTCTTAAGTTAAAGTCATTTTTAAGGATGATGACCTTCTTTATAAAATCATCTACATCGGGTGAAATAACGGAGAACCCATAGCCATGTTCAACGGCCATCAATCCCACATCCGTACTTTCATCAGTAGCACAAAGGATGGGTAGTTTCGCTTCGAGATAACTCAAAACCCTTTGTGGATAATTGGGGATGGTGAATCTTTCATCTAAGAAAATGAGCCCCACATCTGAATGATGTACAATTTCATCATATTTATCTTTGGGGAGTTGTCCCAAATATTGTAAGTTTTTGGGGTTATTTTCTTTGATATAGTCTTCAATTAAGAATTGATTGGCCCCACTGCCACAAATGACCATGGATACCCCTTCAATGGATTCCATAGCTTTGGCACACGCAACCACAAAGGGAATATTTTGGGGTTTACCCAAGTTCCCCCCATAAACAAATAAAACCTTGTCCTCATCCAAACCATAATCACTTCTAGAAAACTGCTTCTCCTTGGGGTCTTGAATGGTAATGGCATTGGGAAGGACCACCACTTTATTTTCAAACTCAGGATTATGTGTTTTAAAATACTCTTGATTTCTTTCAGACATCACCCCAATGACATCCATCATTGCATATAGTTTCTTTTCTTTTTTTCTAAAAAACTTATGAATCAAAGCATCTTCCGCAAATAGATCCATGTCGACCGCATTTTGGGGGAAGATGTCTTTTAACATCAAATAGAAAACCCCCTTTGGAGACTTTTTCTTCAAATACTGAATGGTCTTAATAAAGGTAATGGGAGGTGTTGAATAAAGTACCAAATCAAAAGACTCCCCGCCCAAATACTTTTTAATCGAATTTTTAAAGAAAGAATCAATGGTAAGTGTTGAAATACCCTTCTCAATCATATTTTTATTTTTAGAGATGTTGCCTGTTTTAATACCCAAATAACGCAAACCCTTTTCATGGTACATTTTGGTGGGCAAATCCAATCTTTTTTCTCTGGCATAGGCGATGGTCACATCATGCCCCTTTTCTTTAAAATTTTGCATCAAGTCATAGTAAATACTGTGCGAATGCATACCTGCATGCGTCGAACTGATATATAAAACCTTCATTGATTGCCTCCGCTTCTTTAACTCAAATTATACATGATAATTCACAATAAAAAAAGGAACCTATGATTGGTTCCTCAGTACTTCGATTAGTTTTGGGACATAAACATGTAAATCTGGGGGTCTTCTTCCAGATACGATGTGTCCATCCACAATCGCAGGCGCATTTTCCCATGTCGCTCCCGCATGCATTAAGTCATGTTTAATCCCAGGGGTACTGGTCACATGACGCCCTTTTAAAATGTCAGCTGAAGACAAGACCCACCCCGCATGACAAATAATGCCAATGAGCTTTTCTTGTTGATCAAGATATTTCACAAAATCCAGTACAGCATCAAATCTTCTCAGATAATCAGGTGCCCAACCACCCGGTATCAAGATACCATCATAATCCTCAATTTTGACATCATCAAACGCAATGTCACTGGTTGTTGACAGTCCATATTTACCCTTGATTGTTTCACCCTTCTTTTCAGAAGCAATCACAATCTCAACATCTTCCTCTTTCAAGCGAATGATTGGATAATGAAATTCTAAGTCATCATAATCTTTACTCACAATGGTAAGTACTTTTTTTCCACTTAGACTCATGTATTTACCTCCGTTTCTATAGTTTAACCATATCAATTGATTTCAAATAATCCAAGCGTTTTGAATCATCCCAAGTCAAATCATCCACCAATCCCGTTAAAGCATTATTGGTGTTAAAGATATAGATAGGCTTTTTATCTTTAGGCTCATAGCCCACAATTTCACCCTTATCGTTTAAAATACCATTTTCAAAGAAATTAAAGAAAACCTCAATTGGAATGAAACCATCAACTTCTTGACCATCCCAATCTTCTTCTAAGATATATTTGTTAGATCGCCCCGACAAATCCCCATCTAGTTTACTGACTGGAAAATCAATATTGTCGATAACAGGCGCAAATCCTTTTAACACATACAAATTTCTTATTGTAATTTGACAAGACATTTGGTGGTTATCCATCACTCTTTTAATTCGATCTCGCATTAAATCCATGTTTAAAGTCCACCTTTCCTTTTATACTTCAAATAAGAACTTCAAATAATCATAACCATTTTCATCCATTTTTGAAACGGGGATAAACTTCAAGGCTGCACCATTGATACAATAACGCAGTCCCCCTTGGTCTTTGGGACCATCATTAAACACATGCCCCAAATGCGATTCACCAATATGACTCTTAACCTCAATACGATGCATGCCATGGGTGTGATCGTCTTCAAACTTCACATTGGGCATCGTGATGGGCTTTGTGAATGAAGGCCACCCACATCCCGCATCATATTTATCTTTCGAAGAAAATAAAGGTTCACCCGTAGTGATATCCACATAAATACCTTCCTCATAGAAAGCATCATACTCACTACTAAAAGGTCTTTCCGTTGCCCCATTTTGAGTAACCTCATAAGCCAACGCATCTAAGCTATCCTTTAATTGATTTTTATCTTGTTTTTTATACATAGTATATTGATCCGCAAATTCCAAAACAGATTGTGGAATGTGACAATAGCCACCTGGATTTTTCTTCAAATAATCCTGATGGTATTCTTCAGCCAACCAATAACTCTCAATCGGTAAAACCTCAACCACAACCGGCTTATCATATTTCTTTTGAAGTTCACCAAGCGCATGTTCAATCACTGATTTCTGATTTAAATCAACATAATAAATACCACTGCGATACTGCGTCCCAATATCATTACCCTGCTTATTGAGGGTTGTGGGATTAATAGACTTAAAGAATCCCTTTAGTAAGAAATCCAACGTGATGACCTTAGGATCAAAGACCACATAGGTTGTTTCAGCATATCCAGTTTGACCTGTACAGACCAATTCATAAGTAGGACTTTCAACCAAGCCATTCGCATACCCCACTGAAGTATGCACCACACCATTCAATCGCGCCATGAAATCCTCGGTCCCCCAAAAACATCCACCCGCTAGATAAATCTCCTGTAAGTCACCTTTCACGATTCTATCTTGTATAACACGCATACTAACCCTTCTCTCTAAATCTATTATAACAAAAAAGTGAACATCACTTAAGATATTCACTCTCTAATTACAAAATAAAAGGCATGCAACAATTGGGGGGGATCTGTGCATGCCCATAAATCATTATACACTTTTTTAGAAAATTGTAAAACTTATTAATGAAAATATTCTACTTTTTATCCTTAAATCACCCACCGAATCTTCAAGAAAATCTAATGATGAATATCGTAATAACTTTTTATACATCGATTATTTATTCTTAGCTGCTAGAACTATGTTCAATCGATCATAATCATTTTTTGAAGCAATTTTCACTGTTTCAGCCTTTTGAATAACTTTAACAGTTTTATTTGCGTTGAAGTTTTCGATAAGTTTAGAAGCGCCTTTTTCCGTTACCCTAAAATTATTATCAAAACTTTTTGCTGCCATAAACCCATCACCCTCTCTATTTATATTAATATTTTACCATAATAACACCAGTATCTTGAACCAGATTGATAAATGACATTCAATGTTGTTCTGTTTAGAATATATTGATAATGGATCTAAGATTATAGGAATGGTTGTTTAAAATCCAGTAAACAAATATTATCCAAAAGAAAAAGCGTATTGATGGATACGCTTTTCCCCTCGCTTTCCCTCGCGAGTCAACCGAAAGTATCAAACTTCCTTTTGTTCCTATCTATATTATAAATGAGTGATTCATGATTTTCAATCAAGAAACACAGCCATTAACATAAAAAATCCCTTCAGATAATATATATTCCATGTCCTTTAAGATCATCTCTACTAAACAAATGAAGACCTGATTTCAAACCTTCGTTATTTATACACTTCAGGACGACGACTTACTGTTATTGCTTCTACTATTAGTTCATTATCAATGAGTCGACATATAACATGGTAGTTTCCAATTCGGTATTTAAATTGACCGCTTTTTGCGTATTTTAGAGGAACCAGCACGGTTCTTGGGTCGTCAATATGATCTAAACTCGATGCTGTTTTGGAGATGATAATCTTCGAAATGTGCTTATCAAATTCTAATAAGTCTTTACGTGCAGATTCACTCCATACAAGTTTCCACTTTGTCATTCATTAAGGCCTAACACTTCCATTAATTCTGTTGTAGTGTATTTTCGATCATTACTTTCATTAAAATTGATGGCTTCTTCTGAGTAGACACTATCGAAAAAATCCATGATATCTTCAAATAAAGCATCCTTTAAAACTGTGGATAAAGGTTGGTATTGGAACTCCATGTACAAGTCCAATAGTCTTTGTTCTTCTTCATT
>CANRNG010000047.1 GCA_947631935.1 uncultured Erysipelothrix sp.
TACCCGGGCCCCCTGTTAAAATCACAACATCATTTTCTAAGAATGTTTGGATGGCTTCCTGTTGGACATCATCAAACTCAATGGATAACTTACGTTCAATCTTGGCCATGGAAGCACCAAAGTCATCCAAGTATAGCGTATGATCCGATTTTAATTTATTGTTTAAATATTTAGCAACATAGGTTTCTGCATCATATTGTGTGTGGTGATAAAGCTTTTCATCATCTAAAATAAGAATACGTTCCTTAATTAATCGATGATACGCTTCCTCTAATAACGCCTTTTCAAAAGGCGGCATAGACTTAAAAAGGATATCTCTATCTATAAAGGAATGGCCAGGATTAAAACAAAGCTCTTTAAAATTATGATTCATTAAAGCGGATAAGCGATATAGACTTTCTTTTTCAAAGCCCATTGCTAAAGCCATCTTATCACAGGTCTTAAACCCAACACCCGTCACTTCCTCCATCATACGATAGGGGTTTTCTTTTAATAAAGTTTCTGTATTCTCTTTATAAACATTGAGAATGTGCATCATCGCTTTTCCGGTGATACCATGGGTATTTAAGAAAGTAATGGCTTGATCCATGGGATCTTCCTTAAGAATGACTTCTTTTAAATTATCTAATTTGGCTTTTGAGATCCCTGTCACCCTGAGTTTAATATCAGGATCAGCTTTAATTTTCTCAATCACATCACTGCCATACTTTTCGACAATGGCTTCTGCTGATTTTAAACCAATCCCCATAAAAGAAGGACCACTTAAATATCTTAAAACAAATCCTCTATCTGTAGGGATGATGGGTTTGAACGCTTCAACTTTAAACTGTAACCCAAAGCGTGCGTTTTCGACGTAGTCCCCTTTAAACTCATAGAAACCCTCTAATTCTAAACCCATAAAATTACCCACAATGGTTAAAGGATAGTCGTTCATATTTTCTAAAGACACCAAAAAAACACCATAATGATTCGCATCATTATAGTATATTTGTTTTTCGACCATACCTCTAATTTGTTCGCTCAATTAAATCCCTCACATAAAAATTAATACTAAAGTAGCTACTAAGTTATTGATAAAGTGGAAGGCAACCCCTCCAAAAAGAGAATTTGTATCATCAGTTGACTTAACCATAAAATAGGAAAGAGATAGATAGGGTAAAATTAAGAATAAATGCCAAATGGATTGTAAGTCCGTCAATTGGACAACCATATGAATGGCCGCAAAGATGACAATTGAAATCAGTCTTGCATTAACAATGCCAAACTTTTCTTTCAGTCCTAAATAAAGACCCCCTCTAAAGATGATTTCTTCTAAAAGCGGCGCAAAGATGACCGTAGAAATCCCCATTAATAAAGGAGACATCGATAATATGGCTTCTACTGCTTGTTGGTTATCCGATGTATCTTCAATATTTAAGACATAGAGTAAAAACATATTGATGAGTAACATCACCACCATATTCATTAAATAGTTCTTTATGACTTTAAATTTGAAAGTTTTGAGATATTCCCTAAATTTTACCCATTCATATTTAACTTTTTTACGATAGAAAAAATAAATGATGACGGTACTGATCCCAAAAACATAGAATTGGTATTTACCCATATCAATACTTGCTAAAATTGCATCAATATCCATCCCCATAGAAGCATAAGGCAAAGCCATGATGATTTGAACAATAACAGGGAGTATAAAATTAACTACCGCAAGATAATAAGCTGCCAATATAAGCGCATCTTTACCATTGAAAGGGGTCGTTGTTTGTTTTAAAGATTGATCATAGGCTTTTCTTGAAGCAGAATTCATCAATATGTTATAAGCAAATTCAATTTCTTGCATCTCTTGTTCATTTAATAAAGCGCGTTCAAAACGCGCTCTTAAAACATCATATTCATACTGGATGGCTTCAATTGAAGCTTTGTTTTCTACATTTAATATTTCATAATAGGTTGTTCTTGTTTCCATGCATCCATCCTCAAATCATACAATACTTCTTCATTGTCTTGATTGAACACATGGGCAATGCGCCCACCCCCAAGACAGATCTCATCCATATAAAAAACTGCTTCTTGACCCAATGTGACAGCTTTTACTGGGGTTTTCATTACCACTTCAAGGGTTGTATCATCTATAAATTTAATCGACACGGGTTGATCCTTTTGGCGATATCTAAATTTTGCAGTCACATCCATATCTTCCTTAGAATCATAGAACCAATTGACTTCTTCAATAATGGCTCTTGTATAGTGTAGTTTGGGATGGTCTTCCCCTTTGGCGACATAGAGTTTGTTGGTGGCCATATCTTTACCCACCACAAACCAAGGTCCCATAAAACCAGAAATATTTAGGCCATGTCTTTGACCTACCGTATAAAACATGACACCATGATGGGTGCCCAAAACCATACCGTTATCAATATCAATGATATCTCCAGCTTTGTCTTTAACGTAATTCTTTAAAAAATCACGATAATGTCTTTCACCAATAAAACAAATTCCTGTAGAATCTTTTTTGGTTGCAACAGGGATTTCGATGGCTTTCGCTATATCTCTTACTTCCGTTTTGGTTAAACCACCCAAAGGAAACAAAACATTATCCAATATATCTGGATTCACACGACTTAAAAAATACGTTTGGTCTTTATTTCCATCAATCCCACGTAACATTTTACCATCAACGCTTTGCGCATAATGTCCGGTTGCCAATTTATCAAAACCATTTTCAATCATATAATCATAAAACGAATCAAACTTGACATATTTATTACACAAGATATCTGGATTGGGGGTATTCCCTCTTTCTGTTTCAGAAATAAAGTAAGAGAACACATTATCCCAATACTCTTTCACGTAATCTACGCGTAAAAGAGGCAATCCCAAATGATTCGCAACACGCAATGCGTCTTGATAATCTAATTCTTGTGAACATGTTTCATCAAGAATTGTTGGATTGCCCATAATGTCATTATTCGTCAGTGAGTCCCAGTTTCGCATAAACGCACAGGTTACATCATATCCTTGTTCTTTCAGTAAATATGCCGCAACCGCGCTGTCTACACCTCCTGATAATCCTACCAATACTTTCATTACAATCGCTTACCACCTATATTAAAATTTCCTGAATCTGTTTCTTCCAAGCTCACATTTGAACCTCTCAAATGGGGCGGTAAAAACGCATCAATTTCTTCTTCATCATATCCAATTAAGAATGAACGTTGGTTCATCACGATTGGACGTTTTAAAACGGACGGATGACGTTGAATAAATGTGATCAATTCGCTAATTGATAAATCATCCAAATCAACTGAAGATTCTTGCATTACTTTTGAGCGTTTTGAAATAATATCTTCGGCACCATTATCGGTACGCATCAAAAGATATTTAATTTCCTTTTCGCTTAACATAGAAGTAAAAATATTCTTTTCAATAAATTTGAGGTTATGTTCCTTGAGCCACTGTCTGACTTTGCGACAGGATGCACATCCTGGAGATGAATAAAGCACAATCATCATAACGCCTCCCTTCTACTTATCATTATACCCGTACTCTTGACATTTTTAAAGAGTATTTTTTAATCAAAGATTCATGCCCATTTTTCTTTGAACCTGATCTAAGGTCTTTTTAGCTTGAATACGCGCTTTTTTAGCACCTTCTTCAAGAATAGATTCTAACACATTGCTTTCCTTAATTTCATGGTATTTACCCTGAATTTTCCCAAGTTCTTCACAAACCACATCCGCAACCGCCTTTTTAAAGGTCCCATATTGTGCATCCACAAAGTGAGATTGGGCTTCATCAATAGAAATATCTTTCAAGGAAGCATAGATGGTTAATAGATTTGAAATGCCAGGTTTATTATCTTTATCGTAGAAAACACGATCATCACTGTCTGTCACTGCAGACATAATTTTCTTACGCGCTTTCTTTAAGTCATCTTTAAGATAAATGACACCCTTGTCCCCTTCACGATCCGATTTACTCATTTTTTTACTTGGATCTTGAAGCGACATAATCCGGCCGCCCACTTTAGGAATAACGGGCTCAGGAATCTTGAAAGTCTCCCCATAGCGATTGTTGAATCGTTCTGCCAAATCACGGGCCAATTCAACATGTTGTTTTTGGTCTTCCCCTACTGGAACTTGATCAACCTGATGGATTAATATATCTGATGCCATCAAAGCAGGATAAGTATAGAACCCTGCACTGAGTGAAACACCACTGTCTTTTTTATCTTTAAACTGGGTTTGTCGATTTAATTCACCCATGGAAGTGAGTGATGATAAAATGAAACCCAACTGTGCATGTTCAAGTACATCTGTTTGTAAGAATATGTTTGTTTTCTTGGGATCCAATCCACAAGCCAAATAAAATAAAGTCGCATCTTCTAAGTATTCATTCAGTTCCTTGGGATCAATGGGCATGGTAATGCAGTGTAAGTTTGCGATAAAAACTGACAGTTCAACATCATCTTGATAACTCACAAAAGGGCGCAATGCACCAATATAACTTCCCAAATGTAAATGTCCTGTAGGCTTAATGCCACTAATCATGCGTTTCATAATATCGAACCTCCATATTGTAAATTTCACTGGCTCTTGTTTCAGTTATATGGCCACTGACGACCATGCGCTCTAAAACATGTTTTTGGCGTTCTTTGGCCAAATCAAAGTTTTGTGTTAAATCATAGACAGAAGGTGCTTGCGGCAAGCCAGCCAAAATCACAAGTTCCCCTTCATTGAGCTCCCATGGATTTAAATCAAAATAATTTTGAGTTGCATCTAGGATACCATAGGCGCCATTTCCATAATAGATAATATTCACATAGATTTCTAAAATTTCTTGTTTATTGTATGTATTTAGTAAATCACGGGTCACATAGTACTCCGATACTTTTCGTACTAAGGATGCGGCGTGATCAAAATATAGATTTTTTGAGACTTGTTGGGGAATGGTCGATCCACCCTCTTCAAGTGACATGTTTTTAACATTGGTAAATATAGCGCGACCCAAGGCTCTAAAATCTAAGACGCCTTGACGATCCCAATAACGCGCATCTTCAACAGAAACAATGGCATCATAAAAAATAGAAGGGACTGTTTCATAGGTGGCATAGTTATCTTGGTTTTGGATTTCATGAATTAAAGTAACTAGATTATGATCCTTTGTTACTTCTTGATACTCTTGATACCCGAAAAACCACACAACCAAACCTACGGACAGTCCCACTATTAAGACAAGTCTAATAATTCTTCTGAGTAATTTCTTCATAAGAAATAAAAAACACAGTCGCCTGCGTTTATTATTGACCCAGAGACTTCATCGTTTGTCGAATCTGTGCTTCAGTTGGCTTACGTCCCATTTGTAAATACATGGCACGAATCATTTTCTCATTAATGGGTGGATTTTCTTTAAGTTGTTTTTCAAACATACGTTTTGTCACAAAGAAAGTCACGATCGCACCAATAGCAGCGCCACCTAAAAACGTAAAGAAAGTTGTCCATAATGAATTGGCAATTAAAAACATATCTCTCACTCCTACCTTTTTTCATATACTGTACTATTTTAACCTTTTTCTTGCATAATATCAAGAAACCCAAAAGGGGATTGATTCCCTGTATGTACAGGTGGGTATCCTGTTCTTAGTTCGGGATTCCTGTTCGTAACAGGCCTTCACGCCATCTAAGAAACATCCAGATTCCCTTATTCAATAGTGTCGGAAATATATTTGTCCTTTTGGGTATTCCTATTATAACACAAAATATAAATTCGTGTTATACTAATGAAGATAAATATAGAGGTGAATTATGAAATTAAGTAGAGACTATTTTTACACGTTAAGAGAAGATGTAAAAGACGAAGATTCCAATTCTGGGAATCTGTTGGTAAGAGGCGGTTTCGTTAAGAAAAGCTCCTCCGGTGTCTATATGTTTTTGCCCATGGGCTTGCGTGTCAAAAATAAAATAGAAAAAATCATTCGCGAAGAAATGGAACGGATTCATTCAGTTGAAGTCAGCATGCCTGCACTCATTCCTGAAGATGTTTATGTTGCCAGTGGTCGTCGTGACATCATTGGTACCAGCATGTTTACATTAAAAGATCGCTATGACAAACCCTTTGTTTTGGGACCTACCCACGAAGAATTGTTTGCGCAAGCTGCCAAAGCCATGGTCAGAAGCTATAAAGACATGCCCGTGAGTTTGTTTCAGTTTCAAACAAAATTTAGAGATGAAGCAAGACCCCGTTTTGGCTTGATTCGGGTGCGTGAATTCGTTATGAAAGATGCTTATACTTTCGACAAAGATTTAGCATCCTTAGATCAGTCTTACCAAGACATGTTTGATGCTTATGTCCGTATCTTTGATCGTTTAAAACTTAACTATCGTATCGTTAGAGCTGACACTGGAATTATGGGCGGGCTTTTATCTGAAGAGTTCCAAGCGATTTCCCCTATTGGTGAAGATATTCTCGTTTTGGGTGAAGAAACAGGCTATGCTTCTAACTTAGAAGTGGCAGCCCATATTGGTAAAGTAGTTTCTAATGAAGACTATAAAAAATATGAAAAAGTTCATACTCCCAATGCCAAAACCATTGAAGAAGTGGCCGCGTTTTTAAATCAAGATATTCAAACTTTTGTGAAAACTTTGATTTATCGTGTCGATGACAAATATGTCGCCGCCTTGGTTTTGGGTGATCGTGATGTCAACGAAACCAAATTACGCAAACTCTATGAAGCCAATGAAGTTGAATTGGCAGACTCTGCTCACGTTGAAGAAATTACTGGTGCTGTTGTTGGATTTGCGGGTCCCCTTGGACTCAATGATATTGATATTGTGGTAGACCAACACATTGAAAACCTGCGTAACTTTACAGTCGGCGCCAATGAAACCGACTATCACTTCATCAATGTGAATCACCATGACTTTAAAGCCACCCACATTACGGATATCTCCAATGTTAAACAAGGTGATCCAAATCCTGAAGGTAAAGGCGTACTCACATTCTCTAAAGGTATTGAAGTGGGTAATACATTTAAACTTGGTACCAAATATTCACAAGCAATGGGCCTTGATTATCTTGACAATGAAAACAAACTACAAGATGTATATATGGGATCATATGGCATTGGGGTGGGTCGTACCATGGCTGCAATTGTCGAACAATATGCAGATGAACATGGCATTAATTGGCCTGTTAACTTAGCACCCTTTAAAGTTGCCATTGTGATCATTAATATGAAGAATGAAGACCATGTAAACTACGCAAACCAACTCTATGACACACTCACATCCAAAGGGGTTGAAGTAATCCTAGATGATCGTGACGCAAGAGCCGGTGTTAAGTTTAATGATATGGAATTAATTGGTGTTCCCTACCGCATCACCATTGGTCGTGGATTGGATCAAGGCGAAGTTGAATTTAAACACAGATCAGAAGCAACTTCTGAAAATATCAGTACGGACGCCATTGTTGAAAAAGTACTGTCGGTGTCAAGTAAGTCTGAATAATACGTGTAGGTGGCAAATGAAATGATTCATCATATTGAACTGTATGTTAGTGAATTAAGTAAAACTAAACGTTTTATGCTAATTTGTTCTCATTAATTAATTACGATTTGTATCGAGAATGGGATATGGGAGTAAGTTACATTCAAGATAATTCCTTAATCGTGTTTGTAAAAGTTGAAGATAATCACAAACTTAATGGTTATCACAGAAAAAATATTGGTTCAAATCACATGGCTTTTACAGTTAAGAATAATGCTACAGTAGATGTAATAAGAGAATCCTTAAAGCAAAAGGGTGTCGTAGAATTGTATGGCGAGAAATATCCCTATGCCGGAGGGAAAGATCATGATGCCTTCTATTTTGAAGATCCTGATCGGATTAAATTAGAGATTGTTACTGAACACATTATTTAATGAATCGATACTTAAACATATCTTAATATCAAAGCACTTAAATACATCAAACTTAGTTTGGTGTTTTTTCTTTTCAAGCGTGACCCGTCTTATTCCATTGAATGATGATAGATTATGTTTCGAAAACATAAACATGTGCCACTTCTTTTTTTTTGTAATGTGATGAAGTTAACCCACCCAATCATATCGAATTGGGATTACGCACTTATTTTACACAATCTAAGGTACTTTCAATTTAAAACGCTTGTTAACAGGCGTTTTAAACTTTATAATAAGTGTGGTGATACTGATGAAAAGAAAAAACTTCTATGAAGCAATCCTACAAATTAAAACATTAGAAGAAGCTGAAAACTTCTTTAAAGACATCGCAACTGATAAAGAATTGGATGATTTTTCAGATAGGCTGATCGTTGCACAACGCTTATTAATGGGCCAAACCTATGAAACCATCTCTAAAGATACAAAAATGAGTTCTGCCACCATCGCCCGTATTAACCGTGCCATTACCTATGGTAAGGATGGTTATCGCACTATCTTAGATCGTATGAAAAAAGATTAATTTCTTTTTTTTAACTTTAATACTTTACTTCGATAAAGTATTAAAGTATACTGATTGAGTTAGGAGCGATTACTATGAAAAAAATATTAACCATACTCATCATTTTACTTACCTTGATTGGTTGTTCAAAGGACAATAACCTCTCATCATTAGAAACTATTTTAGAAAAAAAATCCATGATTGTTGGATTCACAAATTATCCGCCCCTTGGCTATAAAGACGCAACGGGTGAAATTACAGGTCTTGATATCGAGATTGCAAAAGCTGTTGCGAAAGAACTTGGGGTTGATGTGACTTTTCAATACATTGATTGGGACAACAAAACCTTTGAACTCAACAACGGTAATATTGATATGATTTGGAATGGCTTTACCATAACAGATGAAAGAGAAAAAGAAGTCTTATTCTCTAAACCTTATATGGACAATCAAATTGTGATTATATCCCTAAAGTCAAATCCAATTGATAAAATTTCTGATCTCACTAATTTGAATGTGGCAGTTGAAACACAAAGTAGTGGTCAGTTGTCAATTGAAAAAAATGATATCATCAACAGTATCAACGAGCTTCAAAAATATACCAATGTCTCTGATGCAGTTCTTGCTTTAAATTCTGGCAGTACTGACGCGGTTATCGCCGATGTCACTTTTGCGGGTTATCTACAAACTGAGCATCCAGATATGTATCATGTCTCAGATGAGGCTTTTGAGAGTGAATATTATGGCATTGGCTTTAGAATCAAGGACGACAGTACGCTTAAAGATGAAATAGACCGTATTATTGACGGCATGATTGAAGATGGGCGTACTTCAGAAATTTCAATTAAGTGGCTTGGAAAGGATTTAATTAATCGACCATGATCATAGAAATCCTTGAAGGGCTTCAAAATGTCGGTATCATCTTCTTTACGACCCTACTGGTTTCGATTCCCCTTGCCAGTTTGGCCGCTTTGGTATATGAATCAGATTATAAAATTTTGAAAAAGCTCATCTCTACTTATACTTGGATTGTGCGGGGAACGCCTTTAATGCTACAACTCACATTTGCGATGTTTGGACTTCCTGTACTTTTGAGTATTCCTTTTAGAAATAGATTGTTGGTTGCATCCATCACCTTTATTTTAAACTATACTGGATATTTCATCGAAATTTTTAGAAATGGTCTGGCCATCATTCCTAAAAGTCAATGGGAAGCAGCCACCTTGCTTCAAATCTCAAAACCCAAAACCATGCTAAAAATCATTTATCCGCAAATGTTTAGAAATACCTTGAGAACCCTTGAAAATGAGGCCGTTACCTTACTTAAAGATACGGCCCTTATTTCTACCATTGCCCTGAGTGATATCTTACGTAATGCCAAAGAAATTTTAAACCGTGAACTTACCATTACGCCCCTGATCATTGTCTTTGGGATGTATCTCTTGTTTTCTTATTTAATCATTCAAGTTTTCAAAGTAATTCAAAGAAAGGTGCGTTTGTCATGATTGAACTTAAAGATATTACGATGGCCTATCAGGATACAATCGTTTTTGAAAATTTAAACCTTACAATCAATCAAGGCGAATTTGTGGGATTGGTAGGTCCTTCTGGAATCGGTAAATCAACGATATTAAGACTGATTGCTGGCTTAAACAAACCCACCCAAGGAACGGTTACCATTAATGGTAAAACACGCAACCAAGCCGCTAAAAAGGCAGCCCCAAAGGAAATCGGCTATATTTTCCAAGACTTTGGTCTCTTTTCTAACTTAACCTTGCTTGAAAACATGCAAATTGTATCGGATGACCAAGACAAAATTGAGACCCTACTTAAACAATACGACATTGATTCTCGCAAATCAGCGTATCCTGATGAACTCAGTGGCGGTCAAAAGCAAAGGTTGGCCATCTCCAGAGCTTTACTCTTAGACCCCTCAATTTTACTGATTGATGAAGCGACCAGCGCTCTGGATGAAACCTTAACACAAGCCTTCATGGAACATATGGTAAAACTCAACCAAGAAGGTAAAACCATTCTATTGATTACCCACGATGTTGGCTTGGTAAAACAATATAATCTTAAGAAAGTTGATTTTAGTGATATCACAAAAAAGACCCTATAATTGGGTCTTAATTTCATTCACAAAGGCTTCTAAACGATTCAGTGCCACTTCCAATACATCCATGCTATAGCAATAGGATAAACGCACATAGTCATCCGATCCAAAGTAAATACCCGGGATCAAGGCTACCTTGAATTTATCCGCACATTGGTATGCGAAATCATAGGAAGTCATCTTAAATTTCTTAATACTTGGGAAAATATAGAATGCACCTTGGGGCTTATTAACCTCAAATCCCATTTTGATCAATCTATCATATACATAATCTCTACGTTCTTTGTAGATTTTTTTCATATAAGCAGTCTCAACCTCAAATGCTTTTATAGTAGCGTATTGTGTGATGGATGAAATACCTGCCATTAAATTTTGGTGAAGCTTATGCATCGCATCTATCAGTTCAGTATGCGCTAAAACATAGCCAATTCTCCAGCCAGTCATGGCATGGGATTTAGAAAAAGCTTGTACCACCAAGAGTCTATTTCGAATGTCATGATAGTTTCTTAAAGTGGGTAAATCTGTTTCATACACAAAGGTATTGTAGACATCATCCAAGATGGCATGAAGATTGGGATAATCTTGCATGACATGATAAACAATTTCCAAACTCTCTTTATTCAAAACTTCACCCGATGGATTATTGGGAGAGGTAAGAATGATGGCCTTGGTGGTTTCATCAACGACATCGCGTAAAGCTTCTTCATTGATTTGAAAATTATAAGGCACCGTATCCACATATCTAACATTGGCCCCAGCCAGGGTTGCTTGAGAGGTGTAGAGTGTGTATCCGGGGGTTAAAACAACCATAGAATCCCCTTCACTGAGTAAACTCCACATTGATAAAACCAAGCCTTCAGTAGCACCTGCAGTGATAATCACATTGTCAACTGATAAAGTGTCTTGGTATTTACTATTTTCAAACGCAACAATGCGTTCTCTTAATTCAAGAACACCCAAAGCAGGTGGATAATGGGTTAAATTATCGTCCAGAGCTTGTTTGGCTGCTTCTTTGATTGAATCAGGGGTATCCAAATCAGGTTCTCCAATGGTGAGATAAAGCATATCATCTCTGTCTTTGAATAGATTGGTAAAGCTTCTAATGCCTGATATCTTAATTTTATCAATTCTTGATTTCATATCTTTTCACCTCTTTGCTACAGTATATCAAATTTTATTTAATTCCGTGTATTTCATCCATGAAATCTTTATAAAAGGTTTCAATCAAATCATGCCTCTTTTTGGCAATTGCTTTCCCTTTATCTGTCACAATATAGTCTTTTAGCTTCAAGAGTTTCTCATCGAAGTGGGCAATCGCATTTCTTTTAAGGTGACGATAATCTTCGTAGTCCTTCGCAATCACACCTTCAAGTTTGGTGTCGTGAAACGGAATCCCCTTATGTCCTGCATAATAAAAGGTGCGTGCAATCCCAATAGCACCCATCGCATCCAATAAGTCTGCATCGGATACAATTTGGGCTTCCAAGGATTTTTCTTCCGCCACAAAACCCCCTTTAAAGCCAATGGATTTAACACCTTCATCAATCAAATTAAGTTTTCCATCCTCA
>CANRNG010000048.1 GCA_947631935.1 uncultured Erysipelothrix sp.
ATGCAGAAAACTATGAAAAACTAAAGCGTATCAAAAGAACCAACAACCTAAAAAGTCTTAAGAAATAAGTTAAAAAAATCGCGCCTAAGTTAAAGGGGCGATTTTATTTTACTTAAAAGTAAAGATGAGTTTTGAAACGGTATCCGTAATTTGGATTTCTTTGCCATCAAGTAAAACCGTCATATGATTTTCAAGCTCATTTTTATCCGCAATTTTCAATTCACTTCCCAACTTGATGTTGAGTTTATCTAAAAGGGTTAAGAGTGCTCTTTCATCCATAACACGATTCACTACGAAGGTTTCATCCACATCACTTTCAAACAATGTTTTGTCTGCTAGCTTTGAAACAACCCCATTGACATCAGGAATAGGATTGCCATGGTGACAATACTTGGGTTCACCCAGATATTGATACAAACGTTCAATCACTTCAAAAGAGCTGGCATGTTCAAGCTCCTCCGCATTATCATGTAAGTCCATCCAAGGAAACTTTAATTCTTGGTGTAAAAAGACTTCCCAAATACGATGTGAACGCACCATGCGAACGGCTTCTTCAATTCCTTTATCCGTTAATGAAACACCTTTATAAGGCTCAAAAATAACATAATCCTTTTGAACCAACTTTTTAATTTTTTCATTGATACTTTGATCAGAAAACCCCAAACTCTCAGCAAGTTCAATTGTTTTAATTTGTTGGCGTCCTTGTTCAATGGACAACTCATAGATATGCTTTAGATAATCTTCTTCTGAACGATACATAAAATCACTTCCTTTAAATGACTTTTGGATAGCATTTCATCGTAATGCCATCCAACTTCACTTAAAATTATAACATCTTTCTCAAGATATATGTTCATTAAAAAGCCCTAACTTACGTTAGAGCCTTTAAGTGATTACTGATCTACGTGAATGATGACACGGTACGTGTTTGGAACAATGGCCCTTTCAAATGCTTCTTGGGCATCTTCAAAGTCATATCTTGAATCAATGAAGTATTCCATATCAATCAATCCATGAGAGATTAATCTTGAAGCACGCACATTATCTGCAATGCTGGGCGAAACAGTACCGATAAATTCATATTCTTTATTATGAAGTTGTTCAAAACTAATGGCTACAGGTTCTGGTTTATCCTGAGAAGAATAAGCCATCAACCTTCCAAAAGGTGCCAACATGTTAATGGCATCTTGCCAAATTGATGTGATGGGAATTGTGTTAATCACAACTTCAGCACCTTGATCCTCTGTGAGTTCTTTAACCCGTTGAACCGCATCTTCTTGGGCTGGATCCAAAGCAACATGGACACCCATGTTAAGGGCCTTTTGTCTTCTTGCTGCATCTAAATCACTGATGATGACGCGTGCGCCCTGCATCAAAGATAATTTTGCTTGAAGCAGTCCCATGATACCTGCACCAATAATAACCACGGTATCTCCAAACTTAATATTTGCTTTTTCAACTGAGTGAACACAACAAGCCAAAGGTTCTGTTAAGGCAATGTGATCAAAATCTACAGTTTTACTGACCTTAACGAGTTGTTGGGTTTGAACTGCCAAATATTGTGACAAGCCGCCTCCAATAATTCCGCCCGGAAAGTCAGGCACTCTTTTTTTGTCTTTGTACTTGTTGATACATTGGGTTCCCATACCCAACTTACAATAGTCACATTCTCCACAATAGTTTAGTGTCGAAATGACATGATCTCCAACTTTAAATTCTTTGACTTCACTCCCTACTGCGACCACAACACCCGATGTTTCATGGCCACCCAATAATGGAAATCCAAAATTCTTGGCACCGGAGAATGAACGTTGTTCAACCGTACACAATGAGACTGATTTCAGTTTGTACAAAACTTCTCTATCCCCAATTTGAGGGATATCGTATTCTTGAATCTCAATGGATCCGACATCTGTTATCGCAGCCAATTTCATTTTTTCTTGCATCATTGCCACTCCTTCGCTTTATCTTGAGAGCCCAATATCTTAATGTTTTCAATTAATTTATCTTTATATCCTTTACCCAAATAACGATAGACTGAATAAATCCCAAACCCAGAAGTATCGGATCGTTCCAATTCATCAATCATATTTTGTTTCAGTTCTGTTGATAAGTTAACTTTTTCAATACCAATTTCAGCACATCGCTTTAAATTTTCAGGCCCTGTGCCACTGCCCCCATGTAGAACCAAGGGTACCGGAACTTTATCGGCCAGTTCTTGTAGCAGTTCAAAACGAATGTAAGGCTCACCTTTATACATACCATGGGCCGTTCCAATCGCAACTGCCAAGCAATCCACGCCTGTTTCTTCCACAAAACGGACTGCTTCATCTGGATCTGTCAATCCAGAATAGCCATCTACCTCATAATCATGCGCACTCCCCACAAAGCCCAGTTCAGCTTCAACGGTTACACCCACAGCATGCGCAATTTTGACCAACTCTTTTACTTCAGCAACATTTTCCTCAAAGGGTAATTTTGAGCGGTCTACCATAATGGATGTGAATCCAGCTCTAATGGCATGAACACAGTGTTCAAAAGTGGCGCCATGGTCTAGGTTTAATGCGATTGGAACCTTGGAAGTGAGGGCCATCTCTCTTACAATCCTACCCAATAGCTCAATATCAGCGGTTGCATAATAAGGCACGCCCAGAATAATGGGGCTGTTTAATTCCTCAGCTGCTTCAATACACATTCTTGCGTTATGTTCATTGTCAATATTCGGTGCGGCCACGGCATAACCACCGGCGCGCGCCTTGTCTAAAATTTCTTTCATTGATACTAGCATTTTATTACCTCTGCTTTCTTATACTAGAATTCCTGCCAATCCTCCAATAATTCCCAAAACGATCAATAACAACATGACTTTGGTTGTATTCCAACCCTTGTCAATCAGTTTATAAGTTCCCAAAGTTAATAGGAGTGGTAACATTCCTGGTAAAATAACATCCAATATATCGGTTTGTAGATTGAAGATATCTTCTCCACTTCCAATTGTAATCCCTAAATTCACGGATACATAACTGGCGATGAGTCCACCAATAACGATGGCTCCCAAAATTTTTGCACCTTCAATTACTTTATTAATCGTGCCACTTTCTAAGAAGTTTAGAATGGCTTCAGACCCTCTATGGTATCCCATCATATAGTTAAGATGATTCATACCCAGAATAATTGCGGTAATGATAATTGAATAAAGTATGGGCCCTGCAATATTGCCATCTGCTGACATTCCAATAAAGAAGGATAAGAGAAGGGGTAAAATTACACCTTGAATCACGGTATCACCAATACCCGCAATCGGTCCCATTAATCCTGTCTTAATAGCGTTAATAGAAGCATCATCCATGCCTTCAACACCCAAGTAACGTTGTTCTTCCATGGCCATGGCCAATCCTGGAATCATGGCTCCAAATTGGTTAGATGTATTGAAGAAACCCGTATGTCTTTGAAGTGCTTCAGCCATTTCTGGTGAACCTTCTTCATAGAATTTTTTAAATCCAGGAACCATGGCGTGCATAAATCCAATCCCTTGCATACGCTCATAATTATAAGCACCTTGTGCATGGAATCCCCAAATTAAGGAAGAACGCACAAGATCACGACGCGAGAGTAAACCAGATTTTTGGTGCACTGTTTCTGTTTGTGTATCCATTTGTTTTTGAGGTGCTTCTTTAGATGATGCTTGAACATAAATGATCGTTATCACAACTGATAAGAAGCCCAGTGAAATAATATTGAGTCCAAAATATTGAATGAGTAAGAATCCTAAGAATAAGAAGACTCTTGCAGGCCCTTGGAAAATTGACTTAAGGGTGAGTCCCAACCCCAAAGCAGGCAACAAGCCACCCACCACAATCAAGACACCCAATACATGTTGTCCCAATATATTTAAGAATGCTTGAATATAATCTACACCAAAGTAAACAATCAAGAACATCGGTACCCCTGAGAGTACATATAAGAACGCTTGGGGTAGTAGGACGTTTGCAATCCATACTTTACTTGCCTTACCTTCTTTTGCGAGTTTGTCTGCATAAGGCACAAACATGGTGGTAAAGGTCAATCTACCAAACCAAAGGAATGCTCCCAATATTCCAACAGGAACGGCAATTGCCAAAGCAGCTTCCATGGGTACATCGTGCATAATTCCCAAAGTAACCCCAATAATTGCAGCCGATGTTGCATCACTTGGAAGCGTACCTCCTGCAGAAATATGCCCAATATAGAGAATATTAATGGATGCCCCAATTTGAGTTCCCAAGGTTGGGTTTCCCAAAATTAAACCCACCACAAACCCCATCACCAAGGGTCGATATAAGGTAAAGAAACCGACACCAATTAAGGTTGAGTTCGCTAAGAAATAAACGATACTAATTAAGAATGCTTGAAATATTGTCATTTATGTTTTCCTCCTTTACAACAAATTTTCAATATTTATAGCCCGATCGTCTGGAACCAATTGATAATTAATGGGAATCCCCTTGTCCATTATTCTTTTGAAACTGGTTCTTTCAGGATCAGATGCAAACACATTTTTGATAAATTGAGTTCTTTCAGGATTCGAACCCATTCCCCCTAATACAACCGATTCAATCTTCACGTCCTCATCAATCAAGGCCTCCAATACCAATGGATTTTTAACCAAGAGCATGACATTTTTTTGGTGATCTTCTTTTAAAAATTGTACCCCTTCATGTACTGTATAAATATTCAAATCAATGCCAGAAGGTGCAGCCGCTTTATATAGTCTTTGCATGATCATATTTTTAGACAATACATCATCCACAATCACAATATGATTGGTCGGATAATACTTCATCCAAGCCGTAACCACTTGTCCATGGATTAAGCGATCATCAATTCTGGTCAATATTATTTTTGTCATTAAACGTCTCCTTTCACCAAATCATTCACATAGACTACCGATGCTTTTCCCACCGATTTTAAAGTTTGTGTTAATGTTTCAAAATTCATATGATTTCTCGTAACCACCGCTTCTAAAAATATTGCGAGGTTCATCCCTGAGAAATGATGAAAATCATAGGTGTCCATCAATTTTGTAATGGTATTAAAGGGCGTCCCATACATAAGATCACTCATCACAATCAAATTATCCGAATTTTGTAAGCTGTTTTCTATCAGCGTTTTAATTTCCATTTCAAAGGCTTCAAGATCTGATTCAGGGTATAAAGAGATTGCTTCAACCCGTTCCTGCTTTCCACAAATCATTTCTGAACTCTTAACCAAGGCCTTGG
Source organism: uncultured Erysipelothrix sp. (assembly GCA_947631935.1). Classification (GTDB taxonomy): domain Bacteria; phylum Bacillota_I; class Bacilli_A; order Erysipelotrichales; family Erysipelotrichaceae; genus Erysipelothrix. Next base: position 5,259 of record CANRNG010000048.1, read on the forward strand.
CCAAGTCTCCATGAGAAACTAAAATTATATTAATCACGCCACCACTCCTTCCTTCTAAATCTATTATATTAAAATTAATGACTGGGTCAAATCACCATTATAGAGGCCAAAAATCGACTATCTGTGTTATTTTTCATTAAAAACAGACCCTTCAACCACCATAAATGTTACCGTTTACATTTAGTGTGTAATTGAGTACAATGTATTTGTTAATATAATGAATAATTACACAAACAGTGAATTTCAACCTTGATACACATCTGGTTTGTGTTATAAATCAACTCAATTTGGCACGCATAATTTTTAATGGAGGTTACTTATGAATCTGAGCCAACTAACCCAAAGAGAACTTGAACTGGAACGTCTTATTTATCATGATACTTATAAAAAAATCGAACTGTCTTACTTTGAAGAAATTGGGATTGATGCCCATACACTCAGTCTTGATTTATTTTTAGATCGCGCAAATATATCCAGGACACTCAACAAACTCACACGCCTTGGATTTCTATCCAAGATAAACGGCAGACCCACACGTTTCTTATCTAAAAGAGCCTTTGAATATTTTTATAAGGATTTATTCATCCCTGAAGTCTTCGCCACAAACAAATCAATCGAATCCTATATTATTGAGAACTCAAAGACCGTTGCGGTTCATAAGAATGAGTTTCTGGATATTATTGGAAGCAATAAGGATGAAAGCCTGTATCGGATTGTGAATGCACTCAAGGCTGCTGTAGCCTATCCCCCCATTGGACTGGATACTTTGGTCATTGGTGAATATAGCAGCGGAAAAAGAGCCCTATTAGAGGCGGTCCAACGCCATTTAATAACGCAACGTTTGATTAAATCCACCAAGGACATCCATTTAATAGACTGTTCCTACGCAGATAACTTGTTTAGTACCCTCACCGATTTACTCGTACAAACGACAGAAAGACAAATGGTTTTTCTCTATAACTTAGATAAACTGGATTCTAAGAATTTGGATGCTATTTTAAACTTCATCATCGATAAAAAGATCTGGTGTAAAAAAGAGAGGGACTTCAAGAAAATAAATACGACCTTTCTTGCTTCCTATAATTTAGCCCCTGAAAATGAAAACCTAGATCATATCAAATCCAGGTTTTCAAAAATAATCTATATTCCAAATTTCGATGATAAAACAGTTTTGGAGCGCCTCAAACTCATATTGGTTACCTTCCAAAGAGAAGTTAACAATATCAATAAAACCCTAAAACTATCTAAAAACATTATCAATTGTTTTATTATCAGTCGTTTTGAAAATAATATGTTTGAATTACAAAACAACATTAAAGTAACACTTGCCAATGCCATCTATAGAGAACCTGCTCATTCAACCATGTTTGAAATTGATTTTGATGATATTCCCGATTCAGTTTTAGACAACATGGTTAACAATCCCCAAGAAGCCAATGAATTATATGAAATCTACAACCAAATCGATACCGATACCTTATATTTCTATCCAAACTCCAAAAACAACAATATAACTCAACTCAACAAACTATCACTTGAGGCCCTTAAAGATATGGAAACAATTCAAACGGAAAGCAGTATCCAAATGGTGGCTCAAAAGATGATAAAGGAAGCATTAAAAGTAGATCATCTTAACGTTACTAATATTAAAAACATTGACTTGGATATAAAATCCTCAAATGTTCGCAATTTCATACTGTCTTATATTTCAAAACTTGTACATGAACTGAAGGACCAAAGCTATCGTCCCAAGGTTCTAACCCTTCCCTTAGAATCTACACTTCATAAGGAAATTGAAGACATCATTCATACCTTACAAACAACAGAGAACATTATCATTCCCCCTGTTGAGAAGCATCTTTTAAATGAACTTTATGCGAATGCACTCAAACTACAAAATAAAGTCTTGGTTGAAATTTGTATTATTTCCAATCTGGAATCCATTTCAAACACCTACCATCGCTTTGCGAGCGCACTCAAGAATACACGAGAGGTTCATACTTTAAGTATTCAAACTGTGAATTCAATTTGTAAAACCGATAAAGAAAGAAACGAATATTTCCAAAACTACATTAACGAAATTGATTCAGGAAAGGGTGTTTTAATCTTAGTTGAATCAGAACTAGAGGAATATATCACGAAGTATGCTGAAAAGATTACCATTCCTTACTTAATTATTCCCAACTTAAACATCCATCTTTTGGAACAAATTATTAGAAAGAGTAATGACCACACACTATTTGTGGATGATTTTAAGAACTTCAACTATGCATCCGCCATTGAATATGCCACCATTCAAAATGAAGACCAATCTCTCATTCGATTAATTGAAAAAGAAATCTTGGAAGAATCTTTATTATTTATAAATCCAAAGAAAATCTTAAATCTATCCCTTGATATTTTTAACCACATTATCATTGAACTGGGACTGCCTTATACTGAAATGCGAGCTGTCCAATTCATAACCCACGTGAGTTTTATGATGGAAAGAATTGTGAGGGGTGAAAAACTCACTTATAAGAATATCAATGAGTATGTGAATCTCAATGAAAAACCGCTAAACATTGTTTCTAAACATATGATGGTTTACACACATCAATTTGGTATTAACATCCCCCAAGAAGAACTGATTTACATCACCGAAATCTTCTTAAACTGATTACACAGATTGATGAACTATTTTGGCTTCTGTGTCCTTTTACAAAATCGTGCCATTCTCAGTCTATTTCTTGAATATCCTTGTTGATTGTTTTAAACTGTGTTTACTAAATGGAGGAATCAACATGATACTAAAAACCAAATACAATATTATTGCAGGCGCCATGGCTACCATTACCATGGGTAAATTTGCGGGCACTGTTTCAAAACACGGCGCCTTGGGAATCATTGCCTCAGGGGGACTTTCAGCAGATCAGTTAAGAACAGAAATTGAAATTGCACAAAGCATCACTGACAATCCCATTGGTGTTAATTTGATGTTGATGAATAAAAACGCTAAAGAACTGATTGATGTCATGATTGAAAAAGGCATTCATGCTTTTACTTATGGTGGCGGTGATATTACACCTTTTAAAGATAAGTTAAAAGAAAACAACATCCTTCAAATCGCTTTGGTTAATACCGTTGAACGGGCCCTTGCGGAAGAAAAGAATGGCGCAGACATTATCGTTGCAGAAGGAACTGAAGCCGGTGGACATATTGGATTGATCTCAACCATGACGCTTCTACCTCAAGTTGTGGATGCGGTCAGCGTTCCAGTTTTTGCAGCAGGGGGAATTGCAGATAAGCGTGGTGTAGAAGCTGCCAAAGCACTGGGCGCAAAAGGCGTCCAAATTGGGACACGCTTTATCGCCAGTCATGAATGTACCCTTCCAGACGCCTACAAACAGGCCGTCATAGATGCCAAAGATACGGATACCACAGTCACCGGAATTAAATTTGGGACACCGGTTCGCGTTTTACAAAATGAACTCTCCAAGAAGTATCGTGAAATGGAATATGAAGGTGCTTCCTTTGCAGATCTTGAGAAGATTACCAAAGGCTCACTTAAAAGATCGGTTCTTGAAGGTGACATGGAGACCGGTTCTGTAATGATGGGACAAGTTGCGGGTTTAATTAAAGAAATTCTATCTGTTGAAGAAATTATTCAATCACTCATATAAAAAGGGAAACTCCCCTTTTTTTTAAGGTTGTTTCCCTGTATAGGCTAAGAATCCGCCATCTACATATAATATATGACCATTCACAAAATTACTGGCATCTGATGCCAAAAAGACAACGGGTCCCTTTAAATCATCAATCTTTCCCCACCTTTGAGCGGGTGTACGATTTATTAAGAAGGCATCAAAGGGATGACGTGAACCATCTGCTTGTCTTTCTCTGAGTGGTTCTGTGAGGGGTGTTTCAATATATCCAGGTCCAATACCATTGCATTGGATATTGGCATAACCATACTCACTACAAATATTCTTGGTGAGCATCTTTAGTCCACCTTTGGCTGAAGCATAAGCAGAAACAGTTTCTCTACCAAGTTCCGACATCATTGAACAAATATTGATGATTTTCCCATGTCCTTTTTCAATCATTGCTGGGATTACTGCTTTTGATAAAATAAATGGACCTACCAAATCAATATCCAAAACTTCTTTATAATCTGCGACCGATGTTTCCAACATTGGCAATCTCTTAATAATGCCCGCATTGTTGACTAAAATATCGATGGTTCCCAAATCTTTTTCGATTTGATTAATCATGGATTGTACAGATTTTTCATCCGTAACATCACACAGGTATCCCCGAACAGGGATATTTTCTTTTGCGAAATTCTCAAGACCTTCATTTAGTGAATTGAGTGAGCGTGTATTAAACGCAATTTTTGCGCCTGCTTCGTAAAGTGCCTTAGCCATCCCATAGCCAATCCCACTGGCACCCCCAGTTATGAGCGCAACCTTACCGTTTAAACTGAACATAGTTGAAGTAAGTACTCACTAATTTCAGGGTCTTGACTGTTCTTAAAGAAATATTCTTTAAAGAAGGGATAATCGATGGTTTCTTTTAAGAAAACTGGGTCAATGTTTTTTAGTATTTCGATTAGAGCTGGGTGGGTGACTGCTTTTACGGTATCTAAGATTTTCTTATTTTCTTGTTGGGGTACTACGCGATCTTTGGGATATCCAGATCCAAATACTTCCGAGAATAATTTCTCGATGGTATAACGCAAGTTAATTTCACCCCCCCATCCAAAGTTTTGAGCAAAGGGGAAGGATATCGCATTGCCATTGTTGACTTGTCCAAACAGATACGCATCCACTGGATTGGTGATATGTCCACATAAAACATTGGGAAATGCATTGAGCGCAAGGGTTGCTCCTTGTCCAGTGCCACACCCTGTGATCACAAAGTCTACTGCTTTGGTAGACAAAAGAATGGAAGCCAAGAGTCCACATTTAACATAAGTAAGTTGGTGGTCTTGGTCCTGGGTATACATCCCAAAGTTAATCACTTCATGGCCTATTTTCTCGGCCTCTTCCTTTAAGATATCATAAACCAAACTATTTTTATTGGCTTGAGAGTTTTCATTGAGTAACGCAATTCTCATAATATTACCTCTTTTCTATATGTTTTCATTGTAATCAATAAATAGGATGGATGTGGATATATTATTCCATCATTAATGTGGTAGTTTTTTACGAAAAAAAAGCCATCTATTTAGATGACTTAGTTTTTTAAATTATTTAATTGCTTCAGCGCTATCTGCAGCTTTTTTAAAGATTTCTAGGTAAGGTGAAACAGTAATGGTTACACTTGATTTTAGATCTTCAACATCTGCTTTACCATCTGCTAAAGGCATTGCTACAACTTCAGCAACTGTTTGTCCAACGAGGTACTCTTCAAAGCTTCCGATTTGTACATCCCATTCAGCAACTGCACTTGGGTTATAAACAGCCATACCGTAGTCAGCTCCCAATTGTTTCTTAGTAAGTGTGTTGCCACCCAATGTGATAACACCGTCTACAGCTTCTGCTTTACTTTGCATTGTATCGATAAATACATGTGCAACTTTACCTTCTGAGTTAAGTGCTACAGTTGAAATGTATGTATTCATTTCCAAACCTTCTTCTGATGCACTGGTAATGCTCTTTGTTCCTACAGATACGACATCTTTAACTTCAACTGCGTTTTCTACAGCCATTTTAACGACTTCTTGGTAGTTTTCAACTGTAATGGTTACACTTGATTTTAAGTCTTCAACATCTGGAACAGAAGGATGTGCGTCATCTCTTTGGAAAACGGGCATGTCTAAAAATTCTTGAAGTGTTTTACCTTCAATCCATTCTTCCAAGGATTCCATTTGTTTATACCACTCTTGAACTGCACCTGCATATGTAACCATGTTATAGTCATCGCCCAATTCTTTTTTAGTACCTTTGCCGCCAGCTGCTGAGAAACTTGTAAGTGCGCCTGTTGCGTCAAATTTTACTGTGTTTTGAGCAACGTCAATGTAAACATCAACAATGGTATCGCCATCTAATACTACGTGTGCGAAATATGTGTCAACTTTGAATTGTCCATCATCTTCACCAACGTCTTTACCACTTTCATGGGTTAAGACTGCTGTCCCAATTTTATATGTTTTACCTGTTGCTGTATCATCTCCGTTGCCTGAATCTTTTGATCCACATCCAACTAACACTAACAACATTACTAATAATCCTGCTAATAATTTTTTCATTTTGCATTGCCTCCTCTTGCTAATTCATCATAAAATTTCAAGCGGAATTGGTCAACCAGTAAATCTAAGAATTATGATTGTTTTCAATAATTTTAACAAAATTCACAATATAAACGGGATACTTTGTGAAATATTACTCAAATTGTACAAGATAAGGTGTTTTTTTCACAATTGAATTTAGAGGATCCTCTTCAAAAATATCAATCCAGATTGACGGTAATTGATGCTTAAACCACGTCATTTGACGTTTCGCAAAGCGTCTTGTGTTTCTTTGAATTTCAAAAACCAAACCTTCTTTATCGATATTTCCATCAAAATAATTTTTAAACTCTTTATATCCAATCGAATGGGTACTGTTATATTCGAA
>CANRNG010000049.1 GCA_947631935.1 uncultured Erysipelothrix sp.
AAATCTTTAATCTTACCTTTTGTCTTTCTTGTGACAATATTATTATCTTCAAAAACCGCAATACCGACAGAATCATATCCACGATATTCCAGTTTCGCCAAGGTCTCAATAAGCACTTCGGAAGCACGCTTAAAACCAGTGTAAGCAACTATTCCACACATACATATCTCCTTTATATTATTATTTGTATACTCTGTTTGAATTGATGAAGCTTTTGTGATTTTGCTCTTCATCTTTCGACATTCCTGCCGATGAGATACCCGCCGAAAACCTCGATAATCTCATTCCTCGTCACCGCATTATTGCAGTCAGGCGCTTTTATATAAAATTCCTTTTAATATACGTATCCTCCTTTCTATTTCTTTATTTTAACAGTATTTATTTTTGATTGCAAAGTTATTTTTGTGAACATTTTGTTGTGATGGCTCAATATCGTGATATGGCCTTTCGTACAAGCCCTTCAGTATATTTCTGTACGATGTTCAAAAATATTAACTAGCCTTTTTTTCTGATTTGAAATACTTCTGTCACTCAAGTAAATTCAAAATAATTAACTTTGGATTATTTAATAATCACATGATGGCTGAACTGGTCCTATAGTTTTATCCGCAACCACTTGAAAATCACAAAAAAAAATTAACACAGTCTAATAAAAAGATCCAGTTAAAAACCAGATCCTTTTAACTTACAAATTCAACGCTTTACCTTTAACCTACATGCGCAATGTTTCCATTGTTATAATATGATCCGCAATTTCTTTTAATTCATCATCATGGGTTACAATCACAAGTGTCTTACCTTGCGCCTTAAGCATCAAGAGCAAGTCTAATACAATCTGCTTATTATCACCGTCCAGCGACCCTGTTGGCTCATCACACAGTACCAACTCACATGGCTTAAGTAATAACCGTGCAATTGCGATGCGCTGCTGTTCCCCGCCCGAACACTCATAGATCTTCTTATTCTCAAAACCTTTTAAACCCACTTTGGTTAGAGCATCATCAATCAATGCTTTCTTATTCCCCTTTACATGTTCTAAAGCAATCGAAAGGTTGTACTTGACACTCTTTTGATCGACCAAGGCATAGTTTTGAAATAGATATCCTATCTTATCTCTTAATAGCTTCGTTGCTTTGGATGTGAATGGTTTGGGAGATATTTCATCAAACAGCTTAACTGTACCCGAATTATACGTATCCAACAATCCTACTATATTCAGCAGGGTACTCTTACCACACCCCGAGGGTCCCATGATCAACGTAATCTCATTGGGTTTTAGATTTAAACTGAAGTCTTTTAAAACAACATGTGATCCATAACTTTTGGTTAATTTTTCTACATTTAATACTGTCATCTTACTCGCTGCCTTTCAAATATGTTACCATGTTATTTTTTTGGAATCGCTTAATAAGTACATATGCAACCACTGCTTCAAGTGTCATTACCAATACCACAACCATTACTCTATGATTTAGAGATAACGCATTGTCAAACTTTCCATATTCAGTTTGATTATAACGACTCAAGCCCGCATACACCAGTAGGCCAGTTAATAATATCTCTACAAAAAATACATAATATCGCGACATAAAACCGTGGCCATGTAATGTTCTCACAATGAGTTTCTTCTTTTGACCTTCGAAAAATATCATTGCTTTTTGATATGAAAAAAGTAGGACAACAATCATAAAAATAATGAATATATAAATGGTGTTTATCCTATAGTTATCTAGTATGTCATTTCCCATATCCAACATATCACTTCCCATGAGTCCCGTTGTAGTGGCTAGGTTCTCATTAATATATTGCATACCTTCTGTATATTGCTGAAAATCTTGTTCACTTATCAAAGGCTTTCGCATACCACCGCTTGAGTAATTAAACATACTATAGTCATCAACCATTACATATAAAATAGCATCAGATAACGGTATACCCACATATCCTTCATTTCCTGGTATTGTATGGGTTGTATCTACAAATACAATTTCACCTTTTGGCATTTTATTATCATAAATTCCTTCAGACTCTATCAAAGTTTGATAGACTTTGGGTACAATAATGAAATTATTATTCATATCATCTGACGAAAACACCTGCCCATCATACATATATTCATAATAATTCAAATACCCTTCGTTAACTACTACATATGGTAAAATCCGATCATCTTCGGAGTACGAATAATCCATTTTATACATATCTGTATCTGCATAGATGAAATCATAATTTTGTAGAAGTTCAATATGAATTTCGTCTGCTTTTCGATTCCATTCACCAGAGTATACTTGTAAGGGTGATAGGTATGGATAAAACGGTTGCTCTGGAGTACCCAAAAGCCTTGAATTCAAATACACTTCATCCGTTGCAATGCCGTCCATAATGACTGAAAAGTATTGAGTGGTATTATATGCTTGAATAAAGGGAATACCCACAATAACACAGACACCTGTTTTCAAGACACTTGATAACACAAAAGGCATGGCAGAACCAAATGATACCTTAAGTTGTGTTACTTTTGCTTTTAGTTTTATGCTTATATAAATCACAAGCAGAACACCCATTAAAGCAACACTAAAGAAAATGGATGGCATTATAAACAACCGATTAAATCGGACTGACATTGGATCAAAGATATCGGTTTTCCAAATCATCAAAACAAATAAGGTTATAAAATAAGCCGCAAATGATTCAATCAAGAAAGGCAAAACAATACGCTTACTTAAGATACCATCACTATTTCCCATAAGTTTTCGTGTTGCAAATTCTTTTTTACTTTGCATCATGAATACAAAACATGTAATTAATACACTGACTGATGAAATATAAAGAATGGGCTTTGGCATTCTAAATGGCTCATTAAAAAAGTTTATATTGTACTCATTTTCGTAGAAATTGACAAGATATGATGTGTTGAATATCATTTCATCTTGACAATCCAAGTTGTTCACATCACAAATACCATACTTAACAAGAAACTCGCTACTAAGCAGCTCTTTTAATCTTGTTACTTCTGAAGTTGGCACCACAAAAACCATCCCGATTTGCTCGTCGTAAAGGTTTTCGCGCGATTCAAGTATTTGATAAATCGGTCTGTACACATATTTACTTCTTGGAAATTCACCTTTAACATCATGAAAAGATTGATCTAAATACTTAATATGAAATGCATCATCATTTAAATCGTTAGTAATGTATTGCGTTTCATTTTCTGATTTAAAGTCAATATCCAAATCTTCATAAAAGTACAGATGATTCAGAAAATCAAGATTATCAGATGAAATATAAAGTGCCCGTTCTCTTACTTCTCCAACGACCTCATTTCTTGTTGAGATATATCCGAGATAATCCTGTTTATTTAAGAAAGAGACCATATCTTCCCTAACACTGTATGCATCTGTTTCTAAAGCATGCGTGGATATCGTAATATCTATACGTTCATACCCTTCTTCAAGTATTTGATTGTATCCTATTAAAAATAGCATATCTTGATAGGCTTCATTAAATGTATTCCAATTTATGTTGAAGACGAGTAAAACAAGTAATACTACGAAAACTGCGTTTATACGTTTCACTTTGAATCTCCTCTTTTTTAACACGATTGTACAGTCTGATAAATATCAGACTGTACACATTAATCTTTTCCAATTATGCCCAATCCGTTAATTAATCGGACCATATCCTGTGTATCTGTGTTGGAATGATCTTCCCAAAATACTTACCTCAACCGTTCCGGCACCATTTCTTGTGTTTGTTTTCCAAGTGCCGCCGCTTTCACGTACTTCAACGGTTGCGCCAGCATGAGGATTTAAAATCGCCCCCGTAATACCATTATAATTGGACCTTGTTTCTGCATAATATCGTCCATGATTTCCCGTCACACTTTGACCAGTGGTTAAACTCCCACTATCTACTAACATAGAAGACGCATCAACAGCTATCATCATAATTAACGAACTCATTAGTAGCATTGGAATTAATATTAAAGTTACTTTCTTCAATCTTGCATTCATACTGCTTACCTCCTTTAGATTGATAGACATTTAATTAAGCACGTCGTTTTGGTTTATAGAAATTCCAAAGCGACAACGATTCTGCTCGATTCGCGATATCGAACAATGAAGCAATTATAAACTTCATATTATCACCTCCCTACTTTAACCACAATGTAACATTTTCAACAATTATTATGTTGTTAATTGTTTAAACTGCAAGTTTGGTTGATTAAATTGTCCTTTATTAGTCATAACGATCAATAAATGTTATGGATGTAACAGCAATCATAAACTCTAAAAGTGATAGAAATAGTGCTATATCTGGAATTGATTTCAATACTAATAAATAGCAAATCAAGCAAAGCATCAGATAATTAATTATGAATTTATCATTCAACAAGAAACGAACGTCTCCTTTAATTCTCCCTTCATAAATGAATAACATTAAAACATTGATCGTCGTAACGACTACCGCCATCAATGGTTGATAATTTGACGAACTAAAATGAGATATGGATATACAAAAAAGATACAAACCAATAGTTTGTGTATAGCACTTTAAGAAAGTATCTGCATGGTATTGATCCCGTATCGTTCGAAACCCAATAAAGACAAATAGAAACAATAAAGTGTAAAAAATATTTTTTGTTATAAACCCAATCAAAGCTATGGTTGAAAATGTAACAAAATTATTAATGACAACTTCAAGTGCAAAGCTAATTTGTCCAATATCTTTTTCTTGGATGTATGACTTTTTAAAGAGCCATAAACCAATCCAATCTGCAGTTTTTCTCATAAGATCACCTGTGTTTACCTTATAACATCTTTTTTAAAAAAACTGGCTCATTGTTTAAATTGCATATTTTGTTGCTTAAGTTGCATCTTTTTTTATTTGAATCGTCAATTTAAAAATAGTATCAGTAATTTCAACATTTACAATTCCATCTAATATAGAAACGGTTTCTCTAATATTTCGCATACCGATGCCAATACGATTTTTGCCTTTAGATGACATCAAGTCATTATCGATAATTATCGGTTTTTTGAAGAACCTATTGCTCATTACAATATTAATGAAATGATCTCCTTCAAATAAGTTAATTTCGATTTCTCTTTGTTTTTTGGGTAACAAACTTACTGCCTCAATTGCATTATCTAATGCATTCCCAAGAATTATTGTCATTTTATCACTTGGGACATTATATGCTCCTGCGTCATAGTTTACCCTTAGTTTAACATCCGGACGTTCTGCAATTTTGTAGTTGATGATGGCATTTACAATTTCATTATTAGACTGAACATATGTTTTCAGACTTGGAAGTACAAACAATTTCTCTAAATATTCAATGGCATCTTGATTGCGGTTATCCTTGATCTGACTATCAAGTGTTATTAAATGATTTTTAAGATCATGTTTTAATTTTGATAATTCCAATTGTTGTTGCGCATTTTGAATATACACTTGATTTTTTAGCAGTGCTTCATGCAATTGCATTTCCGTTTTCCTATTCTTGTCTTTTATATCAAAATACTTGTATAGTAAAAAAGTTAGTATTGATACACCGATTACAAATATAAGCGACATCAATATCGCGAACCATTTCTTTGGAATGAGACTATTCAAAAATAGAAAATCAAAAAGGAGTATTAGAATTATAAACAGTATAGACAGATATAGTAGGAACTTTTTGAGATTCAACGTATCTTGTTTTATATTCAAGACTCTTCGTACAACAAGTCCTGTAAATAACACTAATGTTTTAATTGATATTACAACCCCTGATCGAATAAATAAATTTTCGAAAAGATCAATTTGGCTTATACTCGGAATCAAAAGTGCAGATGAAGTAACCGCGAGTGTTGACAGTCCGGTTACAACTACATAGGCAAATACAATTCCAATTCGGTGTAATATATTTCCTCTAAATAATACAAGACCATAGCCGAAAATTATTAAATTTCCAATAACAGTGCCAGCATTCGTATACCGATCACTTGTCGTTACACCATGAACCAATAATACAGTTGTTATAAAAACTATTGTGTACGAGACTTTAGTTAAATTCCGACGCTTTAAAAAGATTGTGCAGTAATAGTGAAGCAGAATAATATCCAGAAAAGTATATGAGAATTCTAAAATTTCTTTCATATAAGTCTCCCTGTCATTACACGTTCGTATTGTGCAAGCTTATTAAAAACATGTTGATAGCGTCCTCTAGAGATAATAATCTCAGAGTTCAAGTGTTTTATTTTTAAAGATTTTTTAGATAGTGTTTTAATATACTTTACGTTAACAATACTTCCTGAGTGCGGCATTACAAAATAACTTTTATCAAGTTTATCATAAACATCCTTTAATGACATTCTTAATATCGGATATTTTATATCTTTTGTATATATTACAGGACGACGCCTTTCAAATAAGACACATAAAATCTCATTTTCTTGACACATTAGCTGTCCATCAAGTGTTTTAAACTTTAGGATTTTAGGTTTTGACTCTCTTATAATTTCAATGAGTTCTCTTATATATCGCGGCAATTCATCATGTATGTCTTCTTTCATAATATATCGAAAAACATTTAATCCATATGCATATTTTAAATGATTCTCATAGGATGTTAAAAAAATAATTTTTGTATGAGGGTGTGTTATTTGCATTTGTTTCGAAAGTTGAATACCACTGAGTCCAGGAAGTTCAATATCTAAAAGCATAATATCAAATTGATGACTTGATTCATCATCTAAAAATGTCTCACTCGTATAATAGGACTTATAATCCCACTCAATTTCATCGAACACTCGAGACTTTCTAAGTGCGTCAACAATAACAGAATGCATTGATTTCTCATCATCAACAAATGCTATTTTGATCATTGTATCACCCCATTTTAATCCATGCTACTTATATAATTCTATCATATCAATTATAATTTGGGAAATTGAAGTGAAAGCATGATCGAGTAAAATCGTTGTGACTTCAAAAGCCGTTTTATCCAACTCTAAAAAGTTAATTGAAAAACTTAAAAACAAACCAATCTAACTGAAGAATCATTATTACTTGTGGTTGCAGATGAATGGGTCCAGGGTCTGAAATCCTACGAAGCACTTGAAAAAACATCACAAAAAAATATTAAACTAATGACTCCACTGAGCAATAAAAAAAGTACGTTTGACAGTGAGACAAAATATCGTCAATCAATTAAACTTATTGCATATAAAAAGGCACTGGAACTAAGTCCAGTACCTATATCAAATATATTTTCGATTATAACGCCATAATAGAAAGAATAGAATCGCCAATCCTAAGAACATTTTCAACAAACTATAAATGCCGATACTGCTTTTATTTGAAACAATCAACCAAATTCCCAATCCAAATATAAGTAGATTAGAAAGTAATCTCAAGCGTTTGTTCATTGAGTTCACCCCATTTGATTTCTGCTGGTTGTAATGTAATATCCTGTGCATTACCGTGTCCATCATAAACGGTTGTCAACTGTACTTCATTTGTATTGTTAAGAAGTGCCACTTTATGACCTTCTTTATAAACGTTTAATTCTGTATGAATGTTTAGTGACAGAAATTGTTTGAATTTATCTTCTTCTTGCAAAGAATAGAAGATCGTACGGTTGAGAATACGCGTATTTTCATGGCTATAGGGTATCCCCATCATGTAAATACCGCGTCCTTTACCATAAGTATTCGCACTGAGTGTTACATTTTCATTATCCATTTTTATGACTTCAACATTTTCAGTTAATGCATACGTATTGTTTATTTGTTCACCATAATTGAAATCACCTTTTAAATCTTCAGTGATAAAATGTGATGCCAAAGTTTTATCGAAGTATTTATCGACTGACAATGTATAACCCAACTCTTTGTCAATGCCTAGAATATCTGCTAGTTGGAAAAAGCGTCCGCCTTTTTCATAAGCGCTTGGTTCTCCGACACCAATGAATCCATGGCCTTCGTAAACCCATTTTCTTAGATTTGAAACGAATGTTGGATCATCCCATACCGCGCCACCTGAGAATGCAGTATGTGCATCTCCAGCATTGATAATGACATCGATATGTTCTGGAATACCAGCTTTAATATCTTCGAATGAGATAAATTCAACATCTACATCCAAACCACTGAGTGATTCTAGAATTCCCATATATGAATAGATTTGTTTATAGTGAAGCGCATGTGCAACCATAAATGCTTGCCAACTTCTGAGTTTTCCCCATGCATTTAGGACTGCCACTGTTTTCTTTGAATGTGGCTTCTTTCCTTCAATATTGGTTAGAATTGTTCTAAATTCATCTGCAGTATTCGCCACAAAATCTACAAATTTTGGAAATTTATATGCCAAACTCGGATAACCGCCATAGCCTATTCTGCTAACTGGTTTACGCATAATTGCGCGTCGTGCTGTAATCCAGTTATCGATGCCCTCGATCGTTGGATCGTTCCCTTCAAAAAAGGTGTCTGGGAAGAAATAGGGTAGGAATCTTCCTTCTGTATACTTTACGTGGGGAATATCGGAGATAAGACGTAGGGTTTGTCCACCGCCAACACTACCAACAACTGCATCCAAACCAATATCTTTAAAATAGGGTCCATAAGGTTCTGTACCAATCCAATTATCGCCCAGGAACATGATGGCTTCTTTGCCATATTCATGCACAATTTCAACCAATGCTTTTGCTTGTTCAGCAACAAATCGCTGTTGAAAGTCAATATAGTCTAAATATTTTTTGCTTGGTGGGACAAAGGTAGTATTATAGGCACCATTCTGAACGAAATCTTCAGCATAGAGTCTATATCCATATTCTGCTTCAAAGGCTTCGAGTGCCCTTGGTGATACGGATGAACCATATCCAAACCAATCTACAAACTTCTCTTTACGTTTATCGTTGAAGAATAGTGTAAAGTGATAGAAGAACGTGGTAAAACGCACAACATCCACTTTGGGATTGGCTTCACACCATGCACGCAAGGCTTTTTTCATATGCTCTTGCGAATTGGGTTGACGGACATCAAATGGAATTTCTTTGGCTTTGTCACCCCAATTATTTGTAATATGGTTGTACATTTGGGTTGGATCCCATCGCATATATACCAAGACATTTACTGTATACTCATGGAAGGGTTCTGTATTTTTAATCGTAACAATATTGGTTTCAGTGTCAACACTCCAATCAGAAACATCGACCAATTCATCCGTTGTACGGTTGTGTACTTGCCACCATTTTTTTGGATCGTGGGTTGTATCTGGAACAATCTGTTCTTCTAAAAACCCATCTTGAACATTGATTTCCAGTGTTGTTGATGTCGCAGTGTGGTAATCTGTTCTTACAAATATTTGTTGTGTTTCGTCTAGATGCTGAAGTGCAAATTCATTATCACCACGTGCTACAAAATATGTTGAATACACCTTTGCGTCCAGATTTAATAATGTTTCATCCAATTCAGTTCCATCACTGTTACGAATTGCATCTGCCCCCCATTTCTCGAGCAGTTCTTGCGTTTCTTCTAAGAAATCCAACTCTGTTGGTAGCGTTAATCGCCCGTGTTTAATATCTTTTTTCATTATTCTTTAATTCCTCCTAAAGTCATACCTTGGGTTAATTCTCTTTGAACAAACATATAGAGAATTAGAGTAGGTAGCATGACAATCACCAGACCTGCGTAAAGTGGTCCTGGATTTGCGGCACCGCGCGCCGCTTGTTGCAAGTTTACCAAACCAACTGGCAAGGTCTTCATTTCGCCTGGCATTAAAGTTAAGGCGATGATATACTCATTCCAAAATGCCAGAAAATTGAATAATATAACTGTGATAATACTTGGTTTCGCCATGGGTATCATGACTTTGAACATCGTTTGAAAATGACTCGCACCATCAATCCAAGCTGCTTCTTCAAATGCTTTCGGTAACGTTCTGAAATAGCTTCTTAATAGATAAATGGTAAATGGTAATGCTGTTGCAGCATATACCACTGCCAATACAAAGCGATTGTTGATGAATAAACTGGATAATCCAAAATATTTTTTTGCCAATCGATTCCAATCCAATAACATCAAGAAAATCGGAATCACAATATAGTTAACATTAATGAAAAGCCCGCCCATAACCATCACATTGATGAGTTTCTTAAATTTAAATTCAAATCTTGCCAATACATACGCCGCGGGTAATGCGACTACGAGTAAAATAACAATACCCATGGCAGTGACAATCACTGAATTCAAAAAATACTGACCCATTTTTGCGCGTTGAAACGCATCTATAAAGTTTTGGAAATGAAATCCATCTGGTAATTTCCATGGATTCAAATAGAATTCTTGGTTGGTTTTAATGGATGCCAGTAAGACCCAACCCAACGGAATAATTATGGAAATCGCTAAAGTAATTAAGGCAACGTATATAAAAATCTTATACAGATTTGTTTGTTTTTTCTTTTCCATCATTTACCTCACATTTGAATTGGTTCGCGATCAGTAATCTTATTTAAGATAGCACTGAGTCCAAACGAGAACAAAAATACAACCACACCAATGGCCATACCATAACCATAGGATGCATTATTATAAGCCTGACGATATAAATAACTTAAGAACACTTCACTGGATCCACCGGGTCCACCACTGGTTAAAATGTTGACAAATAAGAATGCCATATTAATCGTACTGATCACAAAGAATGTCAGTGTTGTTCTTATGTTTGACCAAATCAAGGGTAGGGTTATTTGGAAAAACTGTTGGGTTTTTGAGGCCCCTTCAATTTCAGCTGCTTCATAGAGATGCTCTGAAATGGAACCAATACTTGCCATATACATAACCATATAATATCCAATCGCTTGCCATACCATGGCACCGGCTATGGAATATAGCACAATACTTGAATTCCCCAAAAATTGAATGCTCTTCCAGGTATCTGGTTTAAAAATTCGAATTATCGAATTGATAAGCCCACCTTGATCTACTGCATAAATTTGTGCAAATACTGCCGAAATAACCGCTACTGACAGAATATTTGGAATATAGAATATAACTCTAAAGAAATGCTTCCCCTTTATATTGTCTCGAACCAAAACATTCGCAAAGAAGATTGCAAAAAAGAATGTAAATAATGTCACAATCACAATCAAAAATAAATACTGTTAAAATAAAGAAATGTTTAACCAAATCATGATTGATCATCTACTTAATATATTGATTATGAACGTTATTCGAAGAACAGTCTTTGATTTAAGAGTCCAC
>CANRNG010000050.1 GCA_947631935.1 uncultured Erysipelothrix sp.
AACCCTTTTTTCATCAATAAAACATCGGTATGTTTATCAATAACCTGCAGTAAATCACGATCACTGGTTAAGACATCCACTTCATCATTTGAGAATTTTTTAGCCAAGGTACCAATGATATCATCAGCTTCATACCCTGAAAGTTCCAAACGATGAATGTTGGCAGCATCTAAAAATTCCCGTATTAAAGCAAATTGTGAAACCAAGGCTTCATCCACTTCCTTGCGGGTTCCCTTATAATCTGTAAAAAGATCATGTCTGAATGTTTTATCACCCGTATCAAAGGCGATCAAGATATGGGTTGGTTCAAATAACTCCAATGCCTTATTTAACATGGTTGAAAATCCATAGACAGCATTCGTTGGAACACCTGCGGCACTGGTCATCAGACCACGAGTAAGGGTCCCATAATAGGCTCTAAATAACATTGAATTTCCATCAATTAATAAAATTTTTCTCATAAACTCTCCCTCATCTTAAAATAAAACCCTTAAACTATTGCCTAAGGGTAATCAATTTCATCTTCGTTAGCCGTTTCACCCAAGGACATCAACGTTTCCAAATTTTGATACATCAATGAAATATAGTCTTCATTATTTTCGATATCTGAAGCACTTAGGTTATATAAATTATGGAGATTAATTTGCGTTAAATCAAGTTCAGTCTTAATTTGATTGAACAATCTCGTGTAATCATCAGGCATATTGCTATCAAAGGCAATATAACTAACACCATCTGCTTGAATACGATCACGATAGACATTCAACAATGCCTCATCTGGTAAAACACCATATTTAGACAAAACAAGTGGGTAAATATTCACACCATAACTCTTTTGCCAATTACCATAGGTAGGTGTCAAACTCACAAAAGAAATCTGAGATTCCACATTTCTTAAAGCTTGATAATCCGCATAAAGACGGACCAATTCAATTTCCAAAGCTTCAAAATTATCTTTAAAATAAGAAGCTTGGTCAGGATATTTTGTGACAAGATAATCTAAAACAGAACGCCCCATCGATGTCATGGCGATGGGATCAATCCATAAGATAGGATCTGAACTATACATATCGTAATGATCCAATAATGAAGTTTCGTAATAAGGGCCTTCTATCGTAGTATTTTGACCCGCAATGGTAATATTTTGGTAACGTTTAAAATCATATAATTTTGCGTAATGTGATAAATCAACCATTTCAGCACTGGCTGAATTCAAGGCATCTTCATAGAGTAAGAAATAAGGTTGTGCTTCACTAATATAGAAAATTACATCCGCATCCTTTAAGACTGTTTCATAATCTTCTACTATCTGAGCACGCTGCGCAATGTCGCCTGTGTCCAAACGAATCACATTAACCCGTTCACCTGCAATTTTTTCAACTAAAAACTGCAAGGGATAATTGGTCACTACAATGTCCAAAGAGCCTTGAATACATCCCGTTAAAGTAAACAAGGACAAGACTGTTAATATTGCTTTATTTAAAATACGTTTCATAAATACCTCACTACAACTATTATAACCCATTTTAGAGCCTAACGATAAGTTATTTTATTGATAAGCTTATTTGCATAATTGAACAACCGATACACAATGGGCAAAAACAGCAAATTACCAAAAATCACCCATACAGTTCTATCCACTAAATAAGTTTGAAACGGAATGTATTGTTGTTTGAAAATATAAATCATGGCGTACATGATTGCCTCTTTAATAAAAAGGCCCAAAGCCATCAAAAGACTCAACTCCAAAACTGTTTCACCAATATGACGATACCAAATGCGAATCACAATGGCCGAAATACCATAACTCATATAAAAAATAGGAAAACTTTGGTAATGCAACATGTCCATCACAAAACAGACAACTAAGACTTTGACTGTAATTTCAAAACGACTGTCCTTATTGGTCATCATCAAAAGTCCCAATAAATGAAGTTGACTTACAAATAAAATTTTAGGATCTCCAAAAGAATTGAAGATCGCTTGAATCACAAAATCAAGCGCCAATAAACTCAAAAGAAATAGGCCATGGATAAAGCGCGTATATCTCATGGTGTCTTCACAACCCGAATATACTCAATTGCATTAAAATTCACATCTGAATTTGCTTTAACCGAAATCCCAACACCATCTGCCACCTGTCTGATTTCAGAAACTTCTCCAAAGTACAAACCTTTTGGAAAATGGCCGCCCAGCCCAGAGGTTAAAATTCTTTGATTCGTTCTTAAAGCATCACTGGAATCCATCAATTGGATATCAAAGGTTTGTGAATTGTAATCATAGTTATTTAAAATCCCTGAAACAAAAGTATTTTCATCGATCTCAATAATTAAAGAAATTTTAGTATGATCATCATTGGATGTTAAAAGAGAAACAATACTGTTATTTTCATTAACCAAAATGACTTTTCCAACCATACCATGGGATGAGATAACCCCATCATTAACAGAGACCCCATCTTTTTCACCAATATCAATGGTAACAACACGGTTCCAAGATTCAAATGAGCGATCAATAACACGACCCGAAATCATTTCAATATCAGAATAAACACTGTCCAAACCATTGAGTGCTTTCAAATTTTCAATTTCTTCTAAATAGAGTTTTTCTTTCAATTCCCAATCCGATACAGTTTCAATATATTGTCTCAAGCTGTCATTTTCACCCCGTTTTTCCCAAAAGGAAATATAATCATGGGTAATGTTGGCAAAAGTTTCAGCAGGGTACTCAAACAGAGCATAACGAACCATCGAGAAAAAACCGTACACTTCTTGATCCGTCGTACGGTAAAATTGTGTGTGACGCAATAAATTAAACCCCACCAAGGAGATTATTAACGCCACAATAATATTCAATAAAAATTTAGTTAGCACTGTTTCTTTTTTCAACTGTATCACCTTGGTTAATTATACAAGATTTTAAGTCAAAGTTAAACTCATAAACGGGCGTTCACAAGTTTTTTACGTATCTATCACAAATAAGTGCGGCATTTTCTGACGAATTGATACAAATGACCCTTCCGATACAATTAAATGATCCAAAATATAAACTCCCATCATATGTCCAGCATCTACCAACATCGCTGTGGTATCCATATCCGATTGACTCGGTGTCAAAGATCCACTGGGATGGTTGTGAACCAAGATGATGCGAGAAGCACTCAATTTAACGGCTTCTTTAAATACCTCGCGGGGATGAACCACAGAACGATCTAGGGTTCCCTTGAATAATCGAGAATGACCCAATAAACGATTTTGTTTGTCCAGGTAAATTGCAATGAAGTATTCTTGTAACGAATAGCCCACTTCTAAATTTAACCAAGACACCAGCGCACTGGGCTCATCAACCTGCAAAACTTCATAATTCTTGGGCTGAATCATGCGCTTACTCACTTCCACCAACGCCAGCATTTCTGTTGCTTTCACATGAGATATACCTGGAATTTGTAAAAGTGCATCCCGATCAATTTTATTCAGACCATTCAAAGACTTACAAATCTTTAAAATCTCATCAGCAACACTGAGGGCTGAATGCTTTTTTGTGCCTTGGCGCACAAACAAAGCCAAAAGTTCCCGATCACTCAGATTATCAAAGCCCAAACGCATCGCTTTTTCTCGCGGCCTTAAATCCAAGGGTATCTCTTTAATTTTCATATCTATCACCCTTATCAATTACGACATCTTTTAATGAAAGCCTAAAAAAAAGTGTACCGAAGTACACTTTAATCAAGCACAGAGATAACCGCAGGAGCATAAGTCTCTTTAATATATTTTAAGACCGCTTCGTCTTTTAAAGCCTCAAGAATCGCCAAAGACTTATCGGAGGACTCTTCCCCATTTCTTACTGCAATCACATTCACAATATTAGCGATGGTAGCATCATCAATGGTTTCCGCTTGTAGACCACGATCAGTAATATTTCCAGTGAGCGCCCAGTTTGCGTTAACCACACCATAAGCAGCACTTTCTAAGAGTTTGGGTGTATTCTCAGCACTTACCAAACGAATTTCTATCGCAACATGGTAAGTAACAATATCATTGAGTGTGGCGGTATCACGGTTATCATTTAAAGTAATCCAACCCAATTCTTCCAACAATTTAAGTGCACGGGGTAAATTGGTAGCATCATCAGGTACCACAACCACATCATCAGCTTCAACAGCATCTAAACTCTCTTTAGAACCGCTATAAATAGCAATCGGCTCATAATGAACCTTAATTAAAGGCACCAAATCTGTACCATGTTCATCATTAAAGTTTGTCAAATAAGGAATATGTTGGAAATAGTTTGCATCCAACTCCCCATTTTCAAGTGATTTATTGGGAGCAACATAGTCATCAAACTCAATGACTTCAAGTTCATAACCCAAAGCTTCCAATGGTGCTTTTAACTGTCTTAAGAAATCAGCGTGGGGTAAAGAAGTCCCACCCAATACAATCTTCTCCAATTGACCGGTATCACCTTTGTCCTTTGAAGCACCACAACCTACAAGCACCAACAATACAACGAGTATACTTAATATTTTTTTCATCTTATAATCCTCCTTGGTATGAAAAAAAGCACGTCATCCATAAGGATGAGCGTGCTCTCATGTTACCACCTTAATTCGTGTTAACCTCACAGCCAACACCTCTTCGAGTTCTATCAAACTCTATCGCTATAACGGGCCAACCCGGTTGGATCTAAATTTATATAAAAAATCTCAATCCCACAGCTCCAAGACCATATTCAGTTCACTGCCACTTACTTACTTCCACCACATGTAAGCTCTCTGTAAAGTTTTCATAAACCTACTCTTCTTTTCATCGCTTGTTTCAATGTAATTACATTATAGCTAAATTCAAATAGATGTCAACCTTTTGCTAAAATTAATTTTCTTTACGATTAATCGTTAAATGAAGGTCTTCCAATTGTACATCTGTTGCAGGTGAAGGTGCATTGGTCAATGGACAACGCGCTGAAGCATTCTTTGGAAATGCGATAACGTCTCTGATTGAGTTTGAATGGGTTAATGCCATTGCAAAGCGGTCTAATCCAAAAGCAATTCCACCATGAGGAGGTGTACCATATTGAAATGCATCCACAAAGAAGCCAAATCGTTTTTGGATTTGTTCAGGTGTAAAGCCAATCAACCCAAACATCTTTTCTTGTAATTCTTGTTGGTAAATACGCATCGATCCACCCGCAATTTCAAACCCATTTAAAACAAGGTCATAGGCTTGAGCAATTACTTCTAAAGGTTTAGAATCCAGTTTCTCTACATCTTCAGCTTTGGGCGCTGTAAAGGGATGGTGTCTTGCAACCAAGTTTCCTTCCTCATCTTCTTCAAACATGGGGAAATCCACAACCCAAGCATATTTAAAGGTGTTTTCAGGGATCAAATCAAAGTCTTTAGCCAATTGAAGTCTTAAGGCACCCATTGCGTTTGCGCAAGATTCCCATGCACCCGATCCAATAAAGAGAACATCCCCCTCTTGAAGGTTGTATTCACGGATTAAGGCCTCTTTTTCTGATTCAGAAACAAACTTTGCAGCAGAGCCACTGAATTCATGATTTTGATACTTAAGCACCACAAGACCCATTAAACCATTCTTTTTCACCAAGTCGGTATACTTATCAATCACCTTACGTGTAAAAGTATCTGCGTGATTTCCAGTTAGTATTAAACCTTTAAGCACACCCCCGGTATTTAAAATATCTGAGAATACTTTAAATTCAGAATTACTAAAGACAGCATTAAAATCTTGCAATAAAAGCTCAAAACGTAAGTCCGGTTTGTCACTGCCATAATGATTCATGGCATCCACAAATTTAATTTGCGGAAATTCAGGTTGTTCTAATTCAAGGACATCCACCATGACATTTGAAGCGACTGTTTCTACAAGGGCCATAAATTGATCTTGAGACAAGAATGATGCTTCAATATCAACTTGAGTAAAGTCAAGTTGACGGTCTGCTCTTAAGTCTTCATCTCTAAAACAACGGGCAACTTGGTAGTATCTCTCAAAACCACCAATCATCAACAATTGTTTGAAAATTTGAGGCGATTGGGCCAAGGCATAAAACTCCCCTGGATGCACTCTTGAAGGCACCAAATACTCACGTGCACCCTCAGGTGTAGATTTGGTGAGCATGGGTGTTTCAACATCAATGAAGCCCATAGATTCCAATGTATTACGCATATTGGAAGTAATTTTAGCTCGTGTCATCAAACGATTTTGCATAATCGGACGTCTTAAGTCAAGGTAACGATATTTCAATCGTGTATCCTCTAATGCATCGGTGTCATCCGCAATAATCATCGGTGTTTGTTTGGCTGAATTCACAACTTCAATCGCTTGAACATCAATCTCTACATCACCCGTCAACAACTTCGGATTCTTATCTTGACGTTCACGCACAATCCCACTTATCGATAAAATATATTCACTTCGAACTTTTTCAATGACCGGAAAAGCATCCTGATTTACAACCAACTGAACAATGCCTGATCGATCTCGTAAATCGATAAAAACAATCGACCCAAAGTTACGTCTTTTGGCGACCCAACCGACCAAATGAACTGTTTCATCCACATTCTCAATTCTTAAATTACCATTATGGTGTGTTCTTTCCATTATTTCTCTCCTAACCAATTTTTCATAACAGACTCAAGTGCCTCAAATTCGATGGTGACTTGTGACTGTGTTTCTATATGTTTCAATGTTAATTTATTTTCTTTTACTTCTGCATCCCCCAACAAAATAGCAACTTTCGCTTGCGTACGATCCACCAGTTTAAACTGTGCCCGCATGGAGCGATTGTTAAAGTCCATGTCTACAGTATAACCCAAATCCCTTAAAGCCTGAGCCGCTTTTAATGACAAGGCATTGGATTCTATGTCTAAAGGCATGATAAACGCATCCAAGGAAGTTTTATCCGCGATATCTATGTTGGCAAGTTCTAAGAAAACCATCAAGCGCTCAATCCCCATCCCAAATCCAAATGCACTGACACTGGGGCCACCGTAGTGTTCGACAAGCTTATCATAACGACCTCCCGCAAAGATGGTACTTTGGGCACCGGCATTATCATCGGTAGAAATAACTTCAAAAACTGTATGGTGGTAATAATCCAAACCCCGTACCAGTTTTGGATTCACTTCGTAAGAAACACCCAAACTGTCTAAGGTATCACAAACAGTTTTAAAATATTCAGACGAGGCTTCATTTAAAGCATCTCTATTTGTGGGTGCATTAATCAAAGCTTCATGGTCTTGGTAATATTTATCATCTAAAATTCGCAACGGATTTTGTTTGAAGCGGCGTTGATTGTCTTCACCCATATCATCAATATAAGGCGCAAAGTGATCTACCAATATCTCACGATACTTCATCTGACTTTCAGCATCACCCAAAGTATTGATGACCAATTTATAATTATGAAGTCCCAGTTCATCCAAAACTTTGAGCCCCAACAACATTGCTTCCACATCAGCGTAAGCACTCTTTTCTCCAAAATACTCAACACCAAATTGATAATGCATTCTCATGCGTCCTTTTTGGGGTCTTTCATATCTGAAATTGGGTGAAATATAGAAATACTTTTGAACTGCTGTTCCTTGTGCATACAGTTTGTGTTCAACATAAGCACGCACCACCCCGGCAGTTCCCTCAGGTTTCAAACTCAATGAACGACCACCACGATCTTCAAAAGTATACATTTCCTTATTCACAACATCAGAGGCATCATTACCCCTATCAAAAACTTGGGTATGTTCAAAAATGGGGGTTTTAATCTCTGTGATATGGTATCTTGTACAAAGATCTCGTGCAATCTCTTCGATCTTTTTCCAAGTTTGCATCGTTTCACCATAGACATCCTGAGTCCCACGTGGTGCTTTAAACATATTTGACATAACAATACTCCTTCTTTCTTAAAAAATAAAAATAAAAGATGATCCCAAGGACACGAAACGTGTGGTACCACCTTTTTTTTATACTTAATCTTTAACGCAGATATACGGATATCCCTACTAATAATTCAGGTATCTTCCTTCTGTGGGTCACATCAAATTCCAAAGTATACCTTTCACCAAAGCGGTATCTCTCTTTACAATGTAGCTTGATTCAGTCACAGTCAAACGAATGTATATGAATAAGATAACATAAGAATGTACTCTTTTCAATTGATTATAAGATTTTTCTTTCAACACGAACCACTGAGTCAACTTTTCTAAGATTTGCGACAAGGTTACGCAAATGTTGGGAATCATTCACGACCACACGCATGGTGGTGGTAACGTGAACTTTATCTTCATCCAATTCAGAATTTACAGCGGTCAACTTCACTTTTAATTGAGAAGCCGTCGTAACAAGGTCCGTCAACAAGAAGTTTCGGTCAGTAGAAAAAATGCTAAGGACGGTTTCATAGTCACCATGTTGAAATTCAGTTTCCCAATAAACATCGATCAAACGCTTGGTTTCATTCACAATGTTGGGGCAATCTTTACGGTGTACCTTGACCCCCTGACCCTTGGTTACATATCCAATAATATCATCCCCATATACAGGTGAACAACATTTGGACATTGAAACCATCATCGAATCAATCCCTTTGACACGAACGCCGCTATCCCCTTGCGGTTTTCGTTGGGTAGTACTTTGTTTCAATAATTTTTCAAATCGTTCAGCGTCATCTAACGGAATTTTATGAATCGATAACTTTTCAAATACCGACTGCAGTGATAAGGCCTTGGTTGCAATCGCAAACATCAAGTCATTCACAGAATTCACCGAGAATTGACTTAAAATCGATTCAAGACGCTTAGAATGTTTGATTTCCTTATCATCAATATTACGGCGCTTGGCTTCTTCGCGGAACATTTGTTCCCCTTTTTGAATGAGGCTGTCTTTTTCTTCATGTTGTTTACGTAAAATATATTGACGAATTTTATTACGAGCATGACTGGTCTTCACCACTTTCAACCAATCCTCAGAAGGACCTGAGTTTTTATTGGTCGTGATTGAAACCACATCACCTGTCTTTAGCGGGGTGTTTATAGGAACCAGGGTTCCATTAACGATGGCCCCAACGGTTTGATGACCCACTTCAGTATGAATACGATACGCAAAATCAATCGGCGTTGCTGAATTGGGTAAATCAATGACACGCCCCTTGGGCGTCATAACATAAATATTGGCTTCAAAAATATCCTTACGCAAGAGATCCATAAAGTCACCCGCGTCCTCGTCCATATCATCGGTCATCATATTGAAATCTTTGAACCACGCAAGGCGATCTTCAATCTCCTTACGACCTTTAATGGGTTTTGCAACACTGCCTTCTTTATAACGCCAGTGCGCAGCAACCCCGCGCTCAGCAATTTCATCCATTTCATAAGTACGAATTTGAATCTCAAAAATAGTCCCTTCATCCCCCACAATGGTTGTATGTAAGGATTGATACATATTGGATTTGGGCATTGCGATATAATCTTTCAATCTTCCCGGAATGGGGCGATACTCAGCATGAATATATCCCAACACTTCGTAACAATTGAGTTCCGATTCGGTTACAATCCGAATCGCAAGTAAATCCAAAATTTCATCAAAACGACGGTGACGGGTTTCCATTTTTTTATAAATACTATATAAATGCTTAGAACGCCCAAAAATATTAAATTTAATATTATTCTCAAGTAACATCTGAGATATATTGGTAATCATATGGGTAATTTGTGCGTCACGCTCAACCTTACGCATTTCAACCAATCGCGCAATCTCATAATACTTATCACGATGAAGATATTGAAAACTTAAGTCCTCAAGCTCATTTTTAATTTGAGCGATCCCCAATCTATGGGCAATCGGCGCATAAACTTCTAAAGTTTCTTGCGCAATTCGCATTTGTTTTTCAGGTTTATGAAATTGTAAAGTGCGCATATTATGTAATCTATCGACAAGCTTAACAAAAATAACACGGATGTCATTGGCCATCGCGATGAAAATTTTACGATGGTTGGCCGCTAGATATTCTTTTTCATCAGTAAACTCAAGATTACCAATTTTCGTAACCGCTGCGACAATCATGGCAATATCTTCGCCAAACTTCTCTTGGAGTTCTTTTTCGCTTACACCACAATCTTCAATTACATCATGTAAAAGACCTGCAGATATGGTAATAGGAGACATTGATAGTTGTGCAAGAATATGCGCAACATGCATCAAGTGAACCAAATAAGGTTCGCCACTTTTACGATACTGGCCACTGTGCTTTTCTTTCGCAAATTCGTATGCATCCGTAATAAGTTTGATACTATCTTCATTTTTTATATATTTATTGACCTCATCTAGGATCACTTGTAATGATATATTCATGGGCATAGACTCACCTCCTTTTAATTGAGACAAAAAACGAAGTTTACACTTCGTTTAATAATCTAAAATTGTATAGATTTCGATATTGTTCAGTTTGTCACGGCCTCTTAAATCAGAAAGTTCAATTAAGAAAGCACAACCAACAACCTCGGCACCTATCTCTTGTACCAAGCGGACAGTAGCATCTACCGTTCCACCAGTTGCAAGTAAATCATCAATGATCAACACTTTTTGACCCGGCTTAATGGAGTCTTTATGAATATGAAGTTCATTGGATCCATATTCTAGATCATATTTAAACGATACAGTTTCTCTTGGTAATTTACCAGGTTTTCTCACTGGTACAAAACCAATTTCTAAATTTGTTGCAACAGGACATCCAAAGATAAAACCACGAGACTCAGGACCGACAATCACATCTGCCCCTACTTTCTTGGCAAATTCTGTAAACAAATTGGTAGCTTCAGAAAATGCAGCCCCATCTGCCATTAAAGGCGTAATATCCCTAAACATGACACCCTCTTGTGGGAAGTCAGGTATTGTTGCGATGTATTTTTTTAAATTCATTGTTTTTCCTCCAAATATAAAGATATTATAACACAGTTATGCCTTCTTAGACATTTTGTTTTTGTGTTTCCATCCGATGTAAACAAAGATAAAAAGAACTGGGATCCCAAGCACGTATAAATGCCAAAATCCTTGAGCCTTACCAATGGGACGCAAACTCAAAATCAAATGACGACTTGTAACATCGAATATGACCATTTCCTGATCGTTTACTTCAACAGGACTTTGCGATTCAAACACTTGATTCTGTTTATAATCATAAACAAAAACCAATTGATCCTTTGCGCTTTCGATATAATCTGCATGAAT